>URHQ01000083.1 GCA_900547655.1 uncultured Collinsella sp.
GTTCGTCGGCAGCGTCAGATGTGTATAAGAGACAGGCTTGCGCAGCGCATAGACCGTCAAATCCCTGATGTTGTCATCGTCCTCGACGTAATAGATCATGTTGAACCCCTTTGCGGCCGACATGACCGCATCTTAACCCTAAAGGTGCCTGTACTAGATGGTATCAGCCAAAACGGCCCGTCAAATAATCCGCCGTGCGCGGATCAGTCGGATTCTTGAAGAGTTGCGCGGTGGGCGCGTGCTCCACCAACTCGCCCAGCAAGAAAAACGCGACCGAATCGGAGATACGCGCCGCCTGCTGCATATTGTGCGTAACGACCACGAGCGTACAGGCCTCTTTGAGCTCGCAGGCCAGCTGCTCCACCACCAGCGTCGATACGGGGTCGAGCGCCGAGGTCGGTTCGTCCATCAGCAGAATGTCGGGCTGCACGGCCAGCGCACGGGCGATGCACAGACGCTGCTGCTGGCCGCCCGAAAGACCCAGACCCGATTCTTTGAGCTTGTCCTTGACCTCGTCCCACAGGGCGGCGCGTCGCAGGGAGTCTTCGACCAGCTCGTCGAGCACGACGCGGTCGCGCACTCCCATGCCGCGAGGACCGTAGACGACGTTGTCGTAGATGCTCATGGGAAACGGGTTGGGGCGCTGAAACACCATGCCCACGCGCTGGCGCAAACGGCAGATGTCGTAATCGCCCAGGATATCTTGACCATCGAGCGCAATCTTGCCCTCGATGCGGCAATCCTTGATGCCGTCGTTCATGCGGTTAAAGCAGCGCAGCAACGTGGACTTTCCGCAGCCCGAAGGCCCGATAAACGAGGTGATCTGCTTGTCGCGGATCTTGATATTCACGTCCTTGAGCGCATGATGGTCGCCATAGAACAGGTCGAGGCCCTCGACGTCGATGCGCGTCGGCGAGGCGGCAAGATCCTCTGCCGTGGGGCGAGTCGCATCCCCAACCTCGCGCTCGTGCGCGGCCTCGGCCTGCGCTTTCATGAGTTCTTCAAGCTCCGTGGGCTCCACAGCCGCAGCAGCCGTCATACCGCATACCTCCACATCGATATCAATTCAGCAGTATCGATAGTAGAAATCGCGGCTCATATGCACGTGAGCGCATTGTCAAGTGTTTGTAAGGGCACGCTGGCTATGCGGCGGGCAGCTCGATGGTGAATATCGTGTGTTCGGGCGTCGATTCACATGCAACGGTACCGCCGTGTGCCGCGATGATCTCCTTGGCAATAGCAAGGCCCAGACCGGCACCACCGCGATTGGTCGCACGCGCCGCATCCAGGCGATAGAACTTCTCAAAGATCACCTTGAGCTTAGCCGCAGGGATAGGATCGCCCTGATTGATAAAGCGCACGCGCACGCCACCGTCATCTTGACGCCCAGCCTCAATCGTGATGGTCGATCCTTCGTAGCTATAGGCGATGGCGTTTTTCATGATGTTGTTGAACACGCGAGCCATCTTGTCGCCATCCACGAGCACCGTCAGGTCCTCGCGAATATCAACTTGGGCTTCCTTATGCTGCTCGTTGAGGATGGGATAGAACTCGTCAGCCACCTGAGCCAGCAGCAACCCCAGATCAACATAGCCGCGCGTGAGCACGATATCGTGGAAGTCAAAGCGCGTGATATCGAAGAACTCTTCGATGAGTGCATCGAGCCGGTGCGCCTTGTCGAGCGCCACGCCCGTAAAGTGCGCACGTTGCTCAACCGGCAGTTCAGGAGCCTCTTGCAGCAGCGAAAGATAGCCCACCACACTGGCAAGCGGGGTGCGCAGGTCATGTGCCAAGTACGTGACCAGATCGTCCTTGCGATGCGACTCGTCACGCAGAGCTTGCTGCACCTTGCGCTCACGGTCACGCACGCGGTTAAGGGCGCCCTCGACCTCCAAGAAGTCGCCGTCGATGTTGTCCCAGGTGTCGGGGTGATCGATCAGGCGATCTTGAATACGAGCGGCCAGCATACAATCGGCATGCTGCTCGCCCTGTTCGTAGCCCTGGCAGTACAGGGCGCGGCCGCAAAAGAACAGCACGCACGCGGCAAGCGCCAGCACAAAGCCAAGCATGTTGAATACAAAGCCGGCATCGAACAGCGCCGGCCCTTCGATGCCGCCGAGCGCCATGGCGCCAATCGCCAACGTCATGGCCCACGCGGCGCCGCCAATCACCACGCAGCGGCGCACGATCTCAAATCGATCGATCAGCAAAAAGCCGACAAGCAGCACCGCCAAGATTCCGACGATGTTGCCGATGCCAATCAGCAGCAGGCTCAGCAAAAAGAGCAGTACCGTTGCAAGCGCGCGGTTATCAACGACCGACCTCACGTATTCAAAGAGTCGATCGGGCGCCTCGAATGCCTGCCTATCGTCTTTTGTCATATCCACTTCCCCACCATCAAAAGCGTTATTCGATGATGTAGCCGACGCCCCAGACGTTTTTGATAAAGCGCGGCTTTTGTGCGTCGTCGCCAATCTTTTCGCGCAAGTGGCGAATGTGCACCATCACCGTATTGTTGGAGCCGGGCATAAAGTCCTCGTTCCATACCGCGCGGAACAGGTCCTCCACGCCCACCACGCTGCCGCGATGCTCGACCAGATACAGCAAGATTGAATACTCGGTGGGTGTGAGGCGTACCGGTGCACCGTCCACCGTTACGGAACGAGCATCGCGGTTGATCTCCAAGCCGTCGAGCTGGAGGGTCGGCGACTCGGCCGCCTGTGCGCGGCTACCGTAGCTGGTGTAGCGGCGAAGCTGAGCGTGCACGCGCGCGATGAGCTCCAGAGGACGAAACGGCTTAACCACGTAATCGTCCGCGCCAAGCGAAAGGCCCTCGATCTTGTCTTGCTGGGCATCGCGCGCCGTCAGCATGATCACGGGATAGGTATGGCTGGAACGGATCGTACGCAGCAGCTCAAAGCCATCGATATCGGGCAGCATGACATCCAGCAGCGCCAGATCGAACTCCTGCTCCAAGATTGCCTTGGCAGCATCGGCCCCGCTATAGGCAATCTGGACATCAAAGCCCTCTTTTGTAAGGTAGATACCAACCAAGTCGGCGATGGCCTTTTCGTCATCAACTACCAAAATGCGCTCGTTCATGCGTGCTCCTCTCGCGCTCCATTATGCCCGAGGGGGCGCCCGTCACACACAACAAGCGTGGGTGATTAAGTCGGCCTTAAGCACCCTTGTGCCCGTTCGGGCGCGGATGTGGGCCACGCACGCACGCGATGATCGCCGACGCCGGCAAACGATATACTTTAGTTCCAGAAGAGACCATCCCGTCGAAAGCGAAATCCGTGAAGTCCCTCACCTCTTTTTCAAAGCGCTCAGCCCAGCTTGCCGCCGGCTTTGTCTGCGCTATCGCCCTTGCCGCTGGCGCGCCCACCGTCGCCGGCGCCCAAGTGCTCACGACCGACAATGTTTGCGGCAAAACCGCCGATGCGCGCGGCATCACGGCCGAAAACCTGCCCGATATCGATGCGACCAATGCCCTCGTCATGGGCAAAGACGGCACCGTCTACTATGGGCGCGGCGCCGATGAGCAGGTCAAGATTGCCTCGATCACCAAAGTCATGACCGCAATCCTAACCGTCGAGAATTGCAAGATGGACGAGAAGGTCACGGTGAGCAACGCCGCAGCCACCGTGGGTAATTCGACCGCTGGCTTGCTCGAAGGCGATGAGCTTACCGTGGAGCAGGCACTGCGCGGCCTGATGATTCCCTCGGGCAACGACGCCGCCATCGTGCTCGCCGAATATGTGGGCAAGAAGATCGACCCTAAGACCAAAGACGCCGAGGCCACATTTGTGAAGGCCATGAACGAGCGCGCTAAGAAGCTCGGCTGTACCGGTACGCTTTTTGAAAACCCGCATGGTCTGGACTTTGATGAGTGGGCTGGCGATATGCACTCAACCGCACATGACGTAGCGCTGATGATGCAGGAGGCCATGAAAAACGACACGATCCGCGAGGTCGTAGCGAGCAAGGATTCCTGGATCGAGGTCACGGGCGCCGACGGCACCGACCATTCGCATTCCATGGACACGCATAACTATTTGCTGGGCCAAGATGGCAACATCGGCGGCAAGACCGGCACCACCGACGACGCGGGCTATTGCTTTACGAGCGCCTACAACCGCGACGGCGACGAGATCTACACCGTTATTTTGAACTCCACCACCACCGATCAGCGCTTTACCGATACCGCCACCCTTGCCAACTGGTACTACGGCCACAAGGTGACGGTCGCAATCGCCAACACGCAGGAAAAGACCGCCAACGGCAACCCGCTTATGGCGCGCGTTGGCCAAACCGACTGGACGGATAAGACAATCGACGCCACACTCGCCGATCCTACGGCGCAAGCGACCGTGTTTTCCCTTGCCGGCGAGGTGACCGAAAAGGTTAGCTACGACGATCTTTCGGGCACGGTGCATGTGGGCGACAAGGTGGGCAGTGTGACGCTCAAGCAGGATGGCAACAAGATTGCCGTCATGGATTTGGTTGCCGACGAGGAAGGCTCGGGGCCGAATCCCATTGAATGGCTGCTCGTGAAGCTTGACCGCTTGGGCCGTCGCATCGACAACCGCCCGCTCACGGCAGAAAGCGAGACCGTCGCCAAGGCGCCCGAGATGTAAGGTCGAAGAACAATACACTCGCTGAAAGGAGGTGTCCGAAAGGATGCCTCCTTTTTTGAGGGTTCGAATCCCCAGCCGCCATTCTTGATAATAAAAAAGGGGCCCGATGGGACCCTTCTTTCAATTCATACTGGCGGAGAGCTGGGGATGTCCGGGCATGCTACGCATGCCCTCCGGCTTCAAAGCCTGGCGGCTTTTCGCCCACGGGCTACAAACGCTTTCGCGTTTGCTTAACGCCCGTGCCCTCTCGGGTTCGAATCCCCAGCTAACATTCTTCTAATTAAAAAAGGGCCCCAAATGGGACCCTTCTTTAAAGTTAAACTGGCGGAGAGCTGGGGATTCGAACCCCAGATGCCCTTTTGGGGCATACTCGCTTAGCAGGCGAGCACCTTCGGCCTCTCGGTCAGCTCTCCGTAACAGCCGTTCTATAGTAACCAAACAGCCAAGGATGGGCAAGGGGAAATTTTGGAGCGATTCCAATTTGCCAGTAGACGTCTCAGCCAATCATCTCAATCTGTAACAGTTGCAGGACAAATCTTCGTCCAGAGGTTACAGATTTAGACAAACAGTCGGCACTATCCGCAAATGTCTCAATCTGAAACACCTGCATGCCGTAATCCCCTCTAGATGTTACAGATTGAGACAAAGATACGGGGGCAACCCCAGCGGCGGCGTCGATGCCTCCAGTCTTTATTAGTCCTCTCGAACGGTCTCCAACAGATAATCGCGCATGTACGGAATTGCAAACGAAACACAGCCATAGCCCGCGGGCTCAATCAACCCCGCATCGATCAGACGCTTGCGATATGACCCAACTTTGTTCGCCGACAAACCCATCTTCTTGGCGATATCGCCGTTGGCGATATCGACGCCCTCGCATTGAGCCATCGCCGCGAGATACTGAAACTGCCGTTCCGACACCCTGCGCAGCGCTGGGGCAATCACCATAGCATTAAAGCTATCAAGAGCCGCCTGGATACCCTTACGAGCCGCCTCTTCGCTCACGCTCTCCGCCCCACTGCGCGCAGCAACCTGCCAAGCGTAATATCCGACCAGCTGGACCATAAAGGGATAGCCTGCCGAAGCTTTTGTTAATAGCTCAGCGGCACCTTTGTCGAGCTCCTTGCCCGCTCGTCTCATCGTATCCTCAAACGATCCGCCAACTTCAAAATCGGAAAGCCGAGTAAGTTCAACATGTTTGGCTCGCTGAAGGAACGTCAACGTATCATCCACCACCACGCCATCTACCGATGTCGGCAGCCCGGCGAAAGCGAAAGCGACATTCGCTCCTTGGCGGATCAAGAGCTGCATCTCATTGCCTAGCTCGCGCATTTCCTCAGTTGAGGCATCCTGGATCTCGTCGAGCGTAATGAGCAGACCACCGCGCTTCGCAGCATCGTACATCGCCTCGCCCAGATGAGAGGCCGACTTCGACATCTCCATGGAGCCAAGGCTGACCCCTAAAATCGATGGGGAAATCGAGATTGATTCAAGACGAACGTTTCGCTGCAGAGCCTCGAGGATTCTATTGCAAAAACCAGCATTGGAGGCAACGTCAACGACCTCGAATCCTTTTTTGCGTGCAAGGTCACCCAATGCATTAAGGAGCACCGTTTTACCTGTGCCTCGGACGCCCGAGATGCGCATGAGTCGATCGGGGGCACCAGGACCATTCTCAAGAGCCTCGGCAAAGTCATCCAAAACAGTGTCCCGTCCGATAAGCTCAGGCGGATTCATGCCCGCCGTTGGCTTAAAGGGGTTAACAGCTTTCGTCATTCTGCCCTCCTCTGCTAGTTTTAACAACTTTAACAAAGTTTAGCAACTTTAGCAGAGTTTAACAGTTTTAGCAGGCTCGGCGGCTTTATGCCTTACCGATCCTGCCGGGTCCTCCCGCCCGCGCCGATACAAATAGCGCGGTGCGGCCCCTCTATATCGCCCCTACCCCAGCGAGCGGTTGAGGGAGCCGAGCTCGTCGTTGCCCATGGTGCGCCACATTTGGAAGATGCAACCGCGTGCCAGGAAAAAGAAGCCGTTGTCGACCAGTTGCACAGCGGCATCTGCCAGCTGATTCGTCACGGCGGACACTGGCGGCAGCTCGAGTCCAGCCTTGCGGATGGTCTCGACCGCTTCCTCGAACGTCGGAGGCTCGCTGACGCCCATCTCGTTCATAAGGCCCTGCATTTCTTCCAGCGCGCTGCTGCCCGACTCCTCGCCGCGCGGCACCAGACGGTAACAAGCCAGCGCCAGATCGAGCTGATCGCAATTCCAATAGGCAAACGCCAAGCGATAGAACAGGTAGCCGATTGCAGAACGATCGCTGGCAATACGTAAGCCGTGGCGCGCCACCTCGATAATCTCGTCAAAGCGCTCCAGACGCGCAAGCACGTTGATGAGCGCAAAGTGCGATTGCATGGACGAGCGCGCCAGATCGTAAAGATGACGCACCTCGGGCAGCGCTCGTTCAAAGTCCTCTTGCTCGGCGTAAAAACTGCAGATCTCGTGCTGGGCAAAGTACAGCGCATCGGGCGCACGAAGGATTCGCACAGAGCGGTCTTCTTCCAACACCGGTAGCACCATGCGCACCAGCTGGTTATCGCAAAACTGCGTTTGAACCGGACCTGTCGCCAAAAGCTCGGCGACGGCACACTTAGCCTCCAACTCCTCGACAAGACGGGAAAAGCCTTCAAAAGCACCTGTACGGTCAACTTTTGCCTGCTCGCGCAATTCAACAACACGGGCCACGTATGGGTCGTCGTCCTCTTCCATGACCTCCAACTCGTCAGCCGTATCGGCAAGTAGCAGATCGCGCAGCGCCGGCGGCAGCGTGCGATGGTCATCACGCGGACGAGCATGAACCTCCGCAGGCTCAATCGTCTCCGGAGCGGTTGACTCATACGCCTCAAGCACACGCTTGCACGGCATATCGTCCATGTCCATGCTCTCAAGATCCTTGGCGACAGGCACGCAATCGGCCAGATAGGCCGCGCGCCCAAAGAAATACGTTGCGACAACGCGCTCGCCCTGCTCACTGTCGGGAGCAGCAATCTGCACATAGCAGCGCGTGATGCAGGCGCCCGCGGCAAAACACGCTGCCGCAAGTGTGAGTGCCACGCGCGCATCGTGCTCCGCGGCCCAGATCGCACGCGTGTCCTCGTCCAGCTCGCGCCAGGCGTCATCTTGGGCGTCGTATTCACGTTGCGGCATGGCATCCACGACAGAGTGCCCAAACCGAACGAGCATAATCCCCTCGGCAACGTTTGCCCGATAGGTATAGTCGAGCCGCGTGACCACGTTGAGCGCCTCAACGATTCGCGCAAAACGCGTGCGCACGTCCCACTCGCCGCCCGGCTGGCACGAAACCGTTCCCGGCTTGGCCCACGGGTTATCGCTCGAAGCCGTATCGAGCAGGCGGGGAACATCGTTGGTCGTCTTGGCGATATGCCACGCATCAAAGAGCGCGCAGCCCTCAAGGCTCGGCGAGGATGCCGCGGGGGCCAATCCGGCCCCGATGCGCTCAAGGATGCCGGAGAGGCGGTTGAGACGGCACTCGATGGCAAGCAGCATGTCAATCTCGTCCTGGTCCAACAGGCTACGATCAAAATTGAGATAGAAAATCTTTGAGCGATCAATGCGAGCCAGGCTCATCTCGGACTTGGCAGCGATGGTGCGCAGGCGGGGCAAGTCAATTTCGCTCATAAGGGCGGCGGCATAGCGCTCGATACCGCTCGGATTCTCGGCATGGTCAACGCGGTAAAGCAGCGTCTCGATAGCATCAGGGAGCGGTGCCGTGTTAAAGCCCAAAAACACCTCGACCGGCTCGGACAACTTTACGAGCTTGATCTTGTCGACAACGTTTTGCATGTCCGCATCGAGACCGTCGACGCCCGCCGTGTTCGCAATAGCGCTTTCGGAGTTGGCAAATATCACGTAGCGCAAGAACATCGAGGCCATGAACTCGCCGTAAGGAAGGGCGCGAGTCGAATTCCATGTCTCGTGGTCGGACTGCTCGCGCATGGGGCCTTCGGGAGAGCCGACGGTTCGCGCGCACGCGCGCATTGCACCGTTGGCTTCCCTTACCATAATCTCACCAATACTGGAATCCGACTCGTCAAGGACTAGTTCCATGTCGGGATTGTTGGGCAGCGGAGCCTCGCTAACGGGGCGGTCCACCTTGTACACCTCACCCGAAACGCTTACGTAGCCCAAAAGCGACACATGACTTTTGCCAACGAATTCGACGACATAACAAGATTCATGCTGATCCTCGCCAAAGAGTTTCCAGACCACGCCATATGAGCGTCCCGCAGGCTGCTCGGGCATCGCCGGAAAGCGCTTCTTGGGATCGAGAAACCTGAGCTTGTATGTCGGACGCTCTGCCACGAAATATCACCCTGATCGGTCGCTTGAAGAAGGAGTGGTCGCGAATAAGTCGCGACATCTACTCGGAATCTTACACGAGTCGACAGGAAATCGTCCCTTTGGACGAAAGCACTCAAGCTGGCGCAAAAGAAAAGCCCCCGTTGCCGGGAGCTTTGATCTCAAATGGTGCGGCGTATAGGATTCCGCGCATCCGCTGCGCGGATCCGCACCGGCTTCGCCCGCCTGCCGGCGCGCTCGCCCGCGGGCTAAAAACGCTCCGCGTTTTCTTTACGCCCGCGCCTCGACCGAGGTTCGAATCCATGC
>URHQ01000084.1 GCA_900547655.1 uncultured Collinsella sp.
GAGCGCCGCAGCGCTCAGACCGTGCTGGCCGAGCTCTTCTCGATGCTCATGCGCGACCTGCAGCCGATCCTGTCCTATACGGTCGACGAGGCCATGGCATATGCGCCCGCCGGCTGCGTCGATCACCAGAAGTACGCCGCGCTGCTCGATTGGTACAAGTCGCCCATCACGGTCGACGAGGCCAATGAGTTCGAGGGCGTGCTCGAGGCTTCGCTCGAGCTCCGTAGCGCCGTGACCAAGGCCCTTGAGGATGCCCGTTCTGCCGGCACCTTCACCAAGAGCCAGCAGGTCCGCGTCAAGGCGGTCGTTCCCGCCGAGATGTATGCGCTGCTGACCGGCGACAAGGCCGTCGACCTCGCCGAGTTCTACATCGTCTCCGATGTTGAGCTGACCCAGGGCGAGGAGCTCTCCGTTGCCATCGAGGCTGCCGAGGGCGAGTGCTGCGACCGTTGCTGGAACTATCGCACCACCGTCGGCGAGTACAATGGCCACGCGCATATTTGCAAGCGCTGCGCGGAGGCGCTGAACTAGTCGTTGGGGACGTTCTTAAATGACTAGTCAAACAAGGACGTCCCCAATGACTACCTGTGTCACATTCAAGCGGCATTCTGTTTTTCGGAATGCCGCTTTCTTTTTATGCTGGTTATTTATCTGACGTTAGCGAATATGTCGTGCGCCCTGCGTGTGGCAATATAAGATGGTTCTTTGCATTAAACGTAATTCGATGATCTTGAAGGTAGGGGATTGATTTGGGTCGTGGTGCGGATATGACGCCGCCTTTGCGTTGGCGGTTGGGTGTTGCTGGTGGGGTAGCGCTCGTTGTGCTGCTTGTTGACCAGCTGACCAAGCTTGCGGTTCGTGCCGTTGGCGATGCCCTGCATGTGACCGTTATCCCCGGCGTGATCGATTTTCTGTTTGTCCGCAATATCGGAGCCGCCTTCAGCATGGGCGAGGGGCATGGCGTTGCGTTCGCTGTGCTGGCGCTTGCGGTCATTGTCGCCATTGTCGTGTACTTGCTCCGTGCGCCTCAGCTCGCTCGTCTTGAGGTCGTGGGCATGGCTATGGTTGCGGGCGGCGCCATCGGTAACGCGATCGACCGCCTCGCCTTTGGTTTCGTGACCGATTTTATAGCCACCACGTTCATCGACTTTCCCGTCTTTAACGTTGCCGATATCGGCATTACGGTCGGTGTCGTGCTGGCGCTCATCGGTTATATGTTCTTGAGTCCTGCTGCTCGCGAGGTCGATGCGACCGCCGAGCTCAACGCCCGTGACGAGGCCCGCGCCAAACGCAAAGCCAAGCAGCGTGGGGAGCGTGCCCGCAAGATTCGCGAAAGGAATGAGCGTTAATGGCCGACATCCATATTCTCGTTGCCGACGATTCCGTTGGTCAGCGTCTCGATGCCTTTTTGGGCGCCAACGATGGCTGCCCCACGCGCTCTGCCTGCGCGCACTTGATCGAGGGCGGTGCCGTTGCCGTCAACGGCGAGACTTGCCTGTCAAAAAAATATGCCGTGCGCTCCGGTGACCGCATCTCGGTCGACCTGCCCGAGCCGCACGATCCCACGGATGTTATTCCCGAGGCCATTCCCCTCGATATCCGTTACGAGGACGACTACCTTATCGTGCTCTCCAAGCAGCGCGGCCTGGTGTGCCATCCCGCCCATGGCCACGAGAGCGGTACGCTGGCGAACGCCTTGGTCTACCACTGCGGCATCGATCATCTTGGTACCGTGCAGGGTGAGGACCGCCCCGGCATCGTGCATCGCCTGGATCGCGATACCTCGGGCCTTATGCTCGCGGCAAAGGACGACGACACCCAGCGCGCGCTTCAAAATCTTATCCGCACGCGCACGCTCGACCGTCGCTATATCACGCTCGTTCACGGTCACATCGCCATGGACGAGGGCACTATCAACACCGGTATTGCCCGATCGACGCGCGACCGCGTGAAGATGGCGGTTTCCGATGACCCCTTTGCGCGCCAGGCCATCACGACTTTCAAGGTGCTCGAGCGCTTTGATTCCACGCGCTTCGACGACGGCTACACGCTCGTCGAGTGCCATCTGTTTACCGGCCGCACGCATCAGATTCGTGTGCATATGCGCCATATCAACCACGCCTGCGTGGGCGATCCACTCTACGGTAAGTGCGATGCGCGCGCCGATCAGGGTCTGACCAGGCAGTTCCTTCATTCCTGGCGCGTGGCGTTCGACCATCCCGTGACGGGCGAGCGCATCGAGTGCCGCGACGAGCTGCCGTGGGATCTCGCTGCGGTTCTTGACGACCTGGCCCCGCGCTCGCTTGGCCGCACCGCTGCCGGCGACGAAATCGTTCCGCAGCTCGGTCTGCTCGAAGCCTAGCCAGTATTAGGTGGTTTCTTGAACTCGGTAAGCCTGCGGTAAGATATACGTTTGTTTACGTAATGCGTTCTCGGGAGCCTGCATGCTCGCCTTTTTACAAACCAACACACCCATCGTGATCTTCAACCAGATTGTCGTCACGCTGCTCACGGTCTGCTTTCTGTACCAGGTGGTCTTCTTTGTCATCGGTGCTCTTCGTGGCGAGGTCGCGCCTCCCAAGGCCAAAAAACTCCACCGCTATGCGTTCTTTATCGCGGCGCATAACGAGGAAGCCGTGATCGCCAACCTCGTACGCTCCATCAAGGATCAGGACTATCCGTCCGAGCTTATCGAGGTCTTCGTCGTCGCCGACGCCTGCACCGACAACACGGCGCAGCTTGCGCGCGAGGCCGGTGCCATTGTTTACGAGCGCAATGACCTGGCCCGTAAGGGCAAGAGCTGGGTCATGGACTTTGGTTTCGACCGTATCCTTAACGAGTATCCCGACACGTTTGAGGGCTACTTCATCTTCGATGCCGACAACGTTATCTCCCGCGATTACGTGTCTAAGATGAACGATGCCTTTGACCAGGGTTTCCATGTGGTCACGAGCTATCGCAACTCCAAGAACTTCGGCAGCTCGTGGGTCTCGGCAGCTAATGCCACCTGGTATCTGCGTGAGGCACGCTTTCTCAACAACGCGCGTAATATCTGCAAGACGTCTTGCGCCGTTTCGGGTTCGGGCTATCTCATTTCTGCCAGCGTGATCGAAGGCATGCACGGCTGGCAGTTCCACACGCTGACTGAGGACATTCAGTTCACCACGTTCTGCGCCATCCATGGCATTCGCATCGGTTATGCACCGGCGGAGTTCTTTGACGAGCAGCCCGTGACGTTTAAGGCGTCCTGGAAACAGCGCATGCGTTGGACTAAGGGCTTTTACCAGGTATTCTTTACCTATGGTAAGCACTTGGTCAAGTCGACCTTCCGCTATCATCGCTTTGCCGCCTACGACATGTTTATGACCATCGCTCCGGGCATGCTGCTGTCCCTGATCTCTATGCTCGCCAACGTGACCTTCCTCGTCGTGGGCGGTCTTTCGCACGGCTTTTTGGCCACTGAGGTCGAGATGCAGGCGTGCGCCGCCTCGCTCATCATGACCTTCGCGATGATGTACCAGACCTTCTTTATCCTGGCGCTACTCACGACCATCTTCGAGTACAAGCATATTTACTGTGCGCAAAAGTGGCGTTTGGTGACCAACCTGTTTACCTTCCCGATCTTTATGTTCAGCTATATTCCCATCACGGTGGCTGCTCTGTTCCTAAAGGTCGACTGGGTCCCGACGCAGCACGCTGTCAACGTTACCCTCGATGAGGTCATGCAAGGCGCCAAATAACCACCACCAAAACCACCACAAAGGGGACAGGCACCTTTGTGGTGGTTTTTGCTTTTGCGATGCAGCTCGAGGAGGTGCTCGATGGTTTATATCCCGTTTTGGATCTGCGCCTTTGCCGGCGTGGCGATTGATGCCCGTGAGCGGCGGTTTCCGAATGCGCTTGCTGCCGCATGTGCCATGGCGGCATTTGTGGGCGTCTGGCTAGATCTTGGCATGAACACGGCGCTTGACCACGCCGGTCTTGCGGTCATCGTCTACCTTGCCCTTGTGCTTACTGAGTCACTCTGGCGTCGTGTTCGCCACACCCCCGGCATCGGCATGGGGGACGCCAAGGTGCTCTTCGCGCTTTGCACGCTCGACCCTATGGGCGGCATCGTGGCATTTGCCATCGCGCTTCTGGTCCTTGCCCTCTCTTGCCTCTTCACAAAATCGCGCTCCCTGCCATTGCTGCCATTTTTGGTGCCGATATTTGCCATAATCGAGGTCGTGGGCTGCACATTGTAACCGATTGCGCATCCTTCTTAAGGAGCATGCCATGGCAACTAATCAAGAAACGGCCGTCATTAAGGCGCGCATGGACCGTATTCCCTCGGCGTTGTCGCCCGAACTTATCGAGCGCATTTCCGCCGATCGTGCTTCGGGCGCCGTCAACCCGTATCGTTGCAACGACGACCAGGTCATTCGTCGTATTGATCGCGCTGCCGACAAAGGCACGCTTATGCGTCCCGCCTTTATGCGCGATACCGAAAAGATTCTTCATCTGCCCGCTTACACCCGCTATGCAGGCAAAACGCAGGTCTTTAGCTTCCGTAGCAATGATGATCTGTCGCGCCGCGGTTTGCACGTGCAGCTTGTCTCGCGCATTGCGCGCGATATCGGTCGCGCCCTGGGGCTCAACTGCGATCTGATCGAGGCGATTGGCCTGGGCCACGACTTGGGACACACGCCTTTCGGCCATGCCGGTGAGCGCTTTCTCAACGATATTTACCACGAGCGCACGGGTCGCTACTTTTTCCATAACGTGCAGTCGGTCCGCGTGCTCGATGCGCTGTATGGCCGCAACGTGTCGCTCCAGACGCTTGATGGCGTGCTGTGCCACAACGGCGAGTACGAACAGTGCGTCTTTGAGCTTTCGGACATGAGCTCCTTTGACCAGTTTGATCAGACGGTTGAAGATTGCATTGCTAAGGGTTACAGCGCAATTGAGCATCTGCGTCCCATGACGCTCGAGGGCTGCGTCGTTCGCATTTCGGATATTCTTGCCTACGTCGGTCGTGACCGTCAGGATGCGATCGCGGCGGGCCTGCTTTCGCCCGACGCTTTTGATGATGGCCGGGGCGGTGCCTACAACAGTTGGATCCTCACGCATGCCTCCATCGATATCGTTGAGCACAGCTATGGTAAGCCGCGCATCGAGATGAGCGAGGACCTGTTTGAGGAAATCCGCCGAGCTAAGCGCGAGAACTACGAGAAGATCTATAGCAAGGGCGGTATCGAAGGCGATTCCGAGGCGGAGCTGCGCGAGGCGTTCGTAAAGCTCTACGACCGTTGCCTGCGGGATCTAAACAGTGGCGACGAGTCCTCTTACATCTTTAAGCACCATATTTCGCGCATTGAGCAGCAGCTTTCCTACTATGATCGCACCTATGCCTGGCAGGACGACAAGGATCAAGCCGTGGTGGATTATATCGCGAGTATGACGGACGGTTATTTCTGCGAGCTGACGAGCAAGCTGTTCCCTGGTCTGAAGTTTCCGCACCGTACCTATATTAACGAACGGTAGTTCGTATTAATTCGGTATACTGTTAGTGGAAAAAGTATTTGATTGATACACGGGATGGCTATGGACGATCTTTTTTCTGCTTCGACGCGCGAGCGTTCCTTTCAGAATGCGCCGCTTGCGGTGCGCATGCGCCCCAATTCGCTCGACGAGTACGTGGGCCAGCAAAAGGCCGTCGGTAAGGGTTCATGGCTGCGTGCCGCGATCGAGCACGACGTGCTTTCGAGCGTGATTCTGTACGGGCCTGCCGGTACGGGCAAGACGACGCTGGCCCACATTATCGCCAACCATACCAAGAGCGAGTTTGTCGAGGTCAGCGCCGTCACGGGTACCGTGAAGGACCTGCGTCGCGTGATTGATGAGGCCAAGACGCGCCTGAATACGTACGACCGCCGCACCATTCTATTCATCGATGAGATTCACCGCTTCTCTAAGTCGCAGCAGGATGCCCTGCTGCATGCAGTTGAGAACCGTACCGTCATTATGATTGGCGCTACGACAGAGAACCCGTACTTCGAGGTCAACTCGGCACTGCTCTCACGTGGTCGCGTCGTGGAGCTTGAGCATCTGAAGGATGAGGATATCGCCACGCTTATTGAACGTGCGCTTGAGGCACCCCAGGGCTTGAACGGTAAGTTCTCGGCCGATGAGGATACGGTCAAGACCATTTGCACGCTGGCAGCGGGTGACGCTCGCTCGGCGCTCACGACGCTCGAGCTTGCGAGCGAGATTGCCGTCACGCGTCCCGATACCGAGGGAACGCCAGCGCCTGCGGCGGGGGAGCGCTATCCCATCACCGTGGATGACGTGAAGATCGCCAACCCGCGTCGCGGCTTTACGTATGACAAAAACGGCGACATGCACTACGACATCATCAGTGCGTTCATCAAGTCCATGCGCGGTAGCGACCCCGATGCCACGATCTATTGGCTCGCGCGCATGATCGATGCTGGGGAGGATCCTAAGTTTATCGCTCGCCGCATTATGATTCACGCTTCTGAGGATGTTGGCAACGCCGACCCGCAGGCGCTTTTGGTGGCGCATGCCGCGTTTAAGTCTGCCGAGGTCATTGGCTATCCCGAGTGCCGCATTAACCTGGCTCAGGCTGCACTCTATGTGTGCTTGGCGCCAAAATCCAACGCGTGTGAGGCTTCGATCGATGCGGCGCTGGCCGATATCCATTCTAGTGGGCTTCGCGAGGTGCCGAGTTATCTGCGCGATCGCCATCGCCCGGGCAGCGATGAATACGGTGTGTATAAGTATCCACATGATTATCCCGAAGGCTGGGTCGATCAGCGCTATTTGCCCGAGGGACTGGAGCGCGGCGCGTTCTGGCAACCTGCCGGCCGCGGTTGGGAAGAATGGCGCGTAGAGCAAAGCGAGCGCGACCGTAGCGGCAATGCGCCCAAGTAGGTCCTTGGGACCTCGCACATTCCCTTAGGGTATCTTTCCCCTTCTTTGGGGTACCATGAAAAGCGTCTGTATTTCGATTCCTTCGGGAGGCTTGTATGAGTCCCATTCAAATCGCCCTGCTGCTACTCGCCGTTGCCGGTGTGTGGGCTGTTATCGAGCTCGCGCTCACGCTGCGAAAGACCCGCACCGTCGTTGATTCGCTCGACAAGACGGTGAGCGACCTTAACAACACGATCGCCGAGGCTCAGCCCGTGGTGGCAAAGCTCGATGGCGCTGTCGATGAGCTCACCCCCGCGCTGGCGCAGGTTGAGCCGCTCCTCAAGTCGAGCAAGACGGCAGTTGATGCCCTTACCTCCAACCTCGTCGAGGTTGAGGCGGTTGTCCGCGACATTTCCGAGGTTACGGGCAGCATGGCCGAGGCCAGCAATGCTGTGTCGAGCGTGACCGACTCTGCGGCCGGTGCCGTTCAGAAGCTCTTTAACAAGGTGAAGGCTCCCGCGGCCGACGCCGAGCGCAAGCTTTCCGCTGCCGCCGAAGAAGCCGAGCAGCCGACCGAGCGCGTCCTGATTGGCGAAGCCGGGGACGATGTCGCTGCTGGTGACGATGATGCACAGAAGCCTGCTGCTAAAGCAGCCCAGTATTACACCTACACGCCCGCCGAGACCTCCGAGGAGTCCTGCGATGAGTAGCGAAGCAACTTGCCCCATCACGCTGACTGTTGCCGGGGATCCGCGTCTGGCACGCCTCGTACGTATGACGGCGGCTAATGTCGGCGCCCTGTGCTCTATGTCCGTCGATCGCATCGAGGATATTCGTATGGCCGCCGAGGAAGCCTTTATCTTTGGCTGTACGGCTGTTGATTCCGACGATATCTCGATCAAATTCGATGTCGACGAATCTCACGTAGGCATGACCTTTACCTTTGGTGATCAGGCGACTGTCGATGAGGATGACCAGGCTGCCGTATATGCCGAGCTCATTTTGGCGAGCGTGTGCGATTCCTACGAAAAGACTGTGGCGCCCCTGACGCTTTCCCTCGACCTCAAGGCGGATATCTAATATGACCGAACGTTCCCGGAGCGGTAAGACCGCTTGGGACAAGGAGAAAACCCGCGAGCTGTTTCGTCGCTACAAAGAGACCGGTGATCCGGACGCACGTGAGCAGCTCGTCATGTCCCATATGAACCTGGTAAGGTTTCTTGCCAACAAATTTAAGAACCGCGGCGAGCCGCTCGACGACCTGATGCAGGTCGGATACCTGGGTCTACTCAAGGCAATCGACCGCTTTGATCCCGAGCGCGGACTCGAGTTCACGACGTTTGCGACACCCACTATCCTGGGCGAGATTAAACGCCATTTCCGCGACAAGGGCTGGAGCGTGCGCGTACCGCGTCGTCTGCAGGAGCTCTCCGCCAAGGTCAACCAGGCTACTGACAAACTTACCAACGAGCTGCAGCGTTCGCCCAAGGTTGTGGAGATCGCTGAGTATCTAGATGTGACTGTCGATGAGGTCCTCGAGGCTATGGAATCGTCTTCGGCTTATACCTCGGTGCCCATCGAGGCTCCTGGTGCGTCCGATTCCGACGATGCCCCCTCGATTCTCGACCGTTACGCCGACGATGACAACGAGCTCGACTTTACCGATGACCGCCTAGTGATCGAGGAAGCCATCCGTGATTTCTCGCCGCGCGAGCGCGAGGTGATCGAGCTGCGCTTTGTGAAGGGCATGACCCAGATCGAGATCGCCAAGAAGCTGGGTATTTCTCAGGTGCAGGTTTCGCGTCTGCTGCGCCGCACGCTTAAGAAGATTCAGGACAAGATCGACCCTGACGGAGTGATGATTCGTTCATGAGTGAGCACCCCCAACAAACCGATCGCGTGCTGCGCGACACCCGCATTCTGACGCTGCGCATTTGGGCTGTTGTCGGCTGCATTGTTATTGCTGCTGTCATCTTTAACCTTATGGGCATCCTGGCACCGGTTATCGAGTTTCTTGCCGTCGGCTCCATCATTGCTTTTGTGATGTCCCCGATCACCAACTGGCTCGAGCACCATGGCGTGAATCGCGGCATCGGTTCGCTTATCGCGCTTATTGTTGTTGTTGCCGTGCTCGTCGGTGTCGTTTGCATTTTGTCGCCGATTCTCTTTGGTCAGATCATGGAAGTCCTGAGCCGCCTGCCCGAGCAGCTTCGTGTTGCGGGTGGCGATCTCAATGAGACGATCTCGCATGCCAAGACGCTCAACAACACGCCGCTCAAGGAGTATTTGGACGGTCTCTTATACACATCTGACGCTGCCG
>URHQ01000085.1 GCA_900547655.1 uncultured Collinsella sp.
CAGCGTCAGATGTGTATAAGAGACAGCGCTCTCGGCGCCCTGGAGCTGTTCGGCCATACCGACGACGCCGTAGCACGTCATCGCGGCATAACCGGCAATATCGGCAATAACGTCGTTCGAGACGCTCAGGCTGCCGTTAATGGTCTCAGACACAAGAATCTCCTTTTCTGGTGCTCGCGGCACCATGTCGTGGGAGCAATCATTCCAATAGTTTACAACGACCGCGCCTTGTTAAGGCGACGGGGCTCGCGATTATATCCTCGACACGAAATGTTGATACGGTAACGTTCGCCACAATCGATCGCGGCATGAAAAAACCCGCCGCATAAGCGACGGGTTTTACAACCTGGCTCCCCGGGTAGGACTCGAACCTACAACAGCGCGGTTAACAGCCGCGTGCTCTACCATTGAGCTACCGAGGAATAGGTGCGTGCTCTCAAGCAACGAAGTTTATTATACGGACGATTGGACGAAGGGCAAGAACTTTTTTAAGAAATTTTCCGACCTAGTCATTGGGGACGTTCTTAAACGACTAGTCATTCAAGAACGTCCCCAATGACTACATGAAAGCGCCCTCAAGCGGATGTACTTGAGGGCGCTTCTTGCTTGACTAGCTTTCGATGTAGTCCTTGAGCTTGCTGGAACGGCTCGGGTGGCGGAGCTTGGCCAGGGTCTTGGACTCGATCTGGCGGATACGCTCGCGCGTGACGCCAAACTCGCGACCGACTTCCTCGAGCGTGCGGGGATGTCCGTCGACAAGGCCAAAGCGCAGCTCGATAACCTTGCGCTCGCGATCGGCAAGCGAATCGAGCACCTGGGTGAGCTGCTCCTGCAGCATCGAGAAGCTGGCGGCATCGGGCGGAACGATAGCCTGGGAGTCCTCGATGAAGTCACCCAGCTGGGAATCCTCTTCCTCGCCGATCGGGGTCTCAAGCGACACGGGCTCCTGCGAAATCTTCTGGATCTCGCGGACGCGGTCGGCGCTCATGTCCATCTCGGCACCGATCTCCTCGGGGGTCGGGTCGCGACCCAGGTCCTGGAGGAGCTGACGCTGCACGCGGACGAGCTTGTTGATGGTCTCGACCATGTGCACGGGAATACGGATGGTACGGGCCTGGTCGGCAATAGCGCGCGTAATGGCCTGACGGATCCACCACGTGGCGTACGTGGAGAACTTGAAGCCCTTCTGGTAGTCGAACTTCTCGACGGCGCGGATCAGACCGAGGTTGCCCTCCTGGATCAGGTCCAGGAACAGCATGCCACGGCCAACATAGCGCTTGGCGATGGAGACGACCAGACGCAGGTTTGCGCTGATGAGCGCCTGCTTGGCCTCAAGACCAACGTTCTCAATACGCGTAAGACGACGCATCTCGGCGCGAGTGAGCTCGATCTCGCCCGCATCGGCAGCCTCGAGCTTCTCGGTAGCCTCGAGACCGGCCTCGATCTTCATGGCCAGATCGACCTCTTCAGATGCGGTCAGCAGGTCGACCTTACCGATCTCCTTGAGGTACATACGAACCGGGTCGCCGGTCAGCATCACCGTGGAGGCATCGATGCCGCGCACGCGCGAACGCGAACGAGACGTGCGCACGGTGCGCTTCTTCTTGCTCTTGGAAGAGCCCATCTCGGCGTCGGCCTGGCGGGCCATCTTAAGCTCGTGATCGTCAAGCGAGCCGGAATCGTGCTCGTCGTCGTCATCGAAATCGTCGGTATCGTTATCGTCATCGTCGACACCCATGGGGGCGTCGTCGTTACCGCTCGCGGAGATAATCTGGATGCCGCTGTTGCGCAGCGCGGAATACACCGCGGTGAGCTGCTCGTCAGAAACATCGATATCCTTCAGGGCGACCTGAATCTCGTCCTCGGTTACCGAAGTCCTGTTTGAGCCGTTGCCCATGAGCTTTGCAACGTAGGATTCCAGCCCAGTACCCGTGCTCTCAGTCTTTTTTGGCACAGATTCTCCCTTCATAGTCCACAGGACTCAATACTTTAGCACACACATTGACGTCTATACCCAAAAAGAAGACTGGATATAGGCGAGAATACGCTGGTTGACCACAACATCTAGGCTTGTTCGGTGCCCGCGGCCTCCAGGCCGATCAAACGGAACGGGTCCGCCACGCCGCCGATCGACTTTTGCAGTTCGCGTTGACGTTGCGAATCCTGCGCGGCCTGCACGGTCAGCGCGCGACGGGCCTCATCATCGAGTGAACGGTCCTGGCGCAGCTTGGCCTGTGCGGCACGCATGCGACGCTTGATGGTGTAGAGCTCAAGCGTATCAAGCATAAACACGATGTTCGTCTCGGTGGGGTGCTTGCTCGTCGCGGAGATGCGCCCGGCACTCACAAGCGTTGCCGCATCGGGACACACTGAGCGCGCCGCATCCATGCAGGCTGCAGGATCGGTTCCCGGCGGCGTTGCCAGAACGGCCCATGCAATGGACTCGTGACGCGGGTCAACCCACTCGATGGAGCAGATGCGGTCGGCATACGTGCGGAACAGGTCGGGGTAGCTCGTGAGCATCGTCAACAGCTCGCGCTCCCCTGCCAAGGACTTGCGTTCAAGATCGGTAAGAACCATCGGCGCCGCCGCAGCCGGTGCGCCCGAACCGTCAGCCACAGGCACAGCGCCCATACCATCAGGCACATCGATCGGCGGCAGGTCGTCGACGACCTCCACGGGCGCGGCGCCGTAGGCATCGAGCGGGACGTAGTCGTACGGCTCTTCTTCGACCGGCGCGGACACCGGCGGCGTCGCGCCCGATGCCCAAGCACCGCGACCGGCATCGCGAGAACCCGACGCCCGACCGCCCGCGCTACCCGCGCGCTCAGCTTGCGCGCGTTGACGCTCGTAGCTCTGCTCACGGCGGCGCTCCGCATCCTCACGCTTGGCGACATCGCGAAACACACGGCCCGAACTCGCGCGCACGGTCTCCAGGTCCAAACCCAGCAGATCGGCAATCTGGATAAAGTACGTGTCGATCATATAACTGTCACGCAGCGGGTAGATGAGCGTCAGCGCGTCCTCGAGCGCTTTGGCGCGACCGCCCGGTGTGGTAATGTCGCTCGACTCCTGCAGCGAACGGTAGACAAAGTCCATGAGGGGTTCGGCCGCGTCAATGCGCGCCTGAAGCTCCTGGCCGCCATGCGCCGTAATGAACTCCATGGGGTCGTTGCCGTCGGGCAGCACTACGCAGCGCAGGTCCATCGAATCCTGCTCGATAAACTGAATCGCGCGACGGGCAGCCTTTTGACCGGCGGCGTCGCCATCGAACATATATACAATGCGCTTGGCAAAACGGGTAAGCGTCTTTACATGATGCTCCGTAAGTGCTGTGCCCAGCGTGGCGACGACGTTTTTGATCCCTGCCTCCCAGCAGGCGATGCAGTCGGTATAGCCCTCCACCACGATGGCGGTATCCCGCGCAACGATAAACTCCTTGGCCCAGTTAAAGCCATAGAGGTTTCGTTTTTTATGAAACACGCTCGTCTCGGCGGTATTAAGGTACTTGGGCTGACCATCGCCCATGATGCGCCCGCCAAAGGCGATATTGTGACCCTGCTCATCAAAGATGGGAAACATCACGCGGTCGTAAAAACGGTCCGCGAGCTGCCCGCGCCCACGGCTCACGGCCACGTTGGCATCGATCATCTCCTGCGGGGTAAAGCCCGCCTGCGACAGATGCGACACCAGCGCGTTGCGACCCGGCGCAAAGCCCAGGCAGTAGCGGCGACAGACATCTCCGCCCATGCCACGACTGGCAAAGTACTCGCGCGGACGGCTGTCCTTACCGCGCATAAGCATGGTGTGGTAGAACTGAGCCGTCTCGGCGCACAGGTCGTAGATGCGGGCACGCTTGGTGCCGCGATCGCGCTGCGCACCGGTATCGTGCAGTTCAATGCCCGCACGATCAGCCAAATAGCGGATCGACTCGGGAAAACTCAGGTTCTCGCGCTTCATGATATAGGTGAAGACGTCGCCGCCCTCGCCGCAACCAAAGCAGTGCCACACCTGCGTAGCAGGGATAATGTGAAACGAGGGGGTCTTTTCGCCGTGAAAGGGACAGCAGCCCCAAAACTCATGGCCGCGGGGCTTGAGCTCAACCGTTTCCTGCACGATGGCAACCAGGTCCGATGCCGCGCGTACCTGATCTTTTTCCTCATCGCTAATCACGGATACTCACCCCCTGCTCACCCAAGTTATGACGGATATCGTCGATATTACCCTCGACAGTCGCGATCAACTCGTCTAGGGAATCGAACACGCGAGACGGACGCAGCCAGCGCGTAAACGCCAGCGACACCGGTGCGCCATACAGGTCGCCCGCATAGCCGATCAAGTTGGCCTCGAGATGCGCCG
Source organism: uncultured Collinsella sp. (assembly GCA_900547655.1). Lineage (GTDB taxonomy): Bacteria > Actinomycetota > Coriobacteriia > Coriobacteriales > Coriobacteriaceae > Collinsella. The sequence goes on from URHQ01000085.1 coordinate 4,360, forward strand.
AGGCGGCATCGTCGGCATAGGTCGGCGGCAGACCGACGTTAACGGCAGCAGGCCATACGGTATCGTCGACCAGCACCAGACCCTCATAGACGCCATCGGCAGGCACTTGGATGCCGTCGGGCACCTGGATGTTTGCCGTGGGAAAGCCCATGTCGGAGCCCTCGTGACGGCCAGCCGCCACAACGCCGCGCAGCATATAGGGACGGCCGAGAAGCTCGGCAGCCAGCTCCACATGACCCTGACCCAGCTCATGGCGGATGCGCGTGGCGCAGATGGTCTGTCCGTTAACGCAGAGCAGGTCGTGACCGTAAACGTCAACCCCACGCTCAGCGCCCCAGGTGCGCATCTCGGCAACGCCCGAAGCGCCGCCACGGCCGAGCCTAAAGTCGCTGCCTACACGAATGGAGCGAATGTCGATAACGCGCGACAACAGCGCCAGAAACCCGACATGGTCGAGTGCCGCCACGGCAGGCGTAAAGGGAACGGCCACCACCGCATCGACCCCGGTTTGAGCCAGGGCATGCAGGCGATCAGCCGTCGTCATCAATTTTTGAGCGGGCGAAGGACTCACCACAACGTCCGGATCAGGATCGAAAGTAATCACGACCGCTTTGCTGCCGTGATCATGCGCATCGCGAATAACCGCATCGATCAGCTCTTGGTGCCCACGATGTACGCCATCAAACACACCAATGGCGATTGAAGCGGCACCCAAGAACTCGCACGCATCAAATGCATCGGCAGAAACGATACGGGCCTCATCCAACTCACCCGCGAAAAAGATACGCGCGAGCTCGTGGGGCGCCAGCATCATCGAACACCGCCGATCGCCTGCGGAAAGACGTGCTCCATCACAAAGCGGCCTCCCTCGATACGAGCAAGCGCCTTCAATCCCCCATCGAGCACGAGCGCGAACGGCGCCTTCGCCATATCGAAATCCGCAAGCGCGCGTTCAACGGGAATGCGACGACCACAAAGCAGGTCGTCTGCAAGATTACCCGGCAAATCGACACGCGTGGCACCAAGGGCGGCGATAGGATCCAGAGCGAAGCCGGCAGCGGACTCGGCAGAGAGCTCCTCTACCGCATGGCAGGCGCCAATGGAAACCACGCCGGAGGCCGTACGGCGCAGCGCGGAAATATGCGCAGCACTATCACAGGCACGACCCAGATCGCGAGCGAGCGCACGAATGTAGGTGCCCTTGCTTACCGAAAATGCCACGGTCCAGACGCACGTATCGCCCTCGCCGCTCACGGCGATCAGGTCGGCGGCATAGACCTCGACGGGGCGCGGAGGCAAGTCAACCGCATTGCCCTCGCGAGCACTCTTATAGGCGCGAACGCCATTGACCGAGATGGCCGAAAACGCTGGCGGCACCTGCATCTGCGGGCCAAGCATAGCGGCTAGCTGCTTACGGGCGTAAGCGAGATCGTGCAGCTCGGGGGCAACGGGCACCGTGCGAACGGCCTCGCCCTCCGCGTCATCGGTATTGGTCTCGACGCCAAACGAAATGTCGGCGACATAACTTTTGGTATCGAGCGTGAGCATGCCCAGCAGACGGGTCGCCTGGCCCACGCCCACCACCATGACACCCGAGGCCATGGGGTCGAGCGTACCGGCATGGCCGACGCGTCGCTCATGGAGGGCGCGTCGGCACTGCGATACCACGTCGTGGGACGTACAGCCCACCGGCTTATCGACGGCGAGCAGCATATTCAATTGAGAAGGCGTACGACGAGCCATGTACCATCCAAAATGTTAGAGCTCGACGGTCACCGAAGCGGGATCCTCCCCTACCAGCTCGGCCAGCATGGGAAGTGCCACGGCGAGCGTCTCGCGAATCGTTCCGTTGTTGGAAAAGCCGGCGGCGGCATGATGCCCGCCACCGCCAAAGTTGGCAGCGATCTCGGACACATCGAGGTCACCCTTGGAGCGCAGGTTGCCGCGTACCTTGGTATCGCCCTCAATGCCCTTCAGAAACAGGCAGACCTCCACGCCCATCACCGAACGCACCACATCGACCAGGCCGTCGCACTCATCCGAGGTGACGCCGCAGGCCTCGAGGTCGCTCTGGTACGCATAACTATATGCCACGCGACCATGCGCCACGGTCTTGATGCGGCCCATAACGATGGACTTGAGATGCAAGAACTCCACGCGCATGCTCTGGTAGACCTCGAGCGCAACGCGCGCCGGATCGGCACCGTGCGCAACCAGGCGCGACGCGGCATGGAACGCAGCAGCATCGGCGTTTTGATACTGAAAACGACCGGTATCGGTCACCAGGCCGCACAGCAGGCAGGTCGCGACACCATCGCGAGCCACAATGCCGCAATTGTCCAAAAAGCGGTCGATGATCATGGCGCAGGCTGCGGCGCCGACGCACCTCAGGCTCAGCTCGGCAAATTCCTCGCGCGCCGGATGGTGATCGAAGCACACCACATGCGACGAGCGGCGGAGCACCTCGGCTGAGTTGTTCAGACGCTCGACGACCGGCACGTCCACCGAGATGAACAGGTCCGGATTGCCGGTATACGCAGATGCCGGCACCAGACGGTCGGCACCCTCCATAAAGCGGTAGATGCGCGGAACCGGGTCATCGTCTGCCAGCAGCAGGGCAATGTCCTTGTTGGGGAAAAACTTCATGAGCGAAAGGCCCAGACCCAATACGGAGCCCAAGGCATCGCCATCGGGAGAAGTATGTCCCGAAATCGCAATGGAGGACGCACCCTCGATGAGCTCGAGGATGCGTCGCTGAATATCTGCAGACTCGCACGAGGCGAGGTCGGCGGAATTAGTCATCTAAAGCTGCCTCCTGGGCGGCATCCGCTATCGGATAGCCGTCCTCGTCCTTTTCGATCGCAAGCGTGGCGGGAACGTTTTCCAGCGCACGCGTGATGCGCTCGGCCTCATCGGTCGAGCGATCGATGCGAAAATCGAGCTCGGGCGTGACACGCCAATCGAGCGAGCGAGCCAACAGGCTACGAATGCGGCCCTTGGCGCTTGCGAGCGCCTCCATGACCTCGTCGTAGCGGCTCGCATCGCACGACACGTACACACGCGCGAACGAACGGTCCACCGCGACCTCGACCGCGGTCAAAGTAACCAGGTCGAGACGCGGATCGGAAACCTCAAAGAGCAGGATATAACCAAGCTTCTCGCGAAGCTGCTCGCCCAGACGGCGGGTTGCCTGCGTTTGCTTCATAGCGCTACCCCCTACTCGGTACGGGCAACCTGGTCGATGCGGTAACCCTCGATCTGGTCGCCGGGCTTGATGTCCTGGAAGTTCTCCAGGCCAATGCCGCCCTCGGAACCGCTCTTGAGGCTCTTGGCCTCGTCCTTGTAGTGGCGCATCGAGGCGATCTTGCCGTTGAAGACCACGATACCGTCGCGCACCAGACGCACGGAATCGGTCGCGGCGATCTCGCCCTCCTCGACGCGGACACCGGCGGCGATACCGACTTTGGGCACCTTGAAGGTGTCCAGGACGGTCGCGGTACCCGTGGCGACCTCGACCTCGGTGGGCTTGAGCATGCCGATACGGGCGGCGTCGAGCTCCTCGAGGCACTTGTAGATAACGTCGTAGCAACGGATCTCGACGCCCTCGCGCTCGGCAGCGGAGCGGGCCTTACCGTCGGGACGGACGCCAAAGCCGATGATGATGGCGTTGGAGGCGTCGGCCAGGACGACGTCGGTCTCGTTGATGGCGCCGACAGCGGAGTGGATCGTGTTGATGCGGACCTCGGACTGATCCATCTTGTCGAGCGAGTCCTGAAGAGCCTCGATGGAACCCTGGACGTCGGCCTTGATGATCAGGTTGAGCTCCTTGACCTCGGCGTCGGCGATGGTCTCGAAGAGGTTCTCGAGCGTGACGTGCTTGACGCGGCTCTGCTCCTCGATACGGGCCTTGAGCGAACGCTCGTCGGCCAGCGCACGTGCCTCGCGCTCGTCCTCGAACACGCGGAACTCATCGCCGGCGTTGGGCACGGACTGCAGGCCCAAAATCTCGACGGCGTCGGAGGGACCGGCCTCGGTGACGGCGCGGCCCTTGGGGTCGAGCATGGCGCGGACGCGGCCGTAGGTAAGGCCGGCGACCAGCGTATCGCCCACGTGCAAGGTACCGCGGGTCACGAGCACGGTAGCGACCGAGCCACGGCCCTTGTCGAGCTTGGCCTCGAGGACGTTGCCGGAGGCAAAGGTGTCCGGGTTGGCCTTGAGCTCGAGCACGTCGGCCTGGAGCAGCACGGTCTCCAGAAGTTCGTCGATACCGATCTTCTGCTTGGCCGAGATGTTGACGAACATGTTCTGTCCGCCCCACTCCTCGGGGATGACTCCGTACTCGGTGAGCTCCTGACGCACACGGTCGGGGTTGGCGCCCGGCTTATCTATCTTGTTGACGGCAACGACGATGGGTACGCCGGCAGCCTTGGCGTGGTTAATAGACTCGACCGTCTGGGGCATGACGCCGTCGTCGGCGGCGACGATCAGGATGACGATGTCGGTCACCTTGGCGCCACGGGCACGCATAGCCGTAAAGGTGGCGTGACCCGGGGTATCGATAAAGGTGATCTTGCGGTCGTTGATCATGACCTGCGAAGCGCCGATGGCCTGCGTAATGCCGCCCGCCTCGCCGGCAGCAACGCCGGTGTGACGGATGGCGTCGAGCAGCGACGTCTTGCCGTGGTCGA
>URHQ01000086.1 GCA_900547655.1 uncultured Collinsella sp.
AGCGTCTGTTCCGCCGCGGCGATGCCTGCCGTCTGATCAAGCGCTGCAACGACTTTGGCGCAGGCGGCGTCTCGGTCGCCGTGGGCGAGCTTGCCGACGGCCTGTATGTCGACCTTGATACCGTGACCAAGAAGTACGACGGTCTTGACGGCACCGAGCTCGCCATCTCTGAATCCCAGGAGCGCATGGCCTGCGCCGTCGCCGACGGTGACGTCGAGGAGTTCATGGGCTACGCCGCCGAGGAGAACCTGGAGGCGACCGTTATCGCCGAGGTTACCGCCGAGCCGCGCATGCGCATGGCCTGGAACGGCGTCGCCATCGTCGATCTGTCCCGCGAGTTCCTCAACTCCAACGGTGCGCCCAAGCACCAGGTCGCCCACGTCTGCGCCCGCAGTGTGTGGCAGCCCAGCTGGGCCGGTGCCACGCTCGCCGAGCGCATGACCTCGCTCGTCACCGACCTCAACGTCGCTTCCAACAAGGGCCTTTCCGAGCGCTTCGACTCCACCATCGGCGCCGCGACCGTGCTCATGCCCTTTGGCGGCAAGACGCAGCTCACCCCAAGCTCGGCCATGGTCGCCAAGTTCCCCGTAGACGGCGAGACCACCACGGCGAGTGCCATGGCATGGGGCTTCAACCCCTATCTGATGGAGGCCGACCAGTTTGCGGGCGCTTACCTGTCCGTGGTCGAGTCCATCGCCAAGCTCGTTGCCGCCGGCTTTGAGCACAAGCGCGCCTACCTCTCCTTCCAGGAGTACTTCGAGCGCCTGCGCACCGAGGCCGAGCGCTGGGGCAAGCCCACGGCAGCCGTCCTGGGCGCCCTCATGGCCCAAGTCGACCTGGGTGCCGGCGCCATCGGCGGCAAGGACTCCATGAGCGGTTCGTTTGAGGACGAGGCCGGCGAGCTCAACGTTCCGCCGACCCTGATCAGCTTCGCCGTCGCCGTGGGCAAGGCCGCCCGCGCCGTCTCGCCCGAGTTCAAGGGCCTCACGCACCGCGTCGTCCGCATCGCCCCCGCCACCTATGGCGAGGACTACCGCCCCGACGCCCAGCAGCTGCTCGCCGCGTTTGACGCCGTCGAGGCGCTTACTGCTACCGGCAACGCCCTGGCCATCTCCACGCCCGGCTACGGCTGCGGCGCCGAGAGCCTCTTTAAGATGTGCGTCGGCAACCAGATCGGTATCGAGCTTGCCGAGGATGTGGACGTGGAGAGCCTCTTCACCCCGCTCTACGGCAGCTTTATCGTCGAGCTCGCCGAGGACGCCGAGCTGCCCAAGGTCGCCGACGGCGTTGTCGTCGAGCCCCTGGGTACCACCGTCGAGGGCTATGTCATCGACACCGGCTCCGAGGTCATCGAGCTCGCCGAGCTCCAGGAGGCCTGGGAGAGCGGCATCGAGGGTGTCTTCGCCTACCGCAGCGCCGGCGAGACCCCCGAGGTCGAGGCCGTCGACTTCCGCGCCAAGGACATCCACGTGTACGGCGGCGCCAAGATCGCCCGCCCGCGCGTGATCATCCCCGTGTTCCCCGGCAACAACTGCGAGTACGACAGCGCCCGCGCCTTCCGTGCCGCCGGTGCCGAGGCCGACACCTTCGTGATCAACAACCTCACGCCCGAGGCCGTCGCGGAGAGCACCCACGAGCTTGCCCGCCGCATCCGCACAAGCCAGATCGTCATGATCCCCGGCGGCTTCTCGGGCGGCGACGAGCCCGATGGCTCCGCCAAGTTCATCACGGCGTTCTTCCGCGCTCCCGAGGTCACCGAGGCAGTCCGCGACCTGCTCCAGGCCCGCGATGGCCTGATGCTGGGCATCTGTAACGGCTTCCAGGCTCTGGTCAAGCTCGGCCTGGTGCCCTACGGTGACATCGTCGACGCCACGCCCGATGCGCCCACGCTGACGTTCAACACCATCGGTCGCCATCAGAGCCGCCTGGTGCGCACCCGCATCTCGTCCAACCTGTCCCCGTGGCTGTCGCAGTGCAGCCTCGACGACCCCTACACCGTCGCCATCAGCCACGGCGAGGGCCGCTTTGTCGCCAACGACGAGGTACTCGCCCAGCTGATCGCCAACGGCCAGGTCGCCACGCAGTACGTGGGCGAGGACGGCAAGCCCAGCATGGATCTTTCCGTCAACCCCAACGGCTCCGCACTCGCCATCGAGGGCATCACGAGCCCCGACGGCCGCGTCCTGGGCAAGATGGGCCATGCCGAGCGTCGCGGCGACAACCTGTACCGCAACGTGCCCGAGCATGTCCCCGGCGACAAGTTCATGCCGATCTTTGAGAGCGGCGTAGCCTACTTCGCCTAAACCTTTCCCATCGGGTACAATCCCTTCGGGTAACAACACCCGCCACCGACACATCCGGTGGCGGGTTCTTTTTTGCTTCGCGCATGTAGGAAGGACATCATGGAAAGCCGCAAGCCGTATCTCGCCACCCTGCCCGGACTCATCCTGGGCTGTCTCGTTTGCTGCGCGCTCTGGGGCTCCGCCTTCCCCTGCATCAAGATCGGCTACGGCCTCTTTGGCATTCCCGCGCACGACAGCGCCTCGCAGCTGCTCTTCGCGGGTCTGCGCTTCACCCTTGCCGGCATGCTGGTCATTGTTGGCATGAGCGTGGCCCAGCGCCGTCCGCTCGTTCCGCAAGCGCGTGATATCAAGCCCATCTGCATCTTGTCGCTCTTCCAGACCATCGGCCAGTACTTCTTTTTCTACCTGGGACTCTCGCGTGCCAGTGCTATGTCGAGCTCCATCATCGAGGCCAGCGCCAACTTCCTAGCCATCCTCTTTGCCGCCCTGGCGTTTCGCACCGAAAAGCTCGATGCGGCCAAGGTGCTCGGCTGCGTGCTTGGCTTTGCCGGTGTCGCGCTCGTCAACCTTTCGGGCGCGGACGGCACCTTTGGCTTTGCGCTCGACGGCGAGGGCTTTATCCTGGCCTCCACCGTCGCGGGTGCCCTTTCGACCTGCCTGATCGGTATCTTCTCGCGTGAGCACGACGGCGTCTTGCTTGCCGGGTGGCAGTTCTTGGTCGGCGGCCTGGTCCTTACCGCCATCGGCTTTTTGATGGGTGGCGCGCTCTCCCCCACGGCGATTGCCCCCGCCATCGCGCTCATCATCTACATGGCGCTTATCTCCGCGGTCGCCTACTCGCTGTGGTCGCGCCTGCTTGCCGTCAACCCTGTCAGCCGCGTCTCGGTCTTTGGTTTTATGAACCCCGTCTTTGGTGTGCTGCTGAGCGCGCTGCTGCTCGGCGAGGGCGCTGGCACGAGCCCCGTTACCGTCATCGTTGCCCTGCTGTTGGTCTGCGGCGGCATCATCATCGTCAACAAACCCAAAAAAGCCTAGCGAGCTCACTTTTTTAGAGAGGGCGTTCGCACACTTTAGCTTAATGGAGCACACTGGTTCTCGTTGATTTCGTACCGAGTCGTGGCGGCAGACGCTCGTCTTGCCGTACCGCGCCTGGGCGTTATGGCCGGTGGCCCCCGCAAACGCAAAAAGGGCGCACGACCATCGCAACGGTCGTGCGCCCTTTTTTCTAGCGTATCTGGACGCCGGCTTTCTTTTTCTCGGCCTTGACGCGGTAGAGCTCCGCATCCGCAGCGCGAAGTAAGTCTTGCCAGGTATCGACGCCATCACCAACCCGTGCGTAGCCGATGGACATCCGCAACAGATACGGCACCTCGGCGCGCGCGAGCTCGTCGTTAATTGTCGCGCACAGATGCATGATATCCTGTTCCGCCGCTGTCTTTTGGAGCACCACGAACTCATCGCCACCATAACGTGCGATAAAGCCACCAGACGCCGAGCAGACCTCTTTGAGCGTAGCGGATATGACCTGGAGGGCATGGTCGCCCTCCACATGTCCATAGCGGTCGTTAATCTGCTTAAAGCCGTCGGCGTCCATCATAAGCAGGTACACATCTTCGGCCTGATCCACATTTGAGAAGAGCGACAGCATATAGGTCTCAAAACGGTTGCGATTGTTAAGGCCAGTCAACGGGTCGGTCGAGATCAGCTGCTCCTGGTAGATGATGTAGAGCAGCAGGATACTCAGCGATATACCGACGCAAAGGCCCGGTACCGAAAACAAAACCTGGAAGGTACCGCCCACCAGAGCGGGAACCGCAAAAAAGGCGAGGGTGCGATAAATGGCCTTCTTTTGCAGACTTTCGACTTTTCGAGTCTGAATAAAGGCATGCAAAGACGTATATATGATGTAGCAGTAGCTAACGATAGGTTGAATCATATAAAGCGCTCCGCGACGATATACGCCCTGCGCATCGATATAGAACATAGTGTGCGTCCAGTAGCTGGTAAATGCCAGCACGACCACCAATACGGTTGGCAACGTCACGAGCGCCACCCTATAGCGCGCGGTCAAAAGGCGAGAGCCCTGCACTGTCTCGGAATAGAAAAACCAAATGAGGCACGCGATGGCGAACAGCGAAAACGAGACCGCGTTGGAAATCCAGTTGGCCGTGATGCCTACAGGAGTGCTCACGCCGTCCGAGAGCGTCCAGATCATATCGAAGAAAATGTAGGCAGCAGACGTGTAGCCCAGCATGCTAAACAGAAGCTGCTGGGTGCTCGAGAACAAGGAGCGGCGGCTTCGTGCGGCAAGCCCGATAAGAACAATCATGCATAGCAGGAATATCTCAATTTTGAGTGCCTTAACCACTAGACGCCATCCCTTCAATATCCAAGTGGTCAGAATCGCCCGATTCGTGTCTGAACAATAGACACCCCCTACTCCGCAGGGGTAAAGGGAATCATAGCAGAGCGCCCGAACGTCACTGCAAGACAGCTTTCGTTCGGGCGCTCAAACGGCGCGAATTGCACACGCCGGCTTGATTGACTCGCGTCGACGATTACTCGCCGTCGATGTCGGTCGCGACGGCCTCCTCAATAGCCTCGACGCCTTCGACCGACAGATCCTCTTTGCCGTGGCAGAACTTCTTATCGACCCAGCCGGTCAGGATCGGAGCCATGACTGCCGTGATGATGACGGCGGTGGCGATCTGGGCGTACGCGGTGGGCGCAAGCTCGGCATAGCGCGGGGCGACCTCGGCGAGGGCGACCGGCGTGGTCATAGCCGTGCCGGCGATAGTGGAGCAGGCAACGGCCGCCTTGCCGTTACCACCGCACAGGCGCTCGAACGCAAAGGTGATGGGGCCGACGATAAAGAGCGTGATGAGACCCAGCAGGATGCCCGAGATGCCGCCGGTGATAAAGCTCGAAAGGCTCATGGACGCACCGAGCTGAAATCCGATAACAGCGATCGCAGGATTGGAGCCGGGGACCAGCAGGTTCTTGATGAACGGGAAGAGGTTGCCCAGAACCATGCCGATAACAAGCGGCAGGATGGATCCGATGATGGTGCCGACGGGGATGTTAGCGAGACCCGAGACACCGAGGATGATCATGGTGACGGCGGGGCCGGCCGTAAAGAACAGGATACCGACGGCGCCCTGCTCGGACTCATCGCCAAACTCGCCCATGATGCCCGTATAGAGCGCCATGTTGCAAAACGTAATGCCGCCGATGATTGAGACCGAGCTCAGGCCCAGGAAGTTGTCGTTAAAGAAATATGCCACACCCAAGCCAAGGGCGGCCGCAACAACAAGCTTGGGGATCAGTACGACGATGCCGGTCTTGATAGCGCCCGGCGTGGACTTAAAGCTGATGCCAGCGCCCACGAAGAGCAGGATCGCAGCGACGATGGTATTGGAGCCGCCACGGCAGGCAGCCGTAAAGAAGCCGCCGATCTCAAAGACCTGCGGACAGAAAGTGTTGAGCAAAAAGCCAACAATCATGGGATAGATCATGATGTCGCCCGGGATACGCGGTACCATGAATTTTTTTTGCTCGTTGGCGGTCGCTTCCTGTGCCATGAAACCCCCATTTCCGTTGACGGGGCACAAAAGCCCACGTCACGCTTTGCTACAGTAAAGTTTGACCATGGTACCAGAAGAAGCAGACCGGCTCGGTGAGAAATTCGATTCGTTGGGCCGGGCCGCTAAACGCGCCCTTGCTTTTATACAAGGCTCAAAACGATATAGAACACGATGCCCGAGACGCAGCACCACAACATCGACTTTGTCTTGATTGCCACCGCCACGACACCGGTAGCCGCAATCCAGGGAATCAAGCCCTGCCACAAGCCGGCGTCGAAAGCGCCAGGGCTTATCAAATCGTTAGCGACCAGCGCCGCAAAGGCGGCGGGCGGAATATAGCCCAAGGCCTCGGTAACGCGGGGCGACAGCGTTCTCCCGCGCAAAGCAAACGCCGGGGCAATGCGAAAGAACGCGATGGCCGCCCAAGACGACAGCCACAGGACCAAAAACTCATTAACGGGCATCGCGAGCACCCCTTCCTTCGGCGAGAGTATCGCGCGTAAGCGCCGCGGCAACACCGACGAGCACGCTTGCCGGCACGGCGATATTCGTCCACCCCAAGAACTTGCATATGGCGACAGACGCCGCAGCCATAACGGCAGCCACGACATTGCCGCGCGACAGTCGCTGCGAAAAGAGCAGGCAGATAAAGAGCGAGGTGCAGACAAAACCCGCAATAGCGGTTGGAACATCGACAACGGCGCCGACGATGGCGCCCGTCGTACACGAAACGCCCCATGTTGCGATGAGGATCACGTTGAGCACAAAGGACTCGCGCGGGCCCCAATCCTCCCCCTCAACCAGCCTGGCAAGCGAGATGCCATATGCCTCCTCGGTGAGCGTCGCGGCAACAGCCAACGTCTGACGCTTCGAGGCGTCCCTCAGATGCGGCGCGATCGATGCAGAGTAAAGAGCAAAGCGCGAGGAGATTGCGGCTACACTTGCGACAATCGATGCCGCAGGCACACCTGCCAGCCACAGGTTGCAGACCATAAACTGGCCGCTACCCGTCACAAACGTGCTGCTCAGAGCAAAAACCATCCAGGGCTCCATTCCCGTCTGCGCCATAATCATTCCGCACGGCGCGCCTATCGCAACATAGGTAAGCATCACCGGCCAGACGGTTTTAACAATTTTGAGCACCATAGCGTTCCTCGTCCCGACAAGATTTCCGAGCCGCATTCAACGACGCGACAGAATCATCGTCCGGTGGCAACCGAGTTCACCTACAATTGCCACCGGATCGAAAGACACAGCTTTTTAGGAAGTCATTATGACAGCTATCGATCGGGGCCGGGCGACCGCGGCCTTCAAACGCTATACCGATGCTTACGATGCCGCCAATCCACGTATCGCGCTCAAAATCGAGCATACGTACCACGTTGCCGAGGCATGCGATGCCGTGACGCGCGAGCAGGGCTGGTCGACAGAGGATATTGACCTGGCCTGGCTTTGCGGCCTGTTACACGATATGGGACGCTTTGAACAGTTGCGGCGCTGGGACACCTTTAAGGACGCCGAGAGTATGAGCCACGCAGCGTTGGGCGTCGGGGTCCTCTTTGGCGAGAACCCCGACGACGCGCCTGCCACAACAAGCATCCGAGATTTTATCGAGACCGACGAGCACGACGAGCTCATCCGCGCGAGCATCGCCTATCACAGCGACTTTCGCCTGCCGGCACAACTCGACGAGCGTACACGGCGCTTCTGCGATATCGTGCGCGATGGCGACAAAATCGACATTATGCGCACCATCGCCGACAGCACCGTCGACACTATCCTCAAGGTTGATGAGGACACGTTTCTCGCCAGCCGGTTCTCGACACCGGCTCTCGCTGCCTTTGACGAGCGCCGCTGCGTCGCACGCGATGAACGCAACGAGCCCGCAGACTACCTGGTGGGACTCATCTGCTTTATGTTTGAGCTCGTCTATCCAGCGAGCCGCGCGCTGGCGCGCGAGCAGAGCGATATCTACCGCCTGCTCGACGCGCCCTTTGGCATTGCGCGCCCCTTTACCGATCCCGCCACGCAAGCGACCTGGGAGCGCCTAAAGAACGAGATACGCGACTGGCTGGCGCGCGCCTAGCGCTCAAGCTGGGCCAGCAGCTCCTCGACGACCTCGACGGCATCACCGACAACCTTGTACTGGGCAGCACCAAAGATGGGGGCATCCGGGTCCTCGTTGATGGCGATAATGCACTCCGCCCCACCGATGCCGGCAAGATGCTGGATGGCGCCCGAAACACCGATACTCACGAGAAGCTTGGGCGAAACTGATACGCCCGTCTGGCCAATCTGATGGCGATACTCCAACCAGCCGGCCTCCACGACAGGTCGCGTGCAGCCAAGCTCGGCCCCCAGAGCCTCGGCGAGCCTTCGCATCAGCGGCAGGTTTTTCTTGGAACCAATGCCGCGACCCACCACGACCAGACGCTCGGCATCGGCAATTGATGCCTGCTGTCCCCACTCCTCGGCGGGAATCGAGATCTCGACACGAGCCTTAGCATCATCCGCAAGTGATATCTGGGTGATCGTGCCGGAGCGGCCGTAGTCAAATTCGGACGCCTTAAAGATGCCGGGACGCACCGTTGCCATCTGGGGACGATGATTGGGGCAGACGATGGTGGCCATCAGGTTGCCGCCAAACGCCGGACGCGTCTGTTGCAGCAGCCCCGTCTCCGCATCCATCGAAAGCACCGTGCAGTCAGCCGTAAGGCCCGTCTGCAAACGCACGGCAACGCCGGGTGCCAGTTCGCGGCCAAAGGCGGTCGCACCGTACAGAATGGCCTCGGGCTTGCGCTCTGCCACCAAATCGCAGATCAGCCGGGCGTAAACCTCCGCATCGTTCTGGCGCAGACGCTCGTCGCGACAGGCCAGGACCTCGTCCGCGCCGGCACAAACCAGGAGTTCGAGGTCCCCAAGCGAGCCCTCGGGGCTCATGCCGACCAGTGCCACCAGACGGCAGCCGCGAGCATCGGCAAGCTCGCGGCCCTTGCCCATGAGCTCATAGGCAACGGGAGTCACCGTATCGTGCTCGTCGGTCTGAAC
>URHQ01000087.1 GCA_900547655.1 uncultured Collinsella sp.
GATCCGGTTCCACCGGGCCGCGCGGCAAGGAGATATATTGCCAGACCGGAGGGGCTCCGGGGGCGGGAATCTGGCACTCCATATTTTGTTCACAAATGAATATGTCCCTCAGTCGCGTCCCTGAGGTTATAACTGAAGCATTGGCTTCTGATATTGGCGATGACCAGCTGGTTTATAGGTGTTAAGGCATCGGTCATCTCTGGAGCGCCACTTTACTCCAAAAGCATCAGCTATTTGTTTCCCGTCGGTAAAAGGCAGGTTTTGTTCGCCAAGCGTTCTTATATATAGAGAAGTTCGGGTTCGAACCCATGCACCGGCAACAAAAAAGCGATCAACCGGAGTCGATCGCTTTCTGTTCTATGGTGGAGCATCCAAAGGATGTTTCCGAACTCACTTTCTCGCTGCCATTCATGCTGTCGAAGCATCGTTCGACCTCCGCAGTCCCATGTTTTGAGGATCTGCCGTGTTTATCACTGCTATTAATGAGTGTGCGGAAGTGATCCTCATACAGATACGTGCGATCCGCCAGAGAACTGAGAAGCATCTTTCTGCAGCCCTCGTTGTCTATCCTCGCATCTCTCAGGTCTTCCGGAAATTCACAAGCAGTCTTAGGGTCAGTTTGTTTCTGCTTTCAGAGACTTGTTTGAGAGTTATTAAAGACAGTTCAAAACAATAAGTGAGACACCATAAAGCAGAGCAAGGTGTGCCGGATAGAAAACGTAGAAGAAGTATTTCAGCTTCAGCCCTCGCTTGCCATTATAAAGATTGATAAGCAGCAACGAAACGACCGCGGCAGCAACATCAGGATTAAATACATTAGCTGTAGCAAACTCAAATCCGCCGCCAACTATATGGCATGACGAAAGGAGCACTGCGCATACTGCAGCAAAGAACATCTTGGCCTTGCTGTCGTGGAATAAATAGAATGCAGCCACAAGCAGAATGCCATACGCACCGCCATCCAGCTTAGTGTATTCAGCTGCCAGTGCTGTCAAAACAATCAGAGCAATTTCTGCAATGTGCCTCTTCCATTTTGAAAGACTTTGTATCTTTTCCAGAATAATCAAAAAGACCAAGGAAAGCAGGAGCTCATACATAACATTCTGTTGCCGAAGGTCAAATAGCTGCCCGGTTTGAACGAAATCGTATATGGGCTCCGCAATGATTGCGAAGACAAGCATATTTCGCAGGTACTTCTTTATGTCATGAGTATGCAAAAATCCCTCAACTATCAAAAAGCAAAATAAGGGAAATGCAATTCTGCCAAGAACATGAAGCACATCCGAAGCCTCGCTTAGAATCGCCCACTGCTCGTCTGATATCTGATTGTACGATGCGTGAGTCATGATTCCATTGGTCAGGACGATCCTGCTTACATGATCGAGAACCATCGAAATGGCCGCTATTATCTTTAATGTGCTGCCGCTAATTCCGTATCTATCTGTTTTCATTTTGTTTTCCTTTCGTTGGGTGGGCCGTCAGGGGTTCAGTCTGCTCCGCAGGCGGCCGCTGCGGCGCTTTCGCGCCTTGCGCGCTGCGCTGGCAAACGCTCACGCGTTTACTCAGCTCCGCGCCCCGACGGGTTCGAACCCATGAAAGGGCGACAAAAAAGACGGCCAACCGAAGTTGACCGTCTCAACAATCTTTGGGTGGGCCGTCAGGGGTTCGAACCCTGGACCTTGGGATTAAAAGTCCCCTGCTCTGCCAGCTGAGCTAACGGCCCGCGGGTGGCATTGTACCACGGTCTGGGACTATTCCCAACTCCATTGGCCGTTCTGGAAAATCACAACTTCACGTCCATCAGGTGTTATGCCCGTAATATCGATATCGTCCGTGCCAATCATAAAGTCGACATGCGTGCTCGAAACGTTAACGCCATGCTCCAAGAGCTCCTCCTTGGACATGTCATACCCACCCTCGATGCACTCAGGGAAGCCGACGCCTAGCGCAAGGTGGCAGCTAGCGTTCTCGTCATAGAGCGTGTCATAGAACAGAACGCCGCTTTCGCGGATCGGAGTGTTCTTGGAAATGAGCGCGACCTCACCCAGATGAGCGGCACCTTCATCGGTGTCAATAATGCTCGCAAGCGTCGCCTTGCCCATGCGGGCATCGTAGTCCACTACGCGGCCGGCCTCGAACTTAATCCAAAAATCGTCAACCTTGTTACCGTGGTGAATGAGCGGCATGGCCGAGTACACGATACCGTCGGCGCGCATGCGATCGGGCGAAGTGAAGACTTCTTCGGTGGGAATGTTGGGGAAGAAGGGGTGTCCATCGGGCGTCTTGCCCTTGCCGCCGGCCCACTCGTGACCTTTCGTCATGCCAATCCTCAGATCGGTTCCATTTGCCGCGGTGTAATGCAGGTAGTCGAAACGATTGTCGTTCAGGAAGCGCAAGTTCTTTTCGAACGCCGCGTCATGAAGCTCCCAATCGCTCTCCGGGTCCTGGCCATCGGCACGAGCGGTGTGCAGAATCGCATTCCACAGCTTATAGATTGCAACCTCATCGGCGTCTCCCGGGAACACCTCGCGCGCCCAAGCCACGACCGGAGCGCCGGCGATACACCACGGGTTGATGTTGTAGTCCAGTCCACGGCGGAAGACCTTGCACTGCGTGTTCCTTGCCTTAGAAGCTGCAGCGGGCTTGGCGGGATCGATACCCTTGAGAGCCGCAGGATCCGCACCCTCGATAAAGATAAAGCAGGCACCGTCCTGGGCCAGGGAATCCAGCTGCAGGCGCTTCCACTCGGGCGTCTGCTCAAAATAGCTTTTCTCGACATGCTCGTACGTGAGCCTCGTCACGGCATCATCGGCCCAAATGACCGTCACGTGGCCGGCGCCGGCAGCATAGGCCTCCGCGACCACCACGCGCGCAAACGGCGCGCACTCGACCGGAGACTGAACGACGACCTCCTGGCCGGGCTTGACGTTTACGCCCTTGCGGACGACCAGGCGCGCGTAGTTTTTAATCTTGGGCTCCAGGGCCTTCATGCCCTCCAGAGCCTCTTCGACCGTCAGGGCAGCTCGAATCATGTGCCACTCCATCTATCTATAGAACAGTAAAAAGGCGCGCCGCAAAAACGACGCGCCTTATATCTTAGCGATAAGTATGTATGCAAACGCTACTTCTTCTTGGAGTCCTTCTTGTCCTCCTCGGCAGCCGAACGCTCGATAAGAGCGTTGAGCTTGTTCTCGGACATGCCCTCGGCCTGCGCGCGGTACATGTTGCGCAGGGGACGAATACGAACGAAGTCGTAGATAAAGTCACCCAGAATGACGACGTAGGACAAAACAATACCGACCATCTGGACGGGGCTGGACACCATGCCAGCGGGAGCGAAGTACAGCGAGGCCCAAATTGCCACGACGAGCACCATGCCAATGGCGAGCACAATCCACCAGATGCGACGGCGCTTGGTGTAGTCCTCGTCCTGCTTGAGGAGAATATTCGACACCGTATAGATGCGGTCCTCCTTGGCGCGCTGCTTAGCCTTGCGGGCGCGCTTCTCCTCTTTAGAGAGGCCCTCGAGGTTCTCGCCCTTCTCGAGCTCTTTGCGGCGTGCCTTAGACGAAGCCGGCACGACGCGAACGGAGCTCGCTGCTTGGCGGGCGGGCTTAGCAGATGCGGCAGACTTGCGCGCAACCCCGGTAACTTCGTGGGATTGCGTGCGCTTGTTCGTGGCGCTACGGGTACTCACTTATGCGTTCTCCTTCATGCTTGTGAACTGGGAGCCCGTGATGATCTGGAAGGCCTCGCGATAGCGCTCGGACGTGCCATCGATGACCTCGGCGGGCAGGTGCGGGGTCTCCCCCGTCATATCCCAGTTGGCCTTGAGCCAATTGCGGACGAATTGCTTGTCGTAGCTAGGCTGGATCTTGCCCTCCTCGTAGCTGGCAGCAGGCCAGAAACGGCTGGAGTCGGGCGTGAGGCACTCGTCGATCAGCGTGACCTTGCCATCGATGACACCAAACTCGAACTTGGTGTCGGCAATGATGATGCCACGGGTCGCGGCGTACTCGGCAGCGGCCTTGTAGATCTTGAGGGAAAGGTCACGAATCTGCGTGGCGATGTCCTCGCCCACGATCTCGCAGCAACGCTCGAACGAGATGTTCTCGTCGTGGTCACCGATCTCGGCCTTCGTGGACGGCGTGAACAACGGCTCGGGAAGCTTGGAAGCCTCGGTCAGGCCCTCAGGCAGCTGGATGCCGCAGACGGTGCCGTTCTCGTCGTAGGTCTTCTTGCCCGAACCGGTCAGATAGCCGCGGACGATGCACTCGATAGGAATCGTCTGGGCCTTCTTAACCAGCATGGCGCGGCCAGCGAGGTAGTCACGATACTCAGCAAACTCCTCGGGGAAATCCGCCGGGTCGATGGAAACGAGATGGTTGGGGACGATGTCGGCAAACTTATCGAACCAGAATGCCGAGATGCGATTGAGCACCTCTCCCTTAAACGGAATCTCGTCGGGAAGAATGAAGTCGAACGCAGAAATGCGGTCGGTGGCGACCATCAGCAGGTTTTCACCGGCATCGTAAATATCACGAACCTTGCCACGGGAATCCGGACGACGCTCCATCGTTGTCACGTGAGTCACTCCTTACCTAAATACGACAGAAATGCGGGTTCTTTCCCGCATGTTTTCGCAAACTCGGAGCGGCAGGGACGCGGCCCCTCCTTCACCGAATAGCGAAAAGCTAGTGCTCCATTGTAGTAGATGCCGCGTCCGCCGTGTGCTCGCGGGGCAGATGAATTGTAAAAGTCGTACCCTTTCCAAGCTCCGACTCCACGGATATGTAGCCATGGTGACGCTCGACGATCTGCTTGGTCACGGCGAGGCCGACGCCCAGGCCGCCAGCTTCGCGGGCGCGGCTGGCATCGGCGCGCCAAAACCGCCCGAAAATGCGCGACAGATCGTCCTTGGCAATACCGATGCCGGTATCAGAAACGGCAATGCTGACGTGTCTGCGGTCACTGAGCACCGACACCACGACCCAACCGCCCTCGGGGGTGTAGCGCATGGCGTTGCTCATGAGGTTGATAACACATTGCGTGATCATGTCGGGATCGGCCTCGACGACATCGTCGTGCCCTTGGGTTTCATCTGCAAAGCGAAGACGAAGGTCACGGTCGGCAAACAGACGCTCCTGGCCGTTCACAATCGATCGCACGAACGGAACCATGTCCACCGGTTCTAGATTGAGCGGAGCCGTGCTGTTTTCCATACGCGATAGGTCGAGCATCTGCTGCACCAGACGAGCCAGGCGACGCGTCTCGGAAGCAACAGTCTCCAAATGCTCATCGTCGGTGGGATACACGCCATCCTGCATGGCCTCGACCGTTGCGAGCATGGCCATAAGCGGCGTGCGAAGCTCGTGTGCAACGTCTGAGGTCAGGCGCTTCTCGTGTTTCATATCCTTCTCGAGCGAAGTGGCCATCTCATCGAAGGTCTCACCCAGCTGATCGATCTCGTCATCACCGCGCAGTCCCGTGCGAGCCGACAGGTCGCCGTCACGGATTTGCTTTGCGGTACTGGTGATGCGATGAATCGGCTTGGTGAGCATGCGCGACACGAGCGATCCGATAACGACCGAAATGCAGATTGCAACAACCGCGGCGAGGGCCATGGCGTTAAAGGTCTTCTCCCTAAACGCAGAGTCCGCCTTGGTGAGCAGAGCGTCGGAGCCGATGGCCCACAGCTTTACCTGTCCGACATGCTCGCCGGAAGACGTTACAATCTCGACGTCAGCAACGCTATCGGAGTCGGTTGGAGCAGACGAAACCGGGCTATGCGATGCCCTCTTGCCGCTCGTGTCGTCGGTCGTAGCCTGGTTTTCGCGTACATCGGCGGTAGCGCTTGCCGAGGGCCAGGAATCGTCATAAACGATCACGCCCTTTTTATTGACGACCTGCATGCCCAGATCGTCGGAAACCAAACTCGACGTTGCGACCGTGCGCAGTTCTCCCGCGGTCCAAGAGCCGTTTTCCTCATATGAGGTCGCCAACTTCTCGGCAGCGGAATTTGCGATTTCGACGATATTGGAGCGTGTGTAATCCGAAAAGACCGTGCCCCACACAACAGAGACAACGCCCACCAGCACCAATACCGTCATGAGCGATGTCAGAGCAAAAGCAAGTGCCATGCGCGAGGGATAGCTCATCGTTGGCCGTGAATCGGAACGAGGCGTGTTCCAACTAGCCTTGGAACCCGCCTCGCTCTCCTGCTTGTGCTTTTGTCCGATTTCAAAGCGCGCAGGTGTCATATGTGATTTCCCTATTTCTCGTCCGACTTATCGGTCTTGGCCGGAGCCTCGAAGCGATAGCCGACACCATGGACGGTGTAGAGCCACTTGGGCTTCTTGGGATCATCGCCCAGCTTGGCGCGAAGATTCTTCACGTGGCTATCGATGGTGCGCTCATAGCCCTCAAAGTCATACCCGAGCACTTTCTCGACCAGCTCCATGCGGTTATACACACGGCCGGGATGGCGGGCAAGCGTGGTGAGCAGCTTGAACTCGGAAGCCGTCAAATCGACTTCCTTGCCCTCGACCAAGATCTTGTGGCCCGAGATATCGATGACCAGATCGCCGAAGTCGAGTACCTCGACGGCGGGCTCGTCGGCCTGATGGGCACG
The DNA here is from genome assembly GCA_900547655.1 of uncultured Collinsella sp. Taxonomy (GTDB): domain Bacteria; phylum Actinomycetota; class Coriobacteriia; order Coriobacteriales; family Coriobacteriaceae; genus Collinsella. The sequence goes on from URHQ01000087.1 coordinate 6,632, forward strand.
GCGGAACAGAGCGCGAACGCGGGCGACGAGCTCGCGCGGCGAGAACGGCTTAATCAGATAGTCGTCGGCGCCGAGCTCAAGACCGATGATACGGTCCTCGATCTCGCCCTTAGCCGTCAGCATGATGATGGGGACATCCGAGGTATCGCGAATGGTGCGGCAAACGCGCTCGCCGGGGATCTTGGGGAGCATAAGGTCGAGCACGACCAGGTCGAACTGATGCTTCTCGAACTCCTCGATCGCGGACTGGCCGTCGCCGACGCCCACAACCCAGTAGCCTTCGCGCTCGAGATAGGCAGCGACGGCGTCACGGATTGCCTTCTCATCCTCGACCAGCAGAATCTTTTTTGCATCTGAAGCCATAACACGGCCCCCCTGTCTCAATTAGCTAAGAACAAGCCCATTTTAACGCACCTGAGCCCGCCGGATGCCGCTATGACGCGGCAGCTCGGCGGGCGGTACTCACAATTACAACGCGTTTATTCCCCTGTTGGCGCCTTTTTAACCCCTCTAAGCTTAAAGAGAGAATAGGCGTGCAGTGACCGTCTCTGGTATACCCTGGCTGTTGCGCACCGTGGCGTACGTAAGGAATGAGTCCGATTTTCCCGCCGTAGCTGGATAATCGCCATACTCCAAAGCGCGGTCGGGCGACAGCAGCGAGCCATAGGTCTTGGCAGAGGTGTCGATCAGGAAATGCGACGCCTGTACCTTAACAAGGTATTTATTCTTCTTGCCAGCCGCACATGCGAGCGGCTCGCGTGACAGGAAGAGGTACGGCCCTCCCTCATTACCGATATACGTGCCCATATTGCCCAGGCTGCCCACGCCACTATAGGCCGCCTCGATAGAAAACACGAAGGTATCGCCCATATATACGGCCTCGAAAGGCGAAACTGACGAAGGGAGGACCAGCTGGGCACGCTTGGTGTTGTTGCCGTCGGTCAGATCGATTGCCGTTATGCCGTAGTAGACGCCCTCGTCGTTGCGGACACGCGGCGAGATGGTCAAAATGCCGTCGCTCGCGCGCGGGGCCGATGCAAAGCGACCCGTCGATTTCCAAATTATCTCGGCCTTGGATTCATCAAGCGAGCGACGATAGCAAAACGAATCGCTACTCGTTTTATTGCCACCTGCCGAGGGCATTTTATACCAGATGACTGATGACCCGAACGCCGTAAACAGCGGCGGGTCGTAGTCCTTGCCACCTCGATCGAGCTCAACCACGTCGCCAGAGAGCGAAGCGCCCGACAGATTTTGAGCGTAGAGCTTCCACGATGAATTGGCAAAGTTCATCTCAACCCACGCGAATACGCCGTCGCCGGCACGGACATCGTAGAATGCATATCCCGTGCCCTCGATAGGATCCTCGATTAATGTGGTAAGCGAGCCATCGCCCAGGTTGAGCACACCGAGTGTGTTGGCGTGCAGTGCCGATGCGGGCGCCATCATTGCCGCGGCGTAATCGCCGTCGCAGTAGTACAGCAGCGTACCCAGAGGCAGCGTCCACGACGCCGCCGGCTCAAGATCGATGTCGACTGCCTCGTACTCATCCGTAATCGAGATGATTTTGGAATCATCCTTGATAACCTGCGGCTCGCCGGCGGCATCATCGCTGGTGCCCGTTTTTTTCGAGCATCCGGCAAGCACCGTGGCAGCGCCCGCGGCAGCCCCACCGAGCACGAAGCCGCGACGCGATATTCCGTTCTTGATGTGATCGGCGATACCCATTAGGCGATCTCGGCGCGAGCGGCCTCGATAGCGCGTGTAAGCTGGTCGGCGCAGGAGGTCTTTTTCATACCGCAGGTATTACCGGCGAGAACCTCGATTACGCGATCGGCAGGAGCGCCCTCGACCAGCTTGGAGATAGCCTTGAGATTGCCGTCGCAGCCGCCGGTAAACTCAACGCCCATCACCTTGTTGCCGTCATCGGAAAGGTCAAGGTGAATATTGCGAGCACACACGCCCTGAGGCTTGTAATCAAACGAAATCATGCGATCCCCTCTCAGAATGTTATTCGAGACGACTATTATCCCCGTCTTTCCCTAAATGCAACGAGGCGCTTTGCCGGCAACACACATTACCAGCAAAGCGCCCTAAAAAGGGCTCTTCGGGGGTTTGTGTGGGTTAGCCGCCCGGTAAAAGTGCCCGCCTAGCGG
>URHQ01000088.1 GCA_900547655.1 uncultured Collinsella sp.
ATAAGAGACAGAGTCAGGACTGTCCGAGCAGGCGACCTTATATATTTGCCCTCCCCGGGGCTCCTCGCCAGTCCCCCTCAGCTAGTTCTTCAGCGAATTCAGCGGTGCCGGGAAGCGTCCACCACGGTGGGCAAGCACGGTGCCGGCGTTGGGGTTCACCGGCATGATGGGCGCACGGCCAAACAGGCCACCGTACTCGACGCAGTCGCCCACGCCCTTGCCAATGGCGGGAATCACGCGGACGGCCGTGGTCTTGTTGTTGATGACGCCGATGGCCATCTCGTCGGCGATGATGCCGGCGATGGTCTCGACCGGGGTGTCACCGGGGATGGCGATCATGTCCAGGCCAACGGAGCACACGCAGGTCATGGCCTCGAGCTTCTCGAGCGAAAGCGCGCCGGCCTCGACGGCGGCGATCATGCCGGCGTCCTCGGACACGGGGATAAAGGCGCCAGAGAGACCGCCCACGCTGGAGCTGGCCATGACGCCGCCCTTCTTGACGGCATCGTTGAGCATGGCGAGCGCGCAGGTCGTGCCGGGGCCACCGCAGGTGCCCACGCCGATGATCTCGAGGATACGGGCAACGGAGTCGCCGATGGCAGGCGTGGGAGCCAGCGACAGGTCGACAATGCCCTTCTCGACACCCAGACGATGGGCGGCCTCGCGGCTCATGAGCTCGCCGGCACGGGTGATCTTAAAGGCGGTCTGCTTAATCTTCTCGGCGACTTCCATCATCGAAGCGGAGTCGGGGAGCGTCTCCAGGGCAGCAGCCATAACGCCGGGGCCCGAGACACCAACGTTGATGACGGCGTCGGCCTCGCCACCGCCGTGGACGGCGCCCGCCATAAACGGGGAGTCCTCGACCATGTTGGCAAAGCAGACAAATTTGGAAGCGCCGACGGAGTCCTGGTCGGCCGTGAGCTTGGCGGCATCGATGATGGTCTGGGCGGCCATGAGCACGGCGTCCATGTTGATACCGGCGCGCAGGCTGGCGACGTTGACGCTGGAGCAGACACGGCTCGTGGTGGCGAGCGCCTGGGGGATGGACTGGATGACGCGGCGGTCGGCGTCGCCGATGCCCTTCTGGACGAGCGCGGAGAAGCCGCCCAGGTAGTCGATGCCGAGCGTCTCAGCCGCGCGGTCGAGGGCATGCGCGATGGGGGTGAGGTCCTCATCCTTGCAGCACGCGGCGATCTGCGCCACCGGGGTGACGGAAACGCGCTTGTTGACGATGGGGATACCGTACTCGCGCTCGAGGTTCTCGGCGGTCTCGACCAGATGCTCAGCCGTGTGCGTCACGTGGTCGTAGATCTTCGTGCACATGCGGTCGAGGTTCTCGTCACCGCAACCCATGAGCGAAACGCCCATGGTGATGGTCCTGATGTCGAGGTTCTGCTCCTCAACCATGCCGCGGGTTTCCGCGATTTCTGCGGGCGTGATCGCCATCCTTGCGCTCCTATCTGCCAAAACGAGCATAGTCTTATCTATTCTAACGTGCCGCACGTGCCAAGTGGCGCATGCGGCACGTTTTGGTGCTCGGTTGTTTCCGTTGTGTTACTGCCCAAAGACCTCTTCGGCGATACGAGCGCTTTCGGCGGCGTCCTTGGCGTAGTAGTCCGCACCGATCTGCTTGGCGTATTCGGGGGTGAGCACGGCGCCGCCCACGATGATCTTGACGCCCGGCACCTCGGCATGAAGTAGCTTGATGGTCTCCTCCATGGCGACGACCGTGGTGGTCATAAGCGCCGAGAGGCCGACGAGCTTAATGTCGCGCTCCTGCACGGTCTTGAGCACCTCCTGCGGGTCGACGTCGCGACCCAGATCAAAGACGGTGTAGCCGTAGTTATCGAGCAGCATCTTGACGATGTTCTTGCCAATATCGTGGATGTCGCCCTTGACGGTGGCCACGCAGATCTTGCCCTTGTCGGCAATCTCGCCGGCGGGCATCAGGCGCTTGATGGTGTCGAAGCCCACGCGCGCGGCCTCGGCCGAGGCCATAAGCTGCGGCAAGAAGAACTTGCCCTGGTCAAAGAGGACTCCGACCTCATCGAGGGCGGGGATAAAGTGATTGTTGATGAGGTCCATGGCGTCGTGGTCTGCCAGCAGACGCTCGGTCTCGGCAGCGATCTCGCCTTTGCGGCCCGAGACGACCATGCGACGAATCGGGTCGTCGGTGCCGTCGGTGCCGGCGGTGCCCGCGGCGGGCGCGGCATCACTCGATGCGGCCTGAGCTGCTGCCGGGTTTGCGGCGATCTTATACGGATCGGTCCAGCCGGCATAGCGCTCGATGTATCCGGTCGAGCCCTCGTCCTCAACGCTCAAGACGCGATAGCTGTAGACGGTATCCATAAAGCGCTTGGAGCCCGGGTTCATGATGGGGGCGTCCAGGCCCGCGCCAAAGGCGGCGGCCAAAAAGACCGAGCCCAGCAGCGGGCGGGCAGGCAGGCCAAAGCTGATATTCGACACGCCGAGCGCGCATTTGACGCCCAGGCGCTCCTTGCACAGGGACATGGCGCGCAGGATCTGCTCGGCCTGGCGTTGATTGGTCGAGGCGGTCATGACCAGACAGTCGATGAGGATGCGGTCCGGTCCGATGCCGTAGCGGGCAGCCTCGGCCACGATGCGCTCGGCGATGGCGAAGCGAGCCTCGGCGGTATCGGGGATGCCGCCTTCGTCGAGCGTAAGGCCGACAACGTTGGTGCCGTAGTGGGCGACCAGCGGAAAGATCTCATCCATGATCTGCTGCTTGCCATTGACCGAGTTGATGATGGGCTTGCCGGCGTAGCGGCGCACGGCGGCCTCGACGGCTGCGGGGTCGGTGGAGTCGATCTGCAGCGGCAGCAACGTGGAGCCCTGGAGCTGCTCGGTGGCCTGTTGGATGATCTTGACCTCGTCGATCTCGGGCAGGCCCACGTTAACGTCCAGGATGTCGGCACCCTGTTCCTGCTGGCTGATACCCTGGCTCACCACGTAGTCCAGGTCGCCGTCGCGCAGGGCCTGCTGCAGGCGCTTTTTGCCGGTGGGGTTGATGCGCTCGCCGATGACGGCGATCTTGTGGCCGTCGCAGGGAAGGTCCACGACCGTTTGGGCGCTCGTAACCGACATGCTGGGCTTGCGGCGGCGCGGGCTGGGCGTGTGGTTGTCGATAAGCGTGCGCAGGGCCGCCATGTGCGCCGGCGTGGTGCCGCAGCAGCCGCCCACGACGCTCACGCCGTCGGCGATCATGCCGGCGACGGCCTCGGCGTATTCGGGGGCCTGGATATCAAAGACGGTATTGCCGTCGTCGTCCACGTGGGGCAGTCCTGCGTTGGCCTGCACCATAACAGGCTTGTCGGTAACGGTGAGCATACGTGCGGCGAGTCCTCGGAGCTCGGCCGGTCCTTGGCTGCAGTTGATGCCCAAAACGTCGGCGCCGATGGCGTCGAGCGTGATGGCGGCCACCTCGGGACTCGTTCCCAGGAAGGTGCGACCGTCTTCCTCAAAGGTCATGGTGGCAAAGACGGGCAGGTCGGAGTTCTCGCGGCAGGCGAGGACCGCCGCCTTGATCTCGGCCAGGTCGGTCATAGTCTCGATAATAAAGAGGTCCACACCCGCGGCGACGCCGGCGCGCACTTCCTCGGCAAAGAGGTCGTAGGCCTCGTCGAAGCTCAGGGTACCCAGGGGGCGAAGCAGCGCGCCGATGGGGCCGATGTCACCGGCGACGTAGCGGGCGCCGGCCTCGCGGGCACAGGCGACGGCCGAGGCAAAGACGTCTGCCACGGTGGTGGCACCGTCGAGCTTGTGGGCATTGGCGCCAAAGGTGTTGGCGGTGATCACGTCGCAGCCGGCCTCGACGTACTGGCGCTGAATGTCGGTAATGACCTGGGGCTCCTCAAAGTTGAGCAGCTCGGGCAGGGCGCCCGCCTTCATGCCAGCGGCCTGCAACATGGTGCCCATGCCGCCGTCGAACAGCAGGTGCCCCGTGCCCTCGATGGCGGCGCGCAGGCGATCGTCCTTAATGCGCAGATCGTCGATCGTGCGCGTCTTGTACGTGGCACCGTTGCGACGTGCGGCATCAACGGGTGCCGCCAATGCAGTGCCGTCAGAATCATGAGTGATAAGCGGAGTAAACATCGAGGGCTCCTAATGGCTGGAATAGCAGGTGGTGTGGGCGGCACGGAAGCGGCAGTTCTCGCGCATGCGGCAGATATTGCAGGTGGGGCGGCTCTGGGCGTCGTGGACTTCGCCGTCAAACAGACCGATCACCGCGGTCACGCTTTTGGTGGGCATGAGCAGGCTGGTAGGTGTGACGGTAAGCCCGATGAGCCGTGTGGCGTTGAGTGCAGCTACGATTGAGCGCTGGGCCGAGAGCGGGCAGTCGCCGTAGCCGGGACTAAAGCGCCAGTTGCCGGCGAGCCCGTGTGTGGCGGCGTCCGTCTTGACCTGCTGGTCCATTTGCTCAACGGCGGCTTCCACGTAAGCGGAGCACGCGGCGTCGAGCACGGCGCCCTCCAGGGGATGTTGGGCTCCCGTGGTGCGCAGGCGACGCTCGGCGTCCATGCCGAGGGTGCATGCCATGAGTGCGGCAAAGCGGGCGTCCTTAAGATGACGATAGATATCGCGACCGCGCAGCTCAACGTTGGTGCCGACCAGGCGGATGCAAGGCTCGCCCTGTTCGTCGACGCCCGTGGCATCGATGGCAAATACGCGGCGCACGCCACGGGGCTCAATGTCCAGTTCCAGACGTTCAACGACAAGCTCAATACGTCGTGACAGTTCGGGCTCAATCTGCTGGCCGCCGTAACCCAGATACCGCAGCATCTCGGCACGGTCGACACGGGGATGGTGCGCAGCATCGACACGGTAAAGCGCCGGCGACGCAAGGTCGGCCGGCACTTCGATAGCGGTTGTATCGATGTGCGGTTTTTCCATTACCCCAGGCGCTCCATAATGGTCGCGGCGATCGCAGGACGATTCATAGTGTACAGGTGTAGACCGGCGGCATCGTGTTCCTTAAGGTCGCAAAGCTGACGAGCAGCATAATCTACACCGGCTGCCTGCAGGCTCTCGGGGTCATTCTCGTACTTGGCGAGAATCTTGATGACGGGGGAGGGCAGTGACGCGCCGCACATAAAGACCATGCGGCTGATCTGCGACTTGCCCATAAACGGCATGATGCCCGCGGTAATGGGCACGGTGATGCCGGCCTTGTCGGCAAGCTCGCGAAAACGGTAGAAGCACTCGTTATCAAAGAAGAGCTGCGTCACAAAGAAGCTCGCGCCGGCGTCCTGTTTTTGCTTGAGGTGTTCGACCGAGAGGTTGAGATCCTCACAGGCAATGTGGCCCTCGGGGTAGGCTGCGGCGCCCACGCAAAAGCCGGCGTCGACGAGCTCGGGGATGAGGTCGCGGGCGTAGGCGTAGTCGGAGGCGGGCTTGTCGTCCTCGGTCGCGCCGGCAGGGAGATCTCCACGCAGGGCCAGGATGTTTTCCACGCCGGTAGTGCGATACTCGTCGATCTTGGCGGCGATATCGGCGTGCGAGCGGCCCACGCAGGTAAGGTGTGCCACCGAGGGTGTATCGAATTCGCTCGTAATCATATGCGCGATGGGGGCGGTGGTGGCGCCGTTGCCCGAGCCGCCAGCCGAGCAGGTGACCGAGACAAAGCTCGGCGAAAGCTTGCACAGATTGCCTGCCACTTCGCGAGCCGTGTCGAGGGTCAGCTCGCCCTTGGGCGGGAACATCTCAAACGAAACGGGTGCGGTGCCCTGGGATGCTGCCTGCTTAAAAACCTCGTCGACGCGCATATCGTGCTCCTCTAGATACGTAATAGTGTGATGTGTTGTAAGGATTCTACAGCACCACTGTGCCACGGTGGAGTTTCACTCGCTATTTGAGGATACCAATCAAAGATGCCTTGCCATCGGCTTTCTCTATAACAGAGCGGCTAATCTAGGCACGGACTATAAAGACTGGTATCTGATGCAAAATACCAGTTAATAGAGCTCCATCCCAAATTGACTACCCTTAAACCATGGAGAGAGGTCTGCTATTTATACAGTTGATTGGCTGTTGAGGGTGGCAACGCCGCCTCGATAGGGTAACCTCATTGATTGGTTTCGCGACAGCAACATAACGGTAATGTCGCGGAAACACGGCGAGTCTAAGCTATGACTCGTTCGTTAGTAATCAACACCGCTTCTCACGCGGTGCCGATACGAAGGGAGTTCCGTATGGCCGATCTTACTGACCGCTTCGGGACCATGGTGTTCTCTGAGGAAGTCATGAAGGACTACCTCCCCAAGGACATTTGGAAGCGCCTTGCTGCAACCCTCGAGGGCGGTGAGCCGCTCGACCTGGATGTGGCCAACGCCGTTGCCCATGCCATGAAGGTCTGGGCCATCTCCAAGGGCGCGACGCACTACGCGCACTGGTTCCAGCCGCTTTCGGGCATTACTTCCGAGAAGCACGACAGCTTCCTGGAGCCCAACCACGACGGCACCGCCATTACCAAGTTTACGGGCAAGAACCTCATCCAGGGCGAGCCCGATGCCTCGAGCTTCCCCAACGGCGGCCTGCGCGCCACCTTCGAGGCCCGTGGCTACACCGCTTGGGACCCCACTAGCCCCGCCTTTATCAAGGACGATGTCCTGTGCATCCCCACGGCTTTCTGCTCCTACACGGGCGAGGCCCTGGACAAGAAGACCCCGCTGCTGCGTTCCATGACCGCGCTCTCGCGTGAGTCTAAGCGCGTTTTGGCGCTGTTCGGTAAGACCCCCAAGAAGGTCGTTCCTTCCGTGGGCGACGAGCAGGAGTACTTCCTGATCAAGAAGGACGCCTACCGCAAGCGCAAGGACCTGGTCATTACCGGCCGCACCCTCTTTGGCGCCGCTCCCTGCAAGGGCCAGGAGCTCGAGGAGCACTACTTTGGCGCTATCCGCCCCACCGTCTCGGCCTATATGAAGGATCTGGACGATGAGCTGTGGGCGCTTGGCATTCCCGCCAAGACCAAGCACAACGAGGTCGCTCCCTGCCAGCATGAGCTCGCCCCTGTCTATGGCGAGGTCAACGAGGCCATCGACCAGAATCTGGTCATAATGGAGAAGATGAAGCTCATCGCCTCCCGCCACGACTTGGTCTGCCTGCTGCACGAGAAGCCCTTTGAGGGCATCAATGGTTCGGGCAAGCACAACAACTGGTCGCTTGGCACCGAGTCCGAGAACCTGCTCGATCCGGGCGACACCCCGCTCGACAACCTGCAGTTCATCGTCTTCCTCACCGCGGTGATCGAGGCCGTCGATAACTATCAGGAGCTCCTGCGTGCCTCTGTTGCCTCGGCCGGCAACGACCATCGTCTGGGCGCCAACGAGGCTCCTCCGGCGATTATGTCCATCTTCCTGGGCGACCAGCTTACCGAGGTCGTCGAGAAGATCATCGATGGCAAGGCTTCCGTCCATGCCACGCGCGGCGTGCTTGACCTGGGCGCCGATACCCTGCCCAAGCTGATGCAGGACAACACCGACCGCAACCGCACCTCCCCGTTCGCCTTCACCGGCAACAAGTTCGAGTTCCGTGCCTGCGGCTCCGAGCAGAACGTCTCCGACTCCAACCTGGTGCTCGATGCCGCCGTGGCCAAGTCGCTCAAGTCCTTCGCCGACGCGCTTGAGGGTACGCCCGAGGATAAGTTCCAGGACGCCGCGCTCGAATACTGCAAGAAGGTGCTGACCGATCACCAGCGCATCCTGTTCTCCGGTGACGGCTACTCCGATGAGTGGCCCGTCGAGGCCGAGAAGCGCGGCCTTGCCAACAACAAGACCACGGCCGATGCCCTGCCCGCCTTTGTTTCCGATAAGGCTATCGCGCTCTTTGAGGAGACGGGTGTCCTGACCAAGGCCGAGGCTCAGTGCCGCTACGACTGCAAGCTCGAGAAGTACAACAAACTCATGAACATCGAGGCTACCACGATGGTTCGCGAGGCGCGTCGTACCTATCGCCCGGTCATTACCGCCTATGCCACCAAGGTCGCTAAGGGCCTTGAGACTATTCGTGCCGCCGGCGCCGAGGCCGCCATGCAGTGCGAGCAGAACACGCTCAACAAGCTCTGCAACGGCATCACCACCATCAACGACTCCATCAAGGCGCTCGACGCCGTGCATCAGAAGGCCGAGGGCCTCGATGGTCAGGAGCAGGCCAACGTGTACGCGCACGAGGTCGTTCCCGCTATGGATACGCTGCGCGCCGCCGTGGACGCCATGGAAGAGATCGTGGCAGCCGACTACTGGCCGGTCCCGACCTACGACGACATCCTGTTCTACGTGTAGAGCGTAACTGACATATCGTCACGGTATTGAGCCGGGGTCCGCATCATGCGGGCCCCGGTTTTTGTTTGCGAAGGACGCTTTGAAGCCCGTTTTGCCGCCGATATGCCTAGGTATAAAGGGTTGTGGGCAAAAAACGTCAAATATGAGTACTGTCACAAGTCCTGTAGCATTATTTATTTGCAAAATATGAAGTGTTACGCAACATATGTCCAAGTACTTAGCCGATAAACGTCTGCATTTCTTCCGCCGTAGGACGCCTGACGTCTAAATCGTCTTCTGAAGGCATGAAATTGCTGTTACTAAAATGGTAACAGTACTCATATTTGCTATATTTTGCCCACAGGCCTTGCGATGATGCCGGGGTTCGCACCCTGTCGGGTTCGAACCCCGGCGTTTCGGTAGCAAAAAGCCCGCTACCGGATCGCGCGAATTTTTGTGGTGTAAGAGGGAGGGCCGCGTCAGCGCCCCTTGCGC
>URHQ01000089.1 GCA_900547655.1 uncultured Collinsella sp.
CGCCGCGCTCGCCCACCATGGTGTCAAAGCCACGGGGCAAGCGGTCGATAAACTCCAGGGCGTTGGCCAGGCGCGCGGCCTCGCGAATCTGCTCATCAGTGGCGTCGGGACGACCGTAGGCAATGTTTTCGCGAATGGAGCGGTGGAACAGCAGCGCCTCCTGCGGCACGTAGGCAACCTGGCGGCGCAGGCTCTGCTGCGTGCAGCGCGAGACATCCTGACCGTCCACGAGCACGCGGCCGCCCTGAACATCGTCCAGGCGCAGCAGTAGCTTGGTGAGCGTCGTCTTACCCGAGCCCGATTTGCCCACCAGGCCCACGCGCTGGCCCGCCGCCACATGAAGTGTCAGGTCATCGAACACGCTCTCGCCCGCCGCAGCGTCACGGTACGCAAAGCTCAGGTGCTCAAAATCAATCGCGCCCTCGGTCACTTTGAGCTCAGGGGCGTCCGGGTCATCTGCCACCAAACGTGGCTCGTCCAGCACGCGCGTCATCTCGGCCGCATCGCCCAGCGCGCGGTTAATGCGCTGCATCATGGAGCTTACGTAGTTCAGGCGCATGGTGAGGTTATAGGTGTAGGTAAAGATCATGACGAGCGAGCCGGCCGAGATGCCAAACCACGCGTTGCCGCCCGCCACGAACACACTCACCACGGCCATGGTGATGACGATAAGGCCCGAGGTCGTAAAGTTGCGCTGCATCATGGCGTGCATCGAGACCGTCTCGGCGTCGCGTGCGGCGCGGTCGGCGGTATCGAACAGGTCGCGCTCAAAGTCCTCGCGCCCGCAGGTCTTGACGGCCAAGATGTTCGTGACCGCGTCGGAGAGCACGCCCGAGAGCTTGTTCTGCGCGGCGGACGTCGCGGCCGAAAGCGGCATGATGCGCTTGTACATAAGCCAGACAAACGCAATGTAGACGACCATGATGCACACCAAGATCACGGTAAACGTCGGCACCACCGGGGCGAGTGCGGCCACGGTGCAGATGACCGAGGTGATGGTGGGGATGAGCGAATACACCGTCACGTCGACCAGACCCGTGTAGCCGCTCATAAAACGGCTTGTCTGGCTCACAAGCGATCCGCCAAAGCGGCTGGTATGGAATGTCATGGATTGGTTGGAGAGCGTGTCGAAGCATAGACGCGCCAGGTGATAGTTGCCTGCGATCTCGAGCTTGTAGACGGTGTAGTCCTGTAGCTTGGAGAGGATCTGACCCACCAGGTTAACGAGTACGAGCGCCAGGATATAGGGGCCGAAGACCTCAAACACCTGGTCACCCGCCACGGGACCGGCTTGAACGCGGTCGACAATGAGGGCCATCACATAGGTATTGGCAAACGTCAGCAAAAAGATGTAGCCCGCCGACGAGAACACCGAGAGAAAGACAATCAGCGGCTGCGTGCGCGTGACACCCCAAAACCGCTGCAGCGTGCGGCGCACGGTGGAGCGGCTGAGCGGGCTGGTGCTTCTCTGAGACATGGGCTTCCTTTCGCGTCTGATAGGGCGAAACGCCATTGTTGCACATTGGAGCACGCTTCAGACAAGCGCGATGCGAAAAGCGGTGGGGCGCCCGCGTTTGCGCCGGCGCCCCACCGTCTTGTTGCAATTAGTCCTCGTCTTCTTGGTCTGCGAGAAGACTCGCGGACGTGAGTCCCAAGATCTCATCGGCTTGGCCGGCATCTTCCAGTGCGTCGATGTCCTTGAGCTTGCGCTCCATGACGTTGGTGCGCGTGGTGATGATGCCCTCGACCGTTTTGCCCGCGGTCTCGATCTGCTGCTGGGCGCGGCGCAGCGCCTTTTGATAGCGCGGCAGCTCGGCCTTGACGGCGGAGAGCACGCGCAGCACGTCGTCGGTACGTTTTTGCAACTTAAACGTCTGATAGCTCATCTGCAGACTGTTGAGGATGGCCGCCATGGTGCTGGGACCGGCAACGTTGACGTGATAGTCGCGGCCCAGGGTCTCGATAAGCCCGGGGCGGCTGACGACCTCGGCGTACAGTCCCTCAAACGGAACGAACATAATGCCAAAGTTGGTGGTCGCGGGCACGCTCAGGTACTTCTCGCAAATGTCCTTTGCCTCGCGCTTGACCATGGTGTCGAGCGTCTTGCGCGCAGCCGCCACGGCCTCCGCATCACCCGACTCCTGCGCGTCGAGCAAGTGCTCGTACGCGTCGCCCGGAAACTTGGAGTCAATCGGCAGCAGCACGGGGTCGCCCTCGTCCACCGGCAGCTTGACGGCAAACTCAACGCGCTCCGAGGCGCCGGGCTTGGTGGCGACGTTTTCCAGATACTGGTCGGGTGTAAGAATGTCCGCCAGAATTGCACCCAGCTGCACCTCGCCCAAAATACCACGCGCCTTCACGTTGCCCAGCACGCGCTTAAGGTCGCCCACGCCGGTGGCGATGGATTGCATGTCGCCCAGGCCCTTGTACACGGCCTCGAGCTGGTCGCTCACCTGCTTAAACGATGCCGACAGGCGATCGTTGAGCGTACGGGAGAGCTTCTCGTCCACCGTTGCGCGCATCTGATCGAGTTGCACGTTGTTGTCTTTGCGGATAGCACCCAGCTGGGCATCGACCGTCTCGCGCACCTTGTCCAGGCGGTGCTCGATGCCCTCGCGGTTGGCACCGAGCTGTTGGGCCGTCTCGCGGCGCAGGTCATCCATCCGGTCACCAGCTTGCGAAAACTCACGTGCGATGGTCAGGTAACGTTGCTGCTCCACGGCCGCATCTGTCGTCTGCTGCTGCGCGATGGCATTGGCCGTGCGGCGAGTTTCGGCCAGCGCGACGTTCAGGGCATCGAGCGCGTTGTTGGCCTGCTCGAGTGCTGCCAGCGTTTCCGCGCTACTGTCGCCACGCTCCCGCAACTCAGCACGCAGGCTCTTGAGTTGGAGGGCGCAAGCCGCAGCAACCCCCACCGCCACCAAGGCGATCACAACAAGCACAATATCAATAGCAGACATAAACTCCGCCCAACAAACCCAATCGAGCACCAATCAAAACCGCGATCAATCTTACCCCGCCATACGCACCGGGCGCCCGGCCCCTTCTTGGGCACCCCTCTCCTCCGCATATTCCATAATGCGGCGCGCCGTCTCCCTGCTCACCTTTGAGTCATCACCGGCTAAATATGCGTACACGTTTCCCTTATTCAGATTCAAATCGCGGCAGAGACCGTAGCGCGTTACACCCGATTCCTCTAGCGCTCCCAACGTTCTTTTTCGCATCAGGGCGTTGATCCTTCTGTCCGCCACTGGCTTTTCCTTCACCGCTCTATACGCACGCCAAACGTTGGCATAACGATTAGGAAGTTTGTCCTCGGCGCATAGAGATGCCAGGCTACCCGTTTGGGCGTACAAGGACAAAACGCCTCGGTAACCCTCTTCCATCCACGAACCCTCGGATAAGCCCAGAACGTATTCGGCTTTGCCCTGTGCCAAAGCGAGCAAAAACAGGGGCTCCGCCACGCGCGGCGCAACCGTCGTCGCTTGCTTAACCAGCTTTCTAAAACTGAGCGACTGCTGTCCGGATAGCTCTCGGCAATAGCCTTTTAAGAATCCCTCAAAGGTCAGATTCAACCGAGCACCTCCTTTTTGTATTGCCTGTATGCACAGACCATCTCTTGATAACTCCGCTCCGAAGGCGACGACGCCAGTGCTTCTCCCTCGTCGAATATAAGCCGTTCGAGCAGCCCCCAATCAAGTCGGTCGACGAATGCCTGACTATGAAGATCGATGATGTCGTTCGGACGGAAGGCATAGAGCTTCATTACCGCCAGATCCTCCAAGGATGGCGTAAAGTACCTGATAAAACGCGCCCCAATATCCAAGGGGATCAAACGATCTTCGTAATTGAATGGCATCTGATTACAATATGCCACCGCCATACCATTCACCTCGGGGTATCGAGCTATGATCTCGCGGAGGCACCTGTCCGCCTCAAACACATCGATGTCATGTGTAACCGAACGATTCGTCACATCGTTTAGCATGAAGGCGCTTCCTCCCACCAATACAACGCTCGGCCTGTCGTCTCTTGGACCTATTTCCAGCTCTGCCTCTTCGTCAATGCCCAAAAGAGTCTGCTCTAAATCCTGCTTATACATAACAAATCATATTATTATTCATCTTTAATAATAATATTCAGTCGCACGACAGGGCCCACAGGATGCAAGAATTTTACTCATGGCGATAATCCCAACACCTTAGAAGTCCTAATGTGACAAACGCTAGCTCTCCCAGCCGGCGCGAATGGTTGTTACGACATCGCCTAGGCGCTGGCCGAGAGCCGCTAGATGTTGGAGTACCTCGTTGGGCGATGCGCCGTTGAGGATGCACGTGAGGGCATACGACGCCAGAAAGATGGCCACAAGCCCTAACGGGATGAGCACGATCATCGCCAAGGTGCGCAGGCGCTGGCCCACGCGGCGACGACGCGCACGACGCTTGTCGAACGCGAGCTCCTGCGCATATGAATCTTGCTGTACGGAATAGGCCTCTGGTGCCGATTCGCACCCGGGCACAGCTGCAGGTACAGCAGCGGGCACGACATTTTGCGCAAAGGGCTGGACTGCCGCCCCTTGCATTTGTATCTCCATGAGTCGTTGCTGCTGACGCAACATGCGCTCGGCTTGCTGCTGCGGAGTCTCAAGAAACAGATCCATGCTGGCCTCCAAAATCGGAGCATTCGACGCTTACGACCAGCATCCCGCACCGCCATGACCGCGACAACGCAATCGCCGGCAATAGCCACAAAGTTTCTTTTGCTCAAAAGCTGTCGAAAAGCTCAACAACTCCCCTACCAGCACTTTCTCTGAGCTTTTTTCGCCAGCAATCTTTTGGCCTTCCACCCTTACGCCAACTGACCAAAATCTAACCAAAAGCTTGACGAAAATTGTGGAGACCGGGACCACACACAAAAAGTGCCGCCCCAAGGGGCGGCACACAAACTTATTATCAGCTTTTCTGTAACGAGCATGCGACGACTCAACGCCGGGGCGCAGGGCGGGGAAACCTTTGCCTCGCGCGACCCTGCGAAGCCGTGAGCGAGAGGGGAAGGTTTCCCCGCCCTGCGCCCCGTGGTCGGTGAGAACAGACTACATGCCCGCGAGACCGCGGGCGGCGGTGGCGCACAGAAACGCCAAGGCTAGAATCACGAGCGAGCCCGCAATATCGGCCACCACGCCCGCAAAGCGACGCTCAAACAACCAGCTCTCGAAGTGCGGGGCAACGTTGCGCCAAACACGCCACAGCAAGATGCCCATACCGATGACGCCCGGGATATTGAGCAGTAGGATCTCGGAGCACAAAAGACCGATCAGGTTACCGGCGGCAAAGCCCGCATCACCCTCGCAGTATTTGCGGTAGACCATATACAGCATGTACGCCACAAACGGCTGCAAGCACGCAGAAATAAACGAGACCACCATCGAGGGGTCCTGCGAAAAGACCTCGGTGAGTTTATCGACACTCGTGGCGTCCTTCGAAGCCAAGAATAAACCGATAACCACAAGGGGCACCACGCCCAAAATTACCTCGACCAGAGTAAACAACTTGGCAGTCAAATCCTCACTAGCCGAATTCAAATGAGGCGCCCACTCAGGATGAGCATGCGCGCCGACTTTCTTGTCCTTCTCGGCACGATCGGCCTTTTTGCCCTCGGCAACCCGACGACCAGGATCCTTGCGAGTTCCCGCCGCAGCAACCCGAGCCCGAGACTTCTTGCCCATAAAAAACACCCCATCAGGTAGTAGATAAACTAAAAGTCGCTACCCAGTGTACCCCACCCATGAACGGTGCCGTCCCAACCAGTCCCCATATAAAAGCGTGCCGCCCCGATAGGGGCGGCACACAAACTTAGTTATCAGCTTTTCTGTAGCGAGCACGCAACGACCCGAAGCCGGAGCGCAGGGCGGGAGGCCGGAGCGCCTTCCCTCAACGCGACCCTGCGGAGCCGTGAGCGGGGAGGGAAGGCGATCCGGCCTCCCGCCCTGCGCTCCGCAGCAGCCAGCGCCACGCGCTAGTAGTTCACCACCTGCTCCTCAAAGTACGCCTTGGGGTGGTTACACACCGGGCACACCTCAGGCGCCTCGGCACCAACGTGTAGGTGCCCGCAGTTCAGGCACTTCCACACCTTCACGCCCTCACGCTCAAACACCTCGCCCGACTCGATGCGCTCGACGAGTTTGTTGTAGCGCTCCTCGTGGGCCTTCTCGACGGCGGCGACACCACGGAACTTCTCGGCAATCTCGGCAAAGCCCTCCTCCTCGGCGGTCTTGGCAAACTCGTCGTACATCGTGGTCCACTCGTAGTTCTCTCCTGCGGCGGCATCGCGCAGATTGTCCAGGGTATCGGGGACGGCGCCATCGTGCAGATACTTAAACCACAGTTTGGCGTGCTCGGACTCGTTGCCCGCCGTCTCGGCAAAGATATTCGAGATCTGAACGTAGCCGTCCTTTTTGGCCTTGGATGCATAGTAGCGATACTTGGTGTGTGCCTGGGACTCACCGGCAAAAGCAGTCTCGAGGTTCTTCTTGGTCTGAGAGTTCTCAAAATCCATAGGTGTACTTCCCTTCAACACGTGCCGCCCATAGGCTTTGAGCGACCTTGTCTTTAGGATGCCCTCAAGCCGAGAATTTAAACCTTACAATCCCGTTCTTCAGATTTGAGCGGGCTACACACTCAACCAACGATCGTCCTCGGCTCGGCAAAAGCCCTCGCGCTCCAGGTCAGCTAGAATGCCCGCGATCAAGTCGCACTCGACCGGCCCGCGACCGGCTGCCGCTTCCATCTCGTTAACGCCCACCACGGCATCAGCAAGCGTAATCCCCGCCGGCTGCCCATCGCGCGCTGCCAGCAACATACGCACGATATGCGCGCGCTTTTGGCGACGCGAGCCCTCAAACTTGGACTGACGGCTATAGCCCGCCGACCGCCTGGACGGATTGGGCAACGTCTTTTTTAGATATGCGCCGTAATCTAGCAACGCGTAATACCACGCGCGCGGCGTGTCGGCATCATCGAGCGGCACGGCAAAGGGAGCGATCTCGTCCGCCGACGCACCGGGGGCCGCCGGACAGGCCGCCTGAATCAGCGGCACCAGCTCGCGATCGGGAACAGCCGGTACATCGGGAAAGAAGTGATGCAGAAAGACCGTGCGCACATTGGTCTCCAGATACACGCCCGGAAGATCAAACGCAAACGACCGGATACCCTGCGCCGTTGCCGGGCCAATACCAGGCAGAGCGACCAAGTCACGCGTCTCGTGTGGAAACTCCCCGTCCCAGTCCTCTACAACGCGCTGAGCGGCCTTGTGGAGCGCCAGAGCGCGTCGGTTGTAGCCCATCCCCTGCCAAGCGTCCAAAACATCGGAAGGCGCGGCCTGGGCAAGCGCCTGCACGGTCGGAAAACGATCGAGCCACATCGGCATGCGCGCCTCCACACGCGGAACCTGCGTTTGCTGCAGCATGACCTCAGAAAGCCAAATGATGTACGGATCGCGTGTGCGGCGCCACGGAAGGTCGCGATAACGCAGGACCCCTTCCGAACGAATCATCGAACGAAAGGGGTCCTGAATCATGGCTATGCTCCTTATGCGGCGCTATTCCTCCCGGTAAGCGCACGCGCAGGTGGCGTACTCGGGAAACGCTTCGCGGTCGGCGAACTTGGGATCGACGGCCGGGAACTGGCGGTGAGCGACGATGTCGCCGAGCGAAACGGAATCGAGGTAGTCGCGCATCAACGCCTGAGCTCCGGCCCACAGGGGATGATAGCAGCACGCGCCCATGCGCGCACAGTCACCATCGGGCGCGGTGCAATCGTTCATAACCATAGGACCCTGAACGGCCTCGACGACCTGGCGGATAGTGACGTCGTCCGGACTGACCTTGAGACGCATGCCACCGTGGACGCCACGCAGGCTCTCCACAATACCGGCCTGGACCAAACCGTGCTGAATCGAGCGGGCAAACGAATACGGAACATTGACCTCTTCGGCAGCGGTGCGAACAGAAAGCAAACACTCCGGATCCTCAGCAAGCATCGCCAGCATACGAAGGGCGTAATCAGTCTTCCTCGATATGTCCATTTTTCCCCTTTCAAGGAATACGAACAGCTCGAACGAGCTCCGGGGCCGAGCTTGTGTCGAGACGCTAAATGACCGCCAGGACATCCAAATGGTAAATCGGATATCCACTGAGTGCCGCGCTTGGAGCGAAATGCATCAGATGCGGCGCACAGTGCAATTTAGTATAACCTAACCCCCTGTCTCGTAGAACAGGTGTTGCGCAACAAAGCTGTTGTTCAGACAGATATACTTATTAGATTTTACTTGCGTTCCCGAAGGCGCGGGGGTTCTGGGCGAAGATGCACCAGGGCGATCGTTCTATCAAAACAAAGTGCATCAAACGCAAAAAGCCACGTCCGAAGACGTGGCTTTAATTGCGTTGGCGGGAAGTACGGGGCTCGAACCCGCGACCTCCGACGTGACAGGCCGGCGCTCTAACCAAACTGAGCTAACTCCCCAGGCAGACGTTCGCGTTTGTTTCCGCTCGCGTGCGCTGCGGGGATTAGTATACACAGAAGTCTGTCCAGCGCGCAACAACTTTTTTGAAAAATTTTTTGGGGCCATCCGGGAGGGCTTCCGGGGCTGAGGGCGGGGGTTAAGTTTGCTGCTCTACAGTCCTGCGCAAGACGGAAAGCACATTAAG
>URHQ01000090.1 GCA_900547655.1 uncultured Collinsella sp.
CTTCTGCCAGGCGGCGGTGCCGTCCTCCAGCACATGCTTGGAGACCCTGGGCGTCGCGGCCTTGGGCTTGACGGTAACGGCGCTGCCGCCCACCAGTGCCATGATCGGCGCGGTGCCGGCCTCGCCCTGGGCGATGGCGTCGTCGTCGGCGACGATGAGCCAATAGCCGCTTGGTAGCTCGACCGCCGTGCCCGCGTTAAGGGCTACGGACACGGCACCGGTATTGCAAATCGCGCGGGCAAGCTTTGCCGTCAGCGCGGTCGTCATATGCCCATCGGCATTCAGCCACTCGACAGTCGCTTGCGCCGTCGATGCCGAGCCATCAAGCCCCGCATCATAAAGAACGGGAAGAACAGCCTGACGAATCGCATCGCTCGCCCACGCCAAGTCCGTCGCGACCTTTTGATCGGAGCCGGCTTTATCGGTAACAGTTGCCGAAAAGAGCTGGTACGCATCGTATTGCGTCGCGACGTCGCCGCCAATCGCGATGGCTCCGGCATCGGCGGCACGGGCCATCTCGGGCGACGCTGCAAAAGCGAGGATAGCCGTCATGGCCACCATCATGACGGTCAGCAAGCGGCGCCAAAGCCTACTCACGGCGACCACCTCGATCTTGATCGCGATGGCGGCGAGCATGCATCCATGTCGCAGCAAAACACAGCAGCGATGCACCAGCCAGATACGTCATAGTCAAGCCAGCCCCGCCCGCCTCAGGAAGCGTGGTCGAGTATCTGTTGGTAAAGGTCGGCGGGGTTGTGGGGTCGGCGGTGGTGTAAGTGACCTTGGTATCGAGCTGTTTTTTACCGTTAGTCACCTCAACTTTGACGTTGTACACAGTCCTGTCGTAGGTGATGTGGTCCTTGACGTCATTTACAGCGTCCTTGGGAACGACCTCGGAGATGGTGTACTCATAGGTCCCCGTCTTGGTGTAATCCAAGACGAAGTTAATATCACCATCCGCACCGTTCTTGGTGGCCTGGAGAACCTTATCGGTGTTCTTGTCCTTGAGCGCAAACCCGAACTGGCTTTCTTGCAAGGTTGAACCTTCAAGCACCTTCTTAGCAGAAATCGTAGCTTGGCCGCTATAGGGCGCATCATAGACCTTGATGTCGGTACTCGGCGTTGGGGTGTCAATGTCGAAGCCCTTTACCCTCAGCTCTTCTGCCTTAGCAAGGGCTTTCTGATAGTCGTCCTCATTGCTGCCTTTGAGCAGAATCCACACCGGTTTAGAGATAACGTTGTATCCACTCGGCGCCTTGGTCTCCTCAAGGCAATACAACTTGCAGGCTTCCATCCTTTTCGTTGCAGTGCCGAACGTTACCGTGCCCTTTTCGTCTGTTTCAGCACTCCGAATTGGCGTTTTCGCAGAATCGAGGCCGGACGTTAATGCCTTGTTCATATCAACCTCGTAGAGCGTGAACTCAGCACCGGGCAGCTTTTTTGTGATATCACTCTCGTCGACCTTGGTAATCGTTACGCCGTAACCGCTACCACCAGCCAAACCGGACACCTTTTGAATAACCCAGTCTTTTGAATGGACCGTATCACCGTCGTAGACACCCGTAAGCGACGCTTTGTTGCTCAGAGAAACCGTTTCCCCCTCGTTACCTGCAGGAATCACTTCATACTCAACTTTGAGATATTCCTCATCGGGAACGCGGAGCGTCATCTTTGTACACGCCGCGCCGTTTTCATCTTCAATGGTCCTAGCGGAAACGGGGCATTTGTCAGAGCCAAGCAACTTCCAGCCTGTCCCATCGTATTGGGACACATTGACCGAATCCGTCACCAGCGTGCACTTGGCATCCATGACATCGACAGGCTCGAGGAAGTCGCTGTCGCTCTTAAGGTTAACTGCCGATTCGTTAACCAAGATGGTGTACTTGATGCGGTTGCTATTGGCGAACTGATCGCCGGTCTTTTGCAGTACGTTGTTCTTAATGGTGACGGTCCCACTACCGGAGTTGAACGTTTTGCTCCCCGACTCGGCACTGGCCGAGTTTTTGAGCGTAGTCGAGTTCGTAGAAGTGTTGAGCACGCTGCGCTTTATTACCGTTTTATACGTAAGCTTGGCATAGCCGGCATATTTACCTAGTGCCGTCGTGGGGATGGAGAAGGTAACTTCATTACCCGAAACGCTCCCTTCAACATCCAGATTCGTTGCCACTTCACGTTCGGCTTCCTTACGCTCGTCATAGGGATTCGCATAAAGCGTATATGTGGCCGATCCGGGAACAAAGCTCATAGTTCCATCCGCCGGCAAGGTATCCTTAATCGTTATGGGCTGACCGTCAAGCTTTCCAGCACCATAATGTTCACCAGCAGGAGTCTTATAGCGGTTGGCGTAGACCGTCCACGTTGCAATCCAAGCACCCTTTTCAGTCGAACCGGGCTCGACCTGCGACCAATCAAATTTGCCATCCCACGTATATCCATCCGATGATTTGTCAACGTCAGGGGTCTCAGAGTTATTGATGATGTAATACGGCTCTGACGAGTACTGCTTAAAGTTCTTTCCGGCAAATGGAAACTGCACGGACGCCAGATTCCAGTACTGTCCGTCAAGGTTATCAGTCACAGTCGTGTACACAACATCAATCTGGTATCCGTTGGCCCTGAGCTCATCCATTACTCTATCGGTGGCACGCAACTGGATATTAAAGTTAATCTTGTTGCCTTTCGTTACCTCATCACGAGTGTAGAAATAATAATCTCCACTCGTACTGGTCCCCTCGGAGAGCGTGGTATCACCGATTTTTACGGCCAATGATTCGACTTTAAGGTGCTGCAGATACGTGCTTTTGAACGTGTCCAGAATCTGAACTTGGGACACATCGACCGTCTCGGGAATCTTTACATGGGTGATCCAGGTGGCATTGCCGTTTTCATCATGCGACTTCAGCTCTTTGGTGATCAGCTGCTCGACAATGCCGCGCCTAAACGTTGCCGTGCTTGTCCCCGATGGCAGCGTCGTCCCCTCATGCTCGATCTTCGCCATATTTTGGACCGGCTCATACGAGTCTGGGTCCCTCATCTTGGTGTGATAGACAATGCGATAGGGCTGATACTTATCTTCTTCAGACAGATTTGAAAACGTATAGCTAAACGTCGTGCCGGTGGAACCATCGAGATTGCCGTCGGCAATCTTATTCTCGCCGTAAAGCCCCTTATAAACAACGTATTCACCCGTATAAGTCTGATTTTCATCCAACGTGTCGGTGAATGTATAGCCATTCATGTCGGTTTTGATATCACCGTTGTTGAGCGTGACCGTCCAGGTGATATCGGACGGCGTTCCGGTGCCATCGCTCTTGTTGATCATGTCATAGCGGAAATCATTTGCTGAACCTGGCTTTTCCAATCCACCTCTACGGTCTCCGCCCCATGTCCAGCTGGCATTGTTTTTTGAATCGTTGAGTTGGTTAATCCAAACTTTGTTGCCCACGGATACATCCGGGTTCATCACCGAATCATAGGTAATCGTATAAGTCCCTTTGGACAAATCCCCCAAATTCAGATTCGCAGTCTGTTTATTTATAGTTGGTTGTGGATTGAGCTCCCGATCGTTCAGCTTAAATGACCCAGGCACGAACGAGAAGTTATTGCCAAGCTCATCCGTGAGGCAGACATTGTGAGCATAGGAGGCAACCTCGAGTTTGAGAGTCCAAGTTACTTTTCCCTCGCCGCCGGATTGAGAGAACTTTCCTTCCTTCGCTCCCGTCACAGCGCCATCTGTTGTTACGATGTCGAATTCGGCTGTACCGGGAAACTCAACTTTTGTTATATTGCCGGAGCCAACGTTCTCATTTGCTAGCTTGAATGAAAAATCAACACCAACATGAACTTCGGACGGATTCGAATTAATCCAGTTTTGGTCGAAAGTGAAAATCAGCTTATTATTCTCGCACTTCCAGGTGCCAGCCTCTTTGCCCAAGCCGTCATAGAGCGGCCCGCCTTCATCCTTCAATAACTTAACAGTGCTCGGAAGAGAGTACTCCGCAACATTTTGCGCCGCACTCGGGTTATGGTTCGGCCTAAAGTTCGCGCTAAACGAACCGTAGAGCGTGTCGGTCGAAAGCACGGCAGTATTACTCAAAGGCACTTTACGGTTCTCGACAATGGTATACAGCTCAACCGTAACGTCCGCCGTATCGCCGTTGATCACAATCGGCGCCGGCGCCGTCACATCCTCGGCGCGCACGGGGGCTGCACCGTGAAAAACAGCGGCGGTGAGGCTAATCAAAATGAAGATCAGGGCCGCCATACCCAGCGACCGTGAGCGGTGTGCGTCCATAGTTGTCCCTTAATTCCTACAACACAGTGTGGAATACGGCGAATCGTCAGATCGAACACAAACCCCAACATCAACGAGCACCTACCTAGCACATTGCAAGGACCCATTGGGAAGCAACTTCTAAGACGGTTCGTCTATGCCACAATGCATAAAATACAATATAGATACCAGTCATGTAAACCGCAGGTAAAGAGGTCTTTTAATTTAATACCAGTTGATATTTACCTGTTAACGATTTTGTATTATAGCAGATATATTCTATGGAATTATGTATATGTTTAAACAACTTAACTTTGACCAGAAAGCCAATCGGAGGGGATAACCGTCCCCACCGTGGTGCAAACTAACCCGTCCCCCTTGCACCAAAAAGGGCGCCGACCATCGCGGTCGACGCCCTTTCTTGTTAGACGCTATAAAGCCCAGCGCTTATTTGTTTACCTGGCCGGCGCGAACGGCTGCCTTCTTGCGGTCGGTGGCGTTGAGCAGACGCTTGCGCAGGCGAATGTTCTTGGGAGTGATCTCGACCAGCTCGTCGTCGGCGATGTACTCCAGCGCCTCCTCCAGCGAGAAGGTGCGGGGCGGCACCAGCTGGACGGAGATATCGGAGGTCGAGGAACGCTGGTTGCCCAGGTTCTTGGTACGGGCGATGTTGACGACCATGTCGCCAGCCTTGCTGCGCTCGCCCACGATCATGCCCTCATAGCACTCGGTGCCCGGCTCAACAAACAGCTGGCCGCGCTCCTGCAGCGTACCCAGAGCGTAGGCAACGGCCTTCTCGGTGGTCATGGAGATCATGGCGCCGTTCTGACGGTTGCCGATCTCGCCGGCGTAGGGACCATACTCCAGGAAGGTGTGGTAGAACACGCCCTCGCCGTGGGTGACGTTCATGATGCGGTTCTTAAGACCCATGATGCCGCGCGTCGGGATCTTGAACTCGAGGTGCGTCACGATGCCCGAGGTGTCCATGCTCGTCATGATGCCGCCGGAGGTACCGAAGACCTCAACGACCTTGCCCGAGTACTCGTCCGGGCACTCGACGACGGCCTGCTCGACAGGCTCCATCTTGTTGCCGTTCTCGTCCTTCTTAAACAGGACGCGGGGACGGCCGACCTGGAACTCAAAGCCCTCGCGGCGCATGGACTCCATCAGGACGGACAGGTGCAGGATGCCGCGGCCCGAGACCTCGACGCCGCTCTTGTCCTCGAGCTCCTCGATCTTCATGGTCACGTTGTTCTCGGCCTCGTTGAACAGGCGCTCCTTGAGCTGACGGGCGCCCACGATGTCGCCGTCGCGGCCGACGAGCGGGGAGGTCGAAGCCTCGAAGACGATGGACAGGGTCGGCGGGTCGATCTCGATGGGCTCGAGCTCGACGGGGTTCTCGGGATCGGTGTAGACATCGCCGATATCGGTGCGGTCGATGCCCACGACAGCGGCGATGTCGCCGGCGCCGACTTCCTGGCACTCGGTGCGGCCCAGGTAGTCGAAGGTAAAGAGCTGCTTGACGGTGGCGGTAGCGCTGGAGCCGTCGTTCTTGACAACCAGGATCTGGTCGCCCTGGTGGATGGTGCCGGAGTACACGCGGCCGATGCCGATACGACCAACGAAGTTGGAGTGGTCGATAGTCACGCACTGCATGGCCAGCGGGGCGTTCTCGTCAACCTCGGGCGCGGGCATGTCGTCGATGATCATATCGAGCAGCGGATACATGTCCATGTTGCCGTCGTTGGGATCAAGGCGGGCAAAGCCATTCATAGCGCTGGCGTAGACCACGTGCTCCATGGCGAACTCAAGCTGGTCGTCGGTGGCGCCCAGGTCGGCCATAAGGTCCAGGCAGTCGTTGTAGGCCTTCTCGGGGTTAGCACCCGGACGGTCAATCTTGTTGATGACGATCATGATCTTGAGGCCGGTGTCGATAGCGTGACGCAGCACGAAGCGGGTCTGGGGCATGGGGCCCTCAAAGGCGTCGACCAGCAGCAGGGCGCCGTCGGCCATACGCAGCACGCGCTCGACCTCGCCACCGAAGTCGGCATGGCCCGGGGTGTCGATGACGTTGATCTTGACGTCCTTGTACTCGATAGAGATGTTCTTGGCGAGAATCGTAATGCCGCGCTCGCGCTCCTGGTCGTTGGAATCCAGAACGCGGTCCTCGACCTGCTGGTTGGCACGGAAGGCGTCCGTGGCACGCAGGAGCTTGTCGACCATCGTCGTCTTGCCGTGGTCGACGTGGGCGATGATGGCGATGTTCCTCAGATTGTCTACGCGCATGTAGTTCCCCTATCTTCTATCTATATACAACCGGCACGCGTATGCGACCCGCCCAGCGATACAACGCTCGGCGGGAATATTGAGCCTTTTACCGAAAACTCGTTTATTTTAGCGATTTTAGATGAGAGGGGTTTCCTCACCTGCAGGTTCAGGGTCGCTCCACATAAAACCATCGCCGGCGCCCATGCCCTCATACAGCACATATGCCGAAAAACCGCTCTCGAGCGTCGTCTCAAAGAAGCTCACGAGCAGGGCGTCATGGTAGCCGCCATCGATCTCGACACAACCGGTGTAGCCGATGGCGTAACGGGCGATACGGCCCAGACCCTCGTCCTTAAGGCCCATCTTGTGCTCGGAGATAAAGTTGGTGGCCGCCTCCAGGCACGCCTCTTCGCCGTCCTCGTCGAGCGCCGCCAGATATCGGTTGGAAGCAGCGTCCTCGATCGCCACAACTACGCCCGGATTCTCGCCGGCGGCAAGGTCGTCCAAGAACGCACCAATCAGGTCACACACCATGGCGTCGAGCTCGGCGGAGACGTTACCGGCGTCCTGCATATCCTGTGCCATCTTTAGACCTTCCCATCGAGTCTGGCGTCGTTACAGTTCTTGTGCCTCGGCGGCGATCCTGGCGGCAGCGTCGCGGGCGCGCATCATATCCATTGCGCGCTTGTCGAGCACCTTGATCTGACTGGTCAGCATTACCGCATCGACCACACCCCAGATCACGAGGCCCGTAGAGATCGAAAACCCAAGCGCACCAACTGTACCACGAAGGCGCGAGCAGATTGCCGCGACAAGGGCGGAGATGACAACCATCTTGATAAACGAGCCGCGGCGTTCGCGAAGCGTGCGGGCCTGCGTCACATAGGCAATGCGAGCCGCCTCAGAAGCCTCAGAGCGCATCTGGGCCTCGCGCGCGATAGCCGCTGCCTCGGCCGACATGCCGCCGGCCATCAGCGAACGCTCCACAACCTGGCCGCCCCGCATTTAGAAATCATCGGGGGAGAGCGTATGGACGAACTCGTCGAACTTCTCGAACTCCTGCTCGTCGTCGACTTCCTCGGCGTGGGTAGACACAGTGCCCAGGCGATTCATGATGTCGTCCTCCACAAACATGGGGGCATTGCTGCGCACGGCAAGGGCAATGGCATCACTGGGACGGGCATCGATCTTGCGCTCGTCGCCATCGGCCAGTACGACGATCGTCGCGTAGAACACCGGCGGCTCGGCGCGAACGATCTCGATGCGCTCGAGCTTGGCACCCAGGGCGCCAACAGTATCGAGCAACAGGTCATGGGTAATCGGGCGCTCGGCGCGGCCGCTATCGATGCCGCGGCTAATGGCAGCAGCTTCAAACGAACCAGTCTGAATGGAAAGGGAACGCAGTGGCGCGGGCGAGTCCGATTTGCTGCAGCGCTCGCGAAGCACAATAAGCGATGGCACGGGACCGGCGGCCATGACGATAGTCTCTATGTCGACACGAACCATGGAACACCTCCGGTACGTAGCGGTTAACACGCGGCAGCTCCACCGCATTGATTAGCTATACTACCCAATCTTTCGCACAGCACACAAAACCAAAATGAGTTTTATGACGCGCAAGAAAAAAGCCCCGAGGCAATGCCCCAGGGCTCTTCACAGTTTTGATGGTGGACCTGACAAGATTCGAACTTGTGACCTCCCGGTTATCAGCCGGACGCTCTAACCAACTGAGCTACAGGTCCATCATGGTGGAGGTTAGGGGGATCGAACCCCTGACCTCAGGCTTGCAAAGCCCGCGCTCTCCCAGCTGAGCTAAACCCCCACGGAGACAGTAATAAACACCCCAGCGGCGACTCGGCTCTCGCTGGGGTGTTTATTGCGAAAGAAAGTGGTGGACCTGACAAGATTCGAACTTGTGACCTCCCGGTTATCAGCCGGACGCTCTAACCAACTGAGCTACAGGTCCATCGCGCAAGGGATATATTAGACGAGTCGTTACGCGCGCGTCAACAACTTTTTTGAAAATCTTTGGGAGGGGTGGTCGCTGGGCTGGCGAGATAGTGTTGGTTTGCTGCTCGGGCAGTCCTGCGCAAGACGAAGGCCACATTAAGTGGCCTTCTTTGCGT
>URHQ01000091.1 GCA_900547655.1 uncultured Collinsella sp.
GAGATAGGCTCCGGTCTCGTGGGCTCGGAGATGTGTATAAGAGACAGGTCTTGAGGAGCTCGACGACGTCCAGGATGTTTACAGCACCATGGACATGACTGACGAGGTCATCGCTGCCCTCGAGGAGGAGTAGCGCCCGCACGGGTTAAGCCGTGCATATCTGGGCATAATGAAGCGAGCATGCAAGCCTCGTGGAATAGATGAGCCGGATCCGCGTGCGTAGAGCACCGGACCCGGCTCTTTTATAATGATGCGAACCGTTTTGCATTTCGAGAGCCGAGATTTGAAGGGAGCGCCGCGTGCGCGTACTCAAACGAGCCCTAGCGATTGTGTATCTTGCCGCCGCCATCGTGGCGCTGGGTACGCTTGTCTGCCAGTTTTGGGGGCCGTATACGTATCGCTTTATGCTGCTGATGCGCGACCCCATGCCGCGCATTGTCGTGACGGCATGCGGCGGAGTTGTGGCGATCGGCGTGCTGGTAAGCTTTTTCCGCCTGATGTTTGCTCGTCGCGAGCCGTCCTGCGTGCATCCGGCGGGGGAACGCAATATCGAGGTTACCCTTGCGGCGCTTTCTTCGTGTGCCAGGGCTGCTGCCGAGCGCGACGACCGCGTGATGGTCGAGCATGTCGAGGCCCGCGTCCAAGGCCCCGACGATTCGCACGTCCGATTTAAGGTCGAGGCTATCGCGCTTGACGATAAGGACGTGGCATCTCTGGCTACCGCGATGCAGCAGCGCATCGAGGAAGCTTGCGACACCATGCTCGGCACGCCGGGTACGACCACGCGCGTCCGTTTTTTGTCGTCCAAGACTACCGTCCAGACCGTGGAGGTTTCCGGTGAGTGATACCAATCAAGATAAGACCGCTCGTACGCCGCGCCTGACGATTGACCAGAGCGCCACGCCGGCGAGCGAACCTGTTGATTCCAAAGCAGAGGCAACCGAGTTGCAAGACGCAGCAGCCGCGGATTTTGACGAGGCTATGGGTCTCATCAAGGGTACGGGGGCGGCTATCTGGAGCTATGCCGTCCGTCATCCCAATACCACGCTCGGAGCCGTCGCTGGTTTTGTGCTCGCTGTGCTGGTGCTCACGCTCGGCCTGTGGGATACGCTCGTCATCGCATTCTTTGTGCTAATCGGCGCCGTGATTGGCCAGATCCGCGACGGCGAGAACGGGATCGTCAACTTCTTCGGTCGTCTGTTTAGCGGTCGCTAATATGTATTCGACTGTCGCATCCGCGGCAGGCATAAGGAGGAACCATGGCTTTTAATACGAAGGTCGATGTAGCCGATACCGAGCTCGAGGCAGACGAGACCGTCACCGCCGAGGCCGAGGATGTGACGCTCGAGGATGAGGCGCTCGTCGAGGCCGAGTCCGATGTGGATGAGGATGATGAGGAAGCGGACGAGTCCGAGGACTCGCTGACCTATTCCAACGGCGTGATCGAGAAGATCGTTGCCATGGCCACTCGCGAGGTTCCGCACGTTCTGGGCATGAAGGGTAACCTCATGCACTTTGTGCAGGAGCAGTTTGGTGCCGAGAATCTGACCAAGGGCGTGACGGTCGAGGTCACCGATGACAATCGCGTGGTCGTCAACATTTCCGTCATCATCGAGTACGGCGCCTATGCGCCCGCGATCTTCGACGATGTCAAGGCACGTGTCACCGAGCGCCTTGCCGCGATGACTGGCCTTGAGGTGGCGGGCGTCAACCTGCGCATCGAGGACGTCATCACCCCCGAGGAGTATGAGCACCGCACCAGCCAGCACGAATAACCTTCCAAAAAGGGACAGGTTTGTTTTGGCAGGTTTTATCTGCGAAAACGTTAAACGGCCGACCGCGCAAGCAAAAGCGTGGCCGGCCGTTTCTGTACGCTCCCGATGTAGTCATACCGCTCGTCTAACTAAGGGTTGCAATCCCCACGTTCCGCGTTACCCTAATGGGCGCATTGTTTCCAAATTGTTAACGAGGAGTTGCCGTAATGCCCGACGAGCACGAAACAGAAAGCAAGGCATGGGCGATTGAGGCCGCCGCGGCAGAGGCGGCATCGCGTGCTGCCGAGGAGGTACATCGTCCTCCCGTAGTGCCGATGGAGCGCGTGGTCGATCGCACCGATATCGAGCGCGGCGAGCGTGCCGGTCAAAAGCGCAGCCAGGAGCCGGGCTTCCCGCGCTTTTTTGTCGAGCTCAATCTGGGCCTGATTCTTACGGCCTTCGCCATCGTTGCGTTTAAAACCCCTAATCACTTTGCTTTTGGCGGCACCTCGGGCGTGTCGGTCATTCTGTCCACGCTGTTCCCGACCCTGCCCGTCGGCGTCTTTATGTGGATTATCAACGCGGTTCTCGTCGTTTTGGGCTTTATCTTTTTGGAGCGCAAGGCAATCCTGTGGAGCGTCTTCGCCTCGTTTGCGCTGTCCGCCTATGTTTCGCTTTTTGAGCTCTTTATCCCGACTGACGTCTCGATGACGGGCGATATGTGGCTTGACCTGTGCTTTGCCGTGATCCTGCCGGCGCTCGGCAGTGCCATCGTCTTTGACATCGGCGCCTCGACGGGTGGCACGGACATTCTCGCTATGATCCTCAAACGCCGCACCACGCTCGAGATTGGCCGCGCGCTGCTGTTGGTCGATATCGGCATCGTGACCATCGCGGCCTTTTTGTATGGCCCGCGTGTCGGTCTGTATTGCGTGCTCGGCCTGTTTGCCAAGACGCTTGTGGTCGACAAAGCCATTGAGAGCATTCACCTGCGCAAAGTCTGCACGGTCATTTGTTCCGAGCCCCTTAAGGTCGAGGAGTTTATCGTCAAGCATCTCAACCGCACGGCGACCATCAGCCGGGGCTACGGTGCCTTCTCGGGCAAGTGCGTGACGGTGATCATGAGCGTGCTGAGCCGTCGCGAGGCCGTGCAACTGCGCCGCTATGCGCGCGAAGTCGATCCGGGTGCCTTTATCACGATCGTCGACAGCTCCGAGATCGTCGGCAAGGGCTTCCGCGGAACGAACTAGCGCGGACGTATTCAACGAACCGCCTGCTGGCGCCGTGTATCTTGCAAATCGGTCATCTTTGAGTATTTGACCCCACATTGGGCAATAATGATGCTAAAGACATCGTTTGCGATCCAAGTGATTTGTTCAAGATACGAAGGGATGATTCTATGTTCTGCTCGCAGTGTGGCGCCCCCATGGGCGATAACGACAAGTTCTGCGGCGTGTGTGGTGCTCCTAATGCCGGTGCCGCTGGCCCCGCTCCCCAGGGACAGCCTCAGCCCCAGCAGTTTGTTCCGCAACCGCCCGTGGCGAATGCGCCAAAGGGCTGTGTGGCTCAGGCGTTCCAAGATATGACCAAGACTCCGGGTGTGCTTCAGCGTGTATGCCAAATCGCGTTTTTGCCGGCGCTGATTTGCGTTGTGTCGGTGCTCGTGTTGTTTATTCCCGTTATTGGCGGCATTGCGGCTGCCATCGGCTTTTTGGCAGCTTGCATTGCGAGCGTGTGCGGTTCCGGCTTTGGCATCGAGTGGGGTCGCGATCTGTCGCTTAAGATCGATGACGGCATGGACCGTCCACTCATGCGTTCCACGTCGTTTGGTCTCGGAGTCTTTTCGAGCGTTATCTCGGTCGTGCTCGAGGCTATCGCTGCCATTCCCGTTATCGGTGTAGTGCTTTCGCTGGTGGAGGGCGTGGTAATTGGCGCTGCGGGCTCGTATTCTTATTACGGCTCCTATGCACTCGAGGCTGCGCTGTTCGGTTCGCTCGGCCTGCTTGTCCTGGCGCTAATTGCCTCGGCGATTCTGGGTGTCTTCTTTAAGATGTTCGCCGACATCGCCGTGATGCACTTTGCGGTGACCGGGCGTGTCGAGAGCGCGTTTTCGCTCGATAAGGTCTGGGCGGCGTTTAAGCACAACAAGACCAAGCTGTTCTGTGCTTCGTTCCTTCCCGAGTTTTTGACGGGCCTGGTCGCCAACGTTGTCACATGGATCTTGACGGTCGTCTTTGGCGCCATTGCCTCTATCGGTATGTATAGCTACTACTATCGTCCTACGGGTATTGAGGCAATTGTTACCGGCGGTGGCGTCACGCTCGCGCTGTTCTTGGTGCTGGTCGCTTTCGTCACCGTATTTCTTACGGTCTTTGGCAAGATGCTCAAGCACCGTGCCGTTGGCTATTGGGCCGCACGCTATGCAAGCGAGTGGGCCGATGAGGATAAGGACGACGTCCTGACTTTTGTGTTGCCTTTCGAGAAGAAGTCCACCCCTTCGGGTTACGGTGCTCCGGATGCTTCGCCGGCACCTGCACCCGCTCCCGCGACCGAGCCTGAGCCGGCGCCCGAGCCTGAGACGGCATCTGAGTCCGAGCCTGCACCTGAGCCTGAGCCTGAGCCGGCACCTGCACCTGAGCCGGCGTCCGAGCCAAGCTCCGACGAGGAACCTCAGGACGAGTAGCCACGCCGCCTGCTATTTGGGGACGGGGTAGAAATGGTAGAAATAGCGCTTGAAGAATGAGCGGGGGCGGACGTTTCGATACGTCCGCCCCCGCTCTGCTTTAGCCAGGCTGTTATGGATGGGTGTGACGACTACTCGTCGTGCTTCTCCTCGCGGCGTGCAGCAGCGCGTGCGTCGTGGATGCCCTTGATCGCGGCATGGCGAGCCGTTCGGGCATCATGGATGGCGTCGCGAGCCTCGGCGGTCGTCGCCTTGGCAGAGCGCAACTTGGCGGCCAGATCGGGGTTGGTTTCGGCGACCGCGGTAATCGCGGGGCCGTCGAGCTCCTCTTGCGTGGGCTCGGCCAAAAAGTCGATAGCATACTGGGCGGCCACCATGGAGCCCTTTGCCAGCACGGTCTCGTCGATCTTGTAGAAGCAGGAATGTTGGGCGTACGTGGCGCCAATCTTGGGGTTGCGCGTACCTACAAAGGCGAGCACGCCCGGTACGCGACGCAGGTACTCCGAAAAATCCTCGCCCGAAAGCGTGCCGCGATAATGGCCTTGGCCGGTGGGGCCCAGGCACTTGATTACAGCCTGACGGCAGCGCTCGCTCGAGGCGGCGTCGTTTTCGACCT
The DNA here is from genome assembly GCA_900547655.1 of uncultured Collinsella sp. Taxonomy (GTDB): domain Bacteria; phylum Actinomycetota; class Coriobacteriia; order Coriobacteriales; family Coriobacteriaceae; genus Collinsella. Next base: position 5,054 of record URHQ01000091.1, read on the forward strand.
TGTAGTTGGCGATGGTGTAGTCGGTGAGCTCTGCCTCGGCGCCCAAGGCGGCCGCGGTATGCTCCACGATGCGGCGCATAAGCTCCGGCATTTCCTCGTGGGTCGAATCGCCGTAGGTGCGCACCGTGCCGGCGAGGTAGGCCGTGCCGGCGATAACGTTGCGTGCGGTGCCGCCGTGCAGCTCGCCGACGGTGATGACGGCCGGCTCGTAGGGGCTGATCTCGCGCGAGACGATGGTCTGCAGGGCGTTGACAATCTCGGCGGCAACCATGACGGCGTCGTGACCTCGCTGGGGCATGGCGCCATGGCACGAGGTGCCGCGGACGTCGATGCGGAACCAGTCGGTATTGGCCATGCGCGGACCGGGCTCGCAGCTCACGGTGCCGGCGTCGACCTCACTCCAGATGTGCGCGGCGTAGGCGCCATCGACGCCGTCGAGCACGCCCGTGCCGATCATGAGCTTGGCGCCCTGGCCGTTTTCCTCGCTGGGCTGGAAGACGATGCGGACCTCGCCGTGGATGTCGTCGGTCATATGGCGCAGGATTTGCAGCGTTCCGAGCATCATGGCGATATGGCAGTCGTGGCCGCAGGCGTGCATGCAGCCCTCGTTGACGCTGGCGAACTCCTCGCCGGTCTGCTCGGTGACGGGCAGGGCATCGATGTCGGCGCGCAGCAGGATGCGGCGGCGTGGCGTGCCGTCCTCGCGGTAGGCATCCGGCGCGGTACCGCGAAGCGTTGCCACCAAGCCGGTCTTGAGCGGACGCTCGTAGGGGATATTCATGGCGTCGAGCTGGTTGGCGATGTCGGAGGTCGTGCGCTCCTCGGCAAGGCTCAGCTCCGGGTGCTTATGGAAGTGCCGGCGCTGCTTGATGATATAGGGCTCAAACTCGGTAGCGATATCTCTGATGGCTGCGGTGACGTCGTCAGCCGCGCGAGCCTCGGTCGCCGCCATAATCTGCTGTGCCTTGGTCTTCGTCATGGTCGATTTGCTCCTTGCTGGGTTGATCGCAAAATCGTACAGGCTCTCTCCAGTATGCCACCTGCCGCTAGGGCTGGTAAAGTTGCCGTTTGCCGCTTGGGGTTTTGTTACAAGGGCGGGGGAGTACACTCGGGGGTGTTGAATTTCCTGCCAGAGATGGGGATGCCCATGCAACATATCGATCGGATTATCCGCTCCAAGAACGTCTTTACCGCGCAAGACGGCATCGATACCGCCCGCGAGCTGGCGATTGCCATCGCAGGCGACCGTATCGTCGCAGTCGGTGCGCCCGATGACGTGATTGCCGCCGCGCCTGCCGCCACGCCGGTTATCGACTACGGCGAGCAGTTTGTCTGCCCCGGTTTCCATGACGCTCATCTGCACTTCTTCCATACCTCGGTCGGTTCCTCGCCGTACATGCTCATGGATATGGGCACGTCCGAGGCGGCGCTGGTGCAACATGCGCTCGAGTTTTCCCAGGATCTGCCTAGTGACGCTTGGGTTGTGACGCAGGGCTGGCGCGATTACCGTTGGGATCCGCCCGAGCATCCTACCAAGGCGTCGCTCGATGTGGCATTCCCCGATCGTCCCTGCGTTATGTATTCGGGCGACGGGCACACGCTTTGGCTCAACAGCCGCGCACTCGAGGCGCTCGGCGTCACGCGCGACAGCGAGCCGCCAGCGGGCGGCAGTTACGACAAGGATGCAAACGGCGAACTCACGGGCATTGCTCACGAGGCGGCTGCCATGCAGCTGCTACCGCGCTGCCTTGAGTGGCTGGGGGAGGATCGCATCGCAAGCGCTTACGCCGATCAAATGAGGCGTATGGCCGAGCAGGGCATCACCTCGATCTGCGATATGTCGCTCATGCCCATGCCGGGCTGCGATTTTATCCGCGACGACGTCTACGACAAACTGCAGGCAGCCGGCAAGCTGGGCATCCGAGCCCATCTGTTCCCCACGCTGCTGGATGACCAGTCGCGCTTGGAAGAGCTGCAGACCCGCTACGCGAACAACGCGCTGCTCTCGGCGCCTGGTTTTAAGCAGTTTTTCGACGGCGTGTCGAGCGAACACACGGCATATCTCACCGAGCCCTATACCAATCCGCGCTTCCCGGGCGACCAGGGCCGTCTGACGGTTCCCGCCGAGCGCATGCGCAAACTGGTCCTCGCTGCCGCGGAGCGCGGTCACACCGTGCGCATCCACGTCATTGGTGACGGTGCGATTCATGCCGCGCTGGATATCTTCGAGGAGGCCGCCGACCTGTACGGCCTGCCCCAGCACGGTCATAACACGCTCGAGCATCTGGAGAACCTCTTGCCCGAGGACATTGACCGCCTGCGCAAGCTTAACGTGGTTGCTTCGAGCCAGCCTTGCCACATTACACTCGACCCGGGTGGACCGGAGCGCGACCTGGGCCTGGAGCGCAGCCGCATCATGTGGCCGTTTGCGACCTATAAGCAGCGCGGCATCCGCCAAGCCTTCGGCACCGATAGCCCCATCACGGCCGTTACCAGCATGAACGTGCTCTACACGGCTATCACGCGCCAGGACCCCCGCAGTCACTGGCCCGAGGGCGGCTGGCTGCCGAGCGAGCGTATCGACGCGGCAACAGCCCTACGCAACTACACCCTGGGTAGCGCCTACGCGGCAGGCGACGAGCAAAACCTCGGCAGCTTGGAGCCCGGCAAGTACGCCGACCTGGTAGTCTTGGACCAAAACCCGCTCACCATCGACCCCCAAGAGCTCCAGGCCACTAAGGTTCAGGCCACCTACCTGGCAGGCAACTTGATTTACGAGCGCTAATATTCATGTCGTACCGTTAAACGCGGCTCGCGCAGCCTATTTTGGGATGGCGCTCGAGCCGGATTTGTTTGCCGATGGGGGTTCGTTAGGAGCGTCCCCGCTCTGCTGGATTTGGGCGCGGGGTTGAGGTGCTGCTGCCTCGTGCGCTCAATTTGGACATCAGCAATGCTGTCTCTTGGTGTTTTGCATACTTCCCATTACAGATTGCATAAAAAGGCTGGGATGTTCTTCCTGATCCTGATGTATCCCCGGTAGCGCGCACAGTCGTGGTGTAAGAAGCAAGGGAGGGCCATCGCCTAGAATC
>URHQ01000092.1 GCA_900547655.1 uncultured Collinsella sp.
CGGGATTGGTCAATCTCGGCCGACTATATTTGGCTAAATTATTCCGGCGCTAACATCGTTGGATAAATGCAGACAATTCAATGACTATGGGTGTGGGTTTTATTGCACGCCACATGAGGAAATGGCAATGGAGTGGGCATGCCGGACTGAGTCCGATGGTATCGCGAATCGATACGAGCTCGATATGGATGGTCTTGCGGTCTTGGACTTGGAGTCCGGGGAGTTTTCAATTCTCAATTGGCTTGCGATTTTGGCTAACAATAGGGAGTTCAATGTTTCGACACCGCTGGCGCGCGAAGGACTTCGCTATCTGCTGGATAACTGCCTGATTGATATTTCTCCCTATGACGTAATTCGAGGTTATCGCGCCGACGATTCCTACTTTTCGTTTGCAAGACAGTTCGTTAACGGCATGATCTCGCTTAGGCAACTGCAACTCATTATGCGTTTGGGCGATTTGGGCATCCAATACGCTCTTATGAGTGAGCGTGCGTTTTCAGCAATCAGATTCCGCGAATGGAGGCAGGCGTTGGGATCTGAGTATTATCCCAAGCGCTTTAAGCGAGAGCAGAACGCGCGGCGCAAGTACCTGGAAACTGTGAATGGATTCGACTCTGAGGGTGTCTACATTAGGGATTTAATGACAGGGAGGATTGATTTAAATGATCCAAGAGTTAACGGATTGTGGGCCGAGTAGGACATACCCCGTCTACTACCTCGAGGATGCAATGAACAACCTCGGCGACTGCTTCGACTATGCCGTGAACGACTATGGAGCGGAAGGGTCCGAGGTCGCTGAACTCTTTTGCCTGAGCGGCGTAGCCCGTGAGTTTGAGCGTGGCAACGCATGGGTCGTATCGGGAAAATCGGGCGTTGAGCTATTCGCGCTTATCGCCGAAAGGTCGGGCTACCAATCAAGGCCGATGCCAAATCGAACCTACCGATTCGAAAAGACACCGGAATATTGGACAGGCTGGATATTGGCATACCTTCAGTGGCGCCTAGGAGAGTCTTTCGAAGACCTGCTGCATGTCGTTCCGTTTGACGCACTGCGCAGTCTGTACTATCCCTGGCACGAAGCCTCGGAGGAACGCGTGGCTCGCCTCGTCTGCGATATGGCGAAAAAAGCGTCCAGGCAAACCAAACTTGCGTTAGCAAGAAAGAAGCTTAAGAAAACCCAACAAGACCTAGCATACGAATCGGGTGTGTCACTCCGCTCAATCCAAATGTACGAGCAGCGCCAGAGAAACATTAATGAAGCTTCGGTAACAAGCGTAAGAGCCATAGCAAAAGTCCTCCACTGCAACATCGAAGATCTCCTAGAGCCAGTCTTCGAATACAAAGAAACCAGCGCCGCCTAAACCAATATATTGCCAAGGTTTGTATCTAGTAAGCGCTCCTTACCAGCAAGAGTCCCTACCAATAGATAGCGGCTTAAAGGGCCGAAATCGTATGAATGGCATTGCGACTTCCAAATGGGTGACTGCTGCTTGAAAAGCTATAGAAATAGGGGCCGATTTAACGGCCCCAAGCATCGCATAAACGGCATATACGTTTTATCAACTATTTCTTGTTTTTAACCCATTTGCAGATACGCCAAATAAGCACTCCGACGAGAATCCAAACGAGAGCGATCATAATGTCTGAGCGTGCAGGAATTGGGATCATTGAACTTCCTCAATTGATGTGAGTCTAGTTTGCATAGGTGTGGAGCGTGCTGCCTTCCATGGTCGCTTGCAACACGGCGATACCGGACGTCATCCCCATCGATTCATAGTTGAGTCGATATGTCGCCTGTTTCGAGTTCCATATAAAGGACTCGTTAGTTACCGTACAGCCGATAGTCGTATAGTTTTGTCCCCAAGCGCTGGTAATGAGCGAGTTCGCTATCTTGATCTTGAATTCGCGATAAATAAAAGGACTGTTGTAATAGATAGTCCAAGTTCCAGATGCGTTGTTGTAGTAACTGTCCCATATCAGGCTGGGTTCATTGGTTTTTTTAATTCCTATTACTGCAACGGTCCCATCCTTAAGCTTGATTTGATGAGACTGCTCGGGACCTTTCGTTAAATCAAAATCTTGGGTTGCGCCAGAAATTGCGACAGCATCGCTTTCTGCAGCATAAGCAGTCGAAGGGCTAAACGAGAAACATATCGGTAATATCAAAAGTATCGAGAGGAAAAACGAAGCTTTGAGTGTGCGTAACACTTTGACCACCTCCATACTGCGATGCCTAGTTAAATAGTAGCATAGATAAACAGTTTATTATGTAACCTAAAAAGCCCCTATCTGCCCGGCGCCCCTTCAAAGCGTGGGTCCCTGTAGACATCCTCAGCAAGGTAAACGCAGGGATGGTCGGGGTGTTCCCCTCAAAATTATTCCGCAGCGCGAAGGCCTCTCGTCTGTGGCTCCGTTGGAGCACAAGATTAAATCAGCGAATGCGATTATCCTGTCGAGGCTGCGCAGGTCCCCTTGGGGCTTCCCCTGAAAACAATCCGCAGATCGAATTGCCCCGTCGCGCGAAGCGCACGACGGGGCAATTCATGATCGAGGACGTTTTCAGGGGAAGCCCCAAGGGGACCGGTGAGAGCAATGAGGCAGGGCGCTACAGGTACTCGATTTGAGCGCCCTCGGTGTCGCACGTCAGAATATGCGTATCACACTTGGGGAACTGCTCGCGCAGCTTGACCTGTAGGAACTTTGCCACGATGGTGTCGTCAGTCACGGCCATGAGGGTCGAGCCCGAACCGCTGATCCAGATGGTCTTGGCGCCTCCGTTAAGGCAGGTGTCGCGCACGGCGTTGTAGTCGGGGATGAGGCGGCGGCGATAGGGCTCCTGGATGCGGTCGTCGTTGGCGGCGGCAATCAGGTCAAGGTCGCCGGTTTCCAGACCGCGCGTCATGCCGGCAATGCGGCCCATCTGCCACACGGCGGTGGAGAGCGGAATCTCCTGCGGCACGACCTTGCGCGCCTCGCTCGTATGTACCTCGTAGGGCGGAATCACGGTAATAAAACGCAAGCGATCGCTCACCTCATAGCGCAGGCACTGGGGGAGCGAATCAGTCGGCGTAAAGGAGCAGACGGCGCCGCCCAGGATGGCGGGGGCGACGTTATCGGGATGGCCCTCGACCTCGGTGGCGATGCGGACGAGTTCGGCGCGGTCGACGGTGTGGCCTGTCAGCGCGGCGGCAGCCATGATGCCGGCGACGACGCAGGTGGAGCTGGAACCCAGGCCGCGGGCGACGGGCACGTCGGTCTGAATGTCGATAGCGACGGGGAAGGCCGGCTCGCCCCAGGCGGCCAGAGCATCGACAAAGCTCACATAGACCAGGTTATTCTCGTTTTGGAATTCCTCGGGGCAGCCCGTGATGGTGAGCTTGTCGGTACGCTCGAAGGTGAAGTGCGAGTAGAGGCTGACGGCCATGCCGAGGGTGTCGTAGCCGATGCCCAAGTTGGCGCTGGTTGCTGGGACGGTGATTTTGATCATGTGGGTCCTCCTGGGCGGATCTGGCCGTTTAGTTCGCTGCTCGGGCAGTCCTGGCTCGCTCGGAAAGCACATTAAGTGCTTTCCGGCTCGTGCGGAACTCGCGACGAACTAAACGGCCAGACCCGCTCGCATGCTCGTCATCATCCCGAAAGCTAAATAAAAAGAAGGTGCGCCGGCTTTCGCCGGCGCCTTATAAGGGGTTTAGTTGGTAGTCATCTTTTTTGCTGCAGACTCGACGTAGTTGGCCATGTCGGCTACGTCGCAGACGTCTTCGAAGCGGACGGGTTTGGATTCGAGTTCGGCGAGCTGGGTCGGGGCGACCGTGTTGGTGGCCTGCTCGAGTACGCGCATAGCCTCAAAATCATCCTCGGGAACGTCGAGGCCCAGGGCGTCGCAGCAGGCGCGCGGGAACTTGTAGGGGCTGGCGGTCGAAAGCAGCACGCGCGCCTTGGCGCCCTCGGCGGGGGCGACCTGCTCAAAGACGTGATAACCGCAAGCGGTGTGCGGGTCGATCACGTAGCCGTTGGCGTCCCAGCAACTCTTGATGGCAGCGCGGACCTCGTCCTCGCTGGCCCAGCCGCAGCCAAACACACTCTGGATCTTGGCCAGCAGCTCGGCGGGCACCTCGTAGCGACCGGTCTGGGCAAGCTGCTCCATAAGGCCGGCAACGAGCTCACAGTCGCCATCGGACAGGAAGTACAGCATGCGTTCCAGGTTGGAGCTGATGAGGATGTCCATCGACGGCGAGATGGTCGTGAAGAACGGACGGTTGCGGTCGTAGACGCCGGTGGTCAAGAAGTCGGCGAGCACGTTGTTCTTGTCGCTCGCGACGATGAGTTTGGTGACGGGCAGGCCCATGCGCTTGGCGTAGTAGCCGGCCAAGATATCGCCAAAGTTGCCGGTCGGTACGCAGAACTCCACAGCGTCGCCGGCCTCGATGGCGCCGGCGCGCAGCAGCTGCGCATAGGCGGCAAAGTAGTAGACGACCTGCGGTACCAGACGGCCGACATTGATGGAGTTGGCGCTCGAAAGCACCGTGCCGGCGGCCTCAAGACGCTCAGCTAGCTCCTTATCGGCAAAGATGCGCTTGACGGCGCTCTGGGCGTCGTCAAAGTTGCCGCGGATGCCGCAGACGGCGACGTTGTCGCCCTCCTGCGTGGACATCTGCAGGTTCTGGACGCGGCTAACCTTGCCCTCGGGATAAAAGACGGTGATGCCCGTGCCCGGAGCGTCGGCAAAACCAGCGAGTGCGGCCTTGCCGGTGTCGCCCGACGTGGCGGTGACGATCATGATGCGCTCGGCGCCGCCGTCCTTGGCGGAAGTGCGGGCCATCAAGCGGGGGAGCATCTGCAGGGCGACGTCCTTAAAGGCACTCGTGGGGCCGCCAAAGAGCTCCATCACATAGGTCTGAGGGGCGTCAGCGCCCGGCGCAGCGTCGAGTTTGACGAGCGGCGTAACCTCTTCACTCGCGAACGTGCCGCGATATGCCTCGTCGACACACGCCGAAATTTCTTCGGCCGTGTAATCATTCAGTAACATTCCCAACACATCTTGAGCGATTTCAAAGTACGATTTATCTGCAAGCGAGCTGATATCGACCTGCTGGGTGCCAAGCTCGTCCGAGACAAACAAACCCCCGTCGGGAGCGATGCCGGTGCGGATTGCCACCTTACTTGAGCACGATAAAGTGCGTCCTCGTGTACTATGATAAGTTCCCATATAACACTGCTCCTCGGATGCCTTGGTCCCAATCGGTGAAACCATGGTATCAGAGCGCGCAAAATAGGTTCGCAGAGGCTTTTTAGAAAGGTAACCTCCAGCCCATGATTAAGATTGCCAAGTTTGGCGGCTCGTCGGTCGCCGACGCCGAACACTTTAAGAAGATCAAGGCCATCGTCGATGCCGACCCGGCTCGCCGTTTTGTGGTGGTTTCCGCCTGTGGTCGCCGCTTTAAGGGCGACACCAAGGTGACCGACCTGCTCTACCTGGTTAACGCGCACGTTAAGTACCACGTGTCGTGCGAGGAACTGCTCGAGGACATCGGCCAGCGCTATTTTGATATCGCTGACGAGCTGGAGCTCACCTATCCCATCCGTGAGGAGTTCGCGGCTTTTGCCGAGCGCGCCCGCTCGGGCGGTTACTCCACCGAGGAGCTCGTGAGCCGCGGCGAGTACTTTACCGCCCGCCTGATGGCCGAGTACCTGGGCTTACCGTTCCTGGACGCCGCGACGGTTGTGGCGTTCCATCACGACGGTACGCTCAGCATGAATCGCACCTCCGAGCTGGTGCAGGAGTACGGTCAGCAGGGCGGCTTTGTTATGCCCGGTTTCTACGGCGCGACGCGTGAGGGCCAGATCAAGCTGCTCGACCGTGGTGGCGGCGATATCTCGGGCTCGATCTTGGCTAAGTGCCTGGGCGCCGATCTGTACGAGAACTGGACCGACGTTTCGGGCTTCTATTCTGCCGATCCGCGCATCGTGCCCGAGGCTCAGCCCATCGCCCGCGTTACCTACGAGGAACTGCGCGAGCTTTCGTACATGGGCGCAAGCGTCCTGCACGAGGAGGCCGTGTTCCCCGTGCGCGAGGCGGGTATTCCGCTGGTCATCAAGAACACCAATGCGCCGCAGGACCCCGGCACTATCATTAGCGAGACGGCCGATGAGGGCGAGGCGGAGCCCATCATTACCGGTGTGACCGGCAAGCGCGGTTTTGTCGCCATCAACGTTGCCCGCGACCGCACCAAACCCCGTGTCGGTTTTATGCGCCGCGCGCTTTCGGTCTTCGAGCGCTATGACGTTTCCGTCGAGCACATGCCCACCGGTGTCGACCGCTTTGGCGCCGTGGTGCAGGAGCAGGATGTGCACGACTCGCTGTACTCGCTCGTGGGCGACATTCAACAGGAGGTCGAGCCGCTCGAGATCGAGGTTGTCGAGGGCTTGGCGCTCATCGCTACCGTTGGCCGTAACCTGCGCGGCCGTGCAGGTATCTCGGGCCATCTGTTTGGCATGCTTGGTCAGGCCGGCGTGAGCGTGCGTATGATTTCGCAGAGCTGCGACGAGATCAATATCATCATCGGCGTGGAGGAGAAGGACTTCGACCTGGCGATTCAGACCATTTACCGTGCCTTCTCCGACGAGAACGGCATTGTGAAGGTCTCCGACCTGGAGGCTCCCGCGCCGGTCGATCCCGCCCTGGTCGCGCTCCACAAGTAGCTGCCATCCCGTTGATTTTTTGGGACATGTCTCATAAATCTACGGCGGGGCGTTTCGTTTCGGTTTCGTTTCGACGGGGCGGGTTTCGTGTCCGCCCCGTTCTTGTATACACTGGCAACAATAATCGGCCTGCTCGGCGTGCGGGCAAAAGCCACAACCTTTAAAGGGGGAAGCATGAAACAGTACACGGTTGCTATTTTGGGCGCGACAGGAGCTGTAGGCACCCAGATGCTCGAGTGCCTCAACGAGCAGGAGTTCCCGGTCGGCAAGCTCAAGCTGCTGGCGAGCGCACGCTCCGCGGGCAAGACCGTCGAGTTCCGCGGCGAGCAGGTTGTGATCGAAGAGGCTTGCCCCGAGGCCTTTGAGGGCTGTGATATTGTGCTCGGCGCTGCCGGCGACGATATCGCCAAGGAGCTGCTGCCCGAGGCCGTCAAGCGTGGCGCCGTCGTAGTCGACAACAGCCATGCCTTCCGCATGGATCCCGAGGTGCCGCTGGTCGTGCCCGAGATCAATGCCGACGATATCAAGTGGCATCACGGCCTGATCGCCAACCCCAACTGCGCGACCATTATCGGTCTGGTTCCCACCTGGCCGCTGCACCAGCTTGCCGGCGTGAAGCGTATGATCGTGTCCACGTATCAGGCAGCTTCGGGCGCCGGCGCGCCCGGTATGGCTGAGCTCGAGGCCCAGCTGGCCGCCCTGGGCCGTGGCGAGGAGATTCCCGAGCCGCGCGCATTTGCCGCCCAGCTGGCGAGCAACCTGATTCCGCAGATTGGCGGCGTCAAGGAGGAGGGCTTTACCTCCGAGGAGATGAAACTGCAGAACGAGGGCCGCAAGATCATGCATCTGCCCGAGCTGCGCGTGAACTGCACCTGCGTGCGCGTGCCCGTGCTGCGTTCGCACTCCGAGAGCATTACGCTCGAGTTTGAGCGCGATATTACGGTCGAGGAGGCCCGTGCTGCGCTGGCTGCAGCTCCCGGCGTCAAGCTGGTTGACGATATGGCTGCCGAGGATGCACACGACCGCTTCCCCATGCCGATGGACACCTCCGACCAGGACCTGATTTGGGTCGGCCGCGTGCGCCGCGACATCTCGAACCCCGAGGCTGCGCGCGGCATCACCTTCTGGTGCTGCGGCGACCAAATCCGTAAGGGTGCGGCAACCAACGCCGTCCAGATCGCTAAGCTGCTCTGCGAGTAGCGGTTGACCTGTCCGGCGGGGGCCGGGCTTGGTTTTCAGAACGTCCTCGACCATGTGTGGCGCCTTGTCCTGCTCCTTCGGAGCCGCGGACAAGGCGCCACACTGGTCTGCGGAGTGTTCTGAAAACCAAGCCCGGCCCCCGCCTG
>URHQ01000093.1 GCA_900547655.1 uncultured Collinsella sp.
GCGCAAGGGGCGCTGACGCGGCCCTCCCTCTTACACCACAAAAATTCGCGCGATCCCTGACTCTTTTGCACCACCTGTTTGTTTGTCTTAATCCGTAACATTTTGAGTCGATTTCGCCGAGTTGCTGTTACAGATTGAGATTTTCGTTTCAGTGGAATTTGAATGTCTCGATCTGTAACATCTGGGTGGCTAAATCGTCCCTATCTGTTACAGATCGAGATAAGCGAAAGGACCAGAATGAAAAATCTCAATCTGTAACAGGTGGACCTAAAAAAGGACTCTAACTGTTACGGATTGAGATGTTTGTGGGAACCACCGCAAAGGTGCCTGTCCCCTTTGCGGTGGTTTTGGGCTGCGAATCTTAATACTGCCACTATTAACCGCGCCCGTTTTACCTGCTGGTTTGTTGGGAAATATCCCAATTTATCCCAAGTGCGTCGCAAACGGAACGCGCCACCTGCTCACGGGAGGGGCGAATATAATGTCGCCCCGACACGCCCGGCAGGGAGTGGCCCATGAGCATCTCCATGAGGTCCCAGGGCATGTGCAGCTCCATCTCGCAGATAGTACGCCATGAGTTCCGCAGGTTTGACCATGGGATGCGCTCGACGCCCTCGGCTTCGCACCACTTCTTCCATCTATGGTTGCACATTCCTCGGTTCATGGGCAGTCCGTCCCCGCGATCTGCTAGCCACTCGGAGCTTGCCGCGCGGCGCTCGTCTGCAATTTCGAGCAGGCGCCCTGCGGCATCCGGCAGCACCACGACCGTGCGTATGGACTTCCGCGTCTTGAGTACGCCGTCCGCCGTGGGCTCGATGCCCGCTTGCTCCATCTGGCGCACGAGGTCGACCGTTGCGAGCGTTGTTGACCCTGTCGCGAACGGCAGGACCTCGTCGGTGCGGATGCCCAGCGACTCGCCTGAGCGACACGATCCAAAGCACGCCATGATGAACGGCGCCTCGAGCGAGGTCCCGTGCAGGCGCCCCAGGATGTCCTTTGCCTCGGCAAGCGTGTACAGGCGCTTGGAGCGCTCACGGGTTTTGCGGGTGGGCATGGTGTATTTCACGGTGGCGGCAAACGGGTCGATGGGCAGCACGACAAAGCCCGACACGGTTCCGTATATCTTGCGCAGGGTGAGTAGGGCAGTGTCCGCCGTCGCCGCGGGGAGAGTTAGGAGCCATTCCTGCAGGTGTACAGGGCGCAGCTGGTCGACCGGCATTGAGCCCCATGTGGGGCCGACGTAGTTTGCCCACGACCTTGTGACGAGGTTGCGTGTATTCGGCGCGAGCGTGCCGGCGGAAACCTGTGCCGCCATGGTCGGTTCGAGCCATGTGCCGTACGCCTGGGCGATGGTCGGCACCGGCTTGTCATCGGCGCGCTCGACGTGGATGCGGTCGAGTTCGGTGCACGCCTCGCGGTAGGTTCCGTATACCGTCTTGGTTTTACGTTTGCGTCCGCACGGCGTGTTCTCCTGCCATCGGAGGATGTATTTCTTGCCACGCTTGACCTCGGTGATTGAACCCCACGCGCGGCGCCTCTGCTTGCGTGTCATATAATGTCCCTAGGTTGCCCGGAGCTATCTCCGTGTTACTCCGGCATCCTTGTTGTCACCCCACCGCGCCAAGGTTCCAGCCATGCGCGGTGGGGTTTCTTTATGTCCAGCTGTCAAAGTTTCTTTGACAGCTGGACTAAGCATTATGAGAAGCGCTATAAGGCCGAGCTTCAGCCGTCAAGTCCGAACGTCAGGATGGGCAAGTTCAGGTCTCCGCGCACTCCGCCAGATGCTAGCGTCTCGGCGATTCTCTTCGCGTACGCGTATAGGTCACTTGCGCCGACCGAGAGGACGAGCGCATTGAACTGGTCCTCGTCGGCAACGTCCTTTGCCGAGTACAGCCCCGATACGGAAAGTTCCATCCCGTAGTAACCGTCAGCCTTGTCTCGCGGTTCAAGTTTGAGTGTCATGGCGAGCTGCTTATGCGTCGTGCCGTCTTCGCCTTCTCCCTGACCAACGATGCTATTGGAGAGGGAGAAGGCCCCCTCAGAGACGGTTTCGCCGTTTTCCGGAACCGAGCCACCGCTAAATGAGACGCTGTCGACTTTCCTTCCGACGCATCTAAGCGGGGTAATGTCGATTGACTGCTTGATCATGTTCGTCATTTCTACATCCTCATCCTAAAGGTGCTCTCATCTGCCTTCGCCTGCGGGTTGGCGCTCCAAGCCGGTTTTCCGCCGTTAATCACCGAGAAAGCGTTGCCCTTGACTCCAGTTCCGCTTCCGTCCACGTGGACTCCGAGAGACGGAAGGACCAAGGGGTAGTCCCTTACGACGCGCATGAGTTGGCATGCCGTCGCTGTCGGTTGCGAGGCGCCGTTCTCCCAGCGGGATACGGTCGGCTTCGTCACCCCCAGCAGCTTCTCGAATTGCGCCTGCGTCATCTTGAGCGACTTTCTGATTTTCTTGATCTCCGTTGGAGCGAGAAGGCCGTGTCTCTTGGCGTAGGCTTCGGTTATCGCTTCTGAGAGCACGCCGGCTTCCTTGATGCCAATTTCGTATTCACCGCACTCGTCACATGCGAGGCGCTCGATTCCCTCGATAGTGAACTCTTCTCCGCGATACGTTTCCGTGAGCGGCTCGCTGGTGAGCCTCAGCTCGTGGCCGCATTCGGTACATCTCATAATTCCTCCTAATGGAAGGCGCCGTCCCAGTTCATTGACCATATCTCTACGACGGGCTCCTCGTCCTCGACGAAGAACTTCACGTACCATTCGGTCTCGTCGTAAACTATTCCGCAGTAGATGTCGGCCCACGTCCCCGGCCTGTGCTCGAGTTCGACGGATTTCCTGAAATGCCTTTCCTCGATCTTGCTGAATACGTCTGCGGCGACTAAATCCGCATGTACGTAATGCTCGATGAGAAACTTTGTTGCCCGCCTTTTCATCCGAGCTGACCCCTCTGCCGTGAGCCTCTTCGCCATCTCAAGCGAATAGGTTGGTCTGTACTTGGTTCTCCCCATTTCGCTCCTTTTTGTAGTTAGCATTATGCTAACTTTTGCGCTGAAATTCAATACTGCCCGCCATTCCTGACGGACAACCTTTTTTGTCCGTCAGGAATGGCGTTTTTTGGCGGACAAGCGAGATTGCCTGCCGGCTACGCGGACCTTACTTGACCGTGCGGGTCAGCCAAGATCGCTGCACGGGGTTTCTTCGTTTAGTAGCAGTCGTTGCACTTTCTGCAACAACTTAATCAGCCACCTTCCCATTTTCGTGGGGTTACGAAAATGGGGGAACAGCTGGCGCCTAGGCCCCGAACAGTTTCGCGAGCGCGCCGATGGCGGCGGCTACCGTGGGGATGAGGCCGCTAGCCTTGGACGCTAAATCCAGCGCCTCGGCTGCACGCTTGGCGAAACCCTTTTCATCTGCCGCATCCGCCTCGTTGCGCATCCTGCTGATGGCAAGCTCGAGCAGGTCCTTCTCGGTATCGGTGAGGCCGTCTGCCGAGCGCACGGCATCGACCGTCCGCCTGATCTCGGCGCTTATGTTCGCCTCGGCTCGCGCCGTGGCGGTCGCATTGGTGGTGATCGTGGCGGCGGGCGCCGGCTCGGGCCCGCAGATGTTGGTCATGTTGGCTACGAGCCATCCGCGCGCCCTGCGTACGCCGTCGAGCGTCCGGCTCTGCAGGATGCCCTGTCCGCCGAAGCGGAGATAGAAGCTGAACCCCTCCATCTCGGTCATGAAGTTGTCGATGTGCTGCTGCGTGTCCTCGCCGTAGACCCCGGCAAGGATTGAGTCGCATTCGCCGATCAGCGCGTTCATATGTCTCCTCGAATCTCCTGGCATCAGTTCACCCTCCAATCATATATTCCGTTCCCGTGTCTACGCGGACCTTACTTGATCCGCTTCCAGCCCTTCGCCTTCAGGCGCTGCAGCCTGATTTTGGGACAGCTCGGCCTGGTCGCGTGCCGTCTCCAGGATCTTCGAGCGCCTCTTCTCGGTGCTCTGTCGGTAGCAGGTGATCAGCTCGCCCTCCTCTGGCGTCTGGTTTTGCTGGGTCTCCATTGGTGACCAGTCTCTGCCACCTAAAGTGTCTAGCGAGCATTCGAGAGCGTCAGCAATTCTCCAAGCCGCATCAAATGCCATGCTGCGGCGGCCTTGCTCGTATTCCGTGTAGCGGCTTGTCTCAAATCCGGCAAATTCCGCAAATGCTGCGGCGCTTTTGAAGCCGGCGGACTTCCTGAGCAACTGTATGTTCTTACCGATCCGTTTCCTAAGAGTGTCTTCTGTCATTGGGCCTCCTCCCATCATTACCTAAGAAATTAAGGCAAAGCGCCAAAGTTTTCAATCAAATACTGAAATCTTTGTTGACAATTAGGCGGAGAGCCGTAACATTGAATACAGAAATTAGGCAGAGAGCCAAAAACATCTTCTATATAGAAGATGTTACGGCTGAGGTTGACAGCGCTCAACCTCAGCCCTCTCGTTCTCGCAGATGAAGGAGTTGTCAATGGTGTTTAGCAAGGAAGAGATGTCCGCATGTCTTCGTGAACTTCGTGCACGTAAACGCGTCACTCAACAGGAGGTCGCTGACGCTGTCGGAGTGGATGCCACGAGCATCTACAACTACGAGAACGGTCGCACGGCGCCGACTTTTGAAATCGCTTGGCGCCTTGCTGATTTTTATAACGTCTCGCTTGACCGCTTGGGCGGTCGGAACACGGACGAGGCCGCATAGGAATGGGGGAAGAGGAATGACAGGCAAGAGATACGAGCTGCCAAAGGACATTACGTCCGTGAACGGCACGGTGACGTGGGTGGGCCCCGACAACGTATGGCACACGGAGGTGTTCGAGTTCCTGGCGGACGCGCGCGATGCGTTCCGCGAACACGTCCGGGCCGGCGACATCGTCTACCTCGAGCGCCTGGTCACGCTCGAACGCAGGCAGGCGTGCGACCCGGTGGCCTACGACGTCATGGAGATCGACCCCGCGCCGGGCGAGCGGCCTTTCGGCCGCGGTCACGAATGAGGCGGGCGCTGCTCGTCTCGGCCGTCGTGATGGATGCCGCGGGGTGGGCGTGCACCGCGCAGGGGGCCTACGGCCTGGCGCGGGTGTGCTTCTCGGTCGCGCTGCCGTTCATCGCGGCGTGGGCGCTCGCCTCGCTCCGGGGCTGAGGCCCCTTCCCCGAGGCGGCACCGGTCCCGGCGGGCTCCGTTAACCATCCGCCGGGCGTTCCAGCCGGTGCCGTGTCGGGGGAGGGTCCGCCCTACGCCCGACCCAAAAAAAGAGCCTCCCGCAGCGTTAGGACCGTACGCGGGAGGCCGACCTGAAAGGAGGCCATCCATGGATGATACCAGCAATAACCCCCAGACGTTCCGAGCACTTGCCGCCGAGCTCAAGTTGCCGCGCAAGCTGCTGTACACGCTCGACGAGGTGTCGCGCGTGCTGGGGGTGCCCTACAACACCCTTCGAGACGAATGCAACGCGCGCAGGCTCACCTACTGCCTGCCCGATGGCCGCTGCCGCGGCTACCTGGTGCGCCCCGAGTGGGTCGACGAGTGGATCGAGG
This sequence comes from uncultured Collinsella sp., assembly GCA_900547655.1. Taxonomy (GTDB): domain Bacteria; phylum Actinomycetota; class Coriobacteriia; order Coriobacteriales; family Coriobacteriaceae; genus Collinsella. Next base: position 5,562 of record URHQ01000093.1, read on the forward strand.
AGGGAACCCATGAGCGAGATTCTTTTGCTGCTTAGCGACCGGGTGTCGGCCTGGTGGGGGACGTTGTCCGAGCGGACGCAGAGCGTCGTGTGCGCCGTGGCGCTCATCGCGCTCATCGCCATCGGCGGCGCCATCGAGGGGACCGCCCCGAGCGGGATGTACTACTAGGACTAGGAGGAATGACATGCAGTTTGAGAAGAAGTCTGTGCGCCTGGGCGACATCCGCCCGAGCGAGCAGAACCCGCGCGAGGACTTCGGCGACATCGGCGCCCTAGCCCGCAGCATCGAGGCGACCGGCGGCGAGCCGCTGAACCCGCCCGTGGTCGTGGCGGACGGCAACGTCTACCGCATCGTGGACGGGGAGCGCCGCTATCGCGCGCTGTCGTCCATCTACGGGGAGGACCGCGAGGTCTCCGCTCTGGTGACGGAGAGCATGGATGAGGCCAATGAACTCATTGCCATGCTTGCCACCGACGACAAGCGCCAGCTGACCGAGGCCGAGCGCGCACGCGGCGTGCAGCAGATGCTCGTGCTGGGCGTCGACGAGCAGCGCATCGAGCGCGCGAGCCGCGCCACCGCCGGGCAGATCCGCGCTGCGCGCAAACTGCGCGGTCGCATCGACGCCGGCGTACAGGTGACGCTGGAGCAGCTCGAGGCCGCGAGCGCCTTCGACGACGAGAAGGACATCGAGGCCGTGCTGGCGGCCGGCGACGGCTGGGCGGGCAAGGCCGACAGCATCCGCCGCCGCAACGAGCGCGAGGAGGCCAAGGCCGAGGACTACGACGCCTTCGGCGATATGGGCATCCCGGTGGTGAAGGAGCGTCCCGAGGGGTCTAGCTACGTGCTCTGGGCGTGCTACGGCACCGTGGCCAAGGAACTCGAGGGACTGGATATCGCCCCCGGCACCGTGGCGGTGAATACCGGCAGCGGCTGGTATCTCTACGAGCCCGACGATGGCTCGGGCGGGCAAGCCGAGAAGACCGAGGAGGAGATCGTCGCGGAGCAGGAGGCCAAGCGCGAGGATGCCGCGCTCGTGGACCTGTACAGGCGCATGGTCGACTTCGTCCTGCACGAGACCCCGGGGCGCACGCGCGAGCTGGAGGACGCGGTGCGCGCGGCACGCATGAAGCCGGTCTTCTACATGGACGACCTGCTTGACGACGTCGGCGACTACGACAGCGCCGAGGCTGCGGTCATGGAGGCCTTCTACGGCAGGGTCGGCGGCTCGTCCCCGAGCGCCTACGAGATCGGCCACTGGTGGCTGGACACGGCGCGCAGCATGCGGATGCTCAACAGCCGCTGGCGAGGCGATGACGCGGATGGGTGGCTCGAGCACTGGGAGATCGTCCGCGCCGCGGGCTTCACGCCCAGTGCCGAGGACGAGTGGCTTAAGGCGAGGGTGCAGGCGAGCGCCAAGGAGGAGAAGGATGAGTAGCGAAGAGAAGGTCAGGTTGACGGTGGAGGCCTGCGGCGAGGTCCGCGCTTTCGAGTGCCGCTGCGCGACGGTCTCGATCGGCAACGGCGACGGCACCGGCAACGCGTGCTTCGTGGGCTCGGGCGGGCTTTCCGACCTCCTCATGCTCACCGGCGCTTGCGCCGACACGCTCTACGAGGCCTTCCGCCAGGCCGGCGCGCCGGCCGACATCGCTCGCAAGCTCATGCTCATCGCCGTGCTCGGTGCCGACCCCCACGGGCACGCCGACAGCGTCCAGACCCTCGACCTGGATGCGCGCAGGGAGATCCGCGACATGGCGGCGGAGCTGGGCGTCGATGCCGACATCTAGCGAGCGCCGTGCGGTCGTGCAGCGCGGGGCGGACGGCCGCTGGTTCGCCCGTCCGTATATGGGCACCGACCGCGTCACGGGCAGGCGGATCAGGCCCTACAGGTCGTGGGACGCGGAGCTGTCGCGCGAGCAGGCGCAGGCCGAGTGCGACTCATGGGTCGCGACCTTCATCCCGTCGTCCGCCCGGGACAGCTCCAAGCGCCTGTCCTCGATGCTCGAGACGTACATCTCCGACCCCGTGAACGGCCTGTCCGACAACTCGGTGGCCACGTACCGCAGCGTCGTCAGGACGATGGTGGAGCCGACCATCGGCCGGCTGCCCTACGACCAGCTGGAGCCCTGGGACGTTTCGGCGGCGTACCGCATGCTGCTCGCGCCCAGGACTGGGAAGGGCGTGAAGCCCAAGACGCTGCTCAAGATGCACGCGCTGCTGAAGGGCGCCTACCGCTCGTGGCGGCCGGCGCTGGGCCGGGACATCATGCTCGACGTCCCCGCGCCGTCCGCGCCGCCTTCGGAGCCGTTCGCCCTGTCCGAGTGCGACGTGGACGAGCTGTCCCGCGCGCTCGCCTCCGCCATGTCCTCGCGATCGGCGTCGGGTGCCAACATCTGTCTCTTATACACATCTCCGAGCCCAC
>URHQ01000094.1 GCA_900547655.1 uncultured Collinsella sp.
ATGTGTATAAGAGACAGCTGCAGCGCCACCAAAACGACGCCCAGCCGCTCTCCGAAGAGCAGCTGGAGGCCGAGGTCGACGAGACCCTCGACGCCCTCAAGCAGCGCGATAAGCTCGACAGCAGCCGCGAGGTCGCGCCGCTCGTTCCCGCCGAGGACGCCGTGCACGTCGACTCCACCGCCCACACCATCGATGAGGTCGTCTCGATCATCGAGGACCTCATCAACCAAAGGAGGTAGCCCATGCGCCTGTTTAAGCAGACGCCCGAGGATTACTACAACGCCCCTTATGCCGAGTTCCCGGCGCTCATCCGCGGCACCGTCTTCGTGGTCATGGCAATCCTTTGGGCTTTCTCCAAGCTCATGTGGCGCTGGAAGGTAGAGGATGCCGATCTGCTGTTTGAGCGCCAGGAAGGCCGCGGCAGCGTGGTCATCTGCAACCACACCTCGATGGCCGAGCTCCTGGCCGTAGAGACGGCGCTGTTCTTTGGCGGCCGCCGCATTCGCCCCATTTTTAAGTCCGAGTTCGCCAAGAGCAAGATCGTGCGCTGGGCCTTTAGCCGTGTGGGCGGTATTCCCGTCGAGCGCGGCACCGCCGACATGAAGTGCCTGCGTGCCGCCCAGCATGCGCTTCAGCGCGGTGAGGACGTCCTGATTTTCCCCGAGGGCACGCGCATCCGCTCGCGCGAGATCAAGCCCGAGGTCCACGGCGGTTTTGCGCTCATCGCCCAGATGGGCAAAGCACCCGTCAACCCGCTCGCAATCTGTGGCTGGTCCGACATCACGCCTGCGGGCAAAAAGATCATGCGTCCCAAGAAGTGCTGGATCCGCGCCGGCAAGGCCGTCTCGCTTTCCGACGCACCGGCCGGGCTTAAACGCACGGAGCGCCTGGAATGGTTTGAGTCCGAAGCCATGAACCGCGTCTACGCCATGCGCGACGATCTGTGCGCCGAGCATCCGGGCAGGTTCTAGCCATGAGCGAGAACGTGACGAACACCGCCGCGACTGCGTCCGACCAGGCAACCGCGCCTACCATCGAGATCGCTGCCCACGCCGGCACTTGCTACGGCGTGCAGCGCGCGCTCGACATGGCTCTGGCCGCCGCGCCGCAGGCAGGGGAGAGCGCTCAGGTCCACACCCTAGGGCCGCTCATCCATAACCCCATCGTGGTACGCGAGCTCGCCGAGGCTGGCATTGGCTTGGCCGAGAACCTGGATAATGCCGCAACCGGCACCGTGATCATCCGCGCCCACGGTGTGGTGCCGCAGGTCATCGATGCCGCCCGCAAGCGCGGCCTCAACGTGATCGACGCCACCTGCCCTTACGTCAAGAAGGTCCACGTGGCCGCCGAGCGGCTGGTGCGCGAGGGCTACCGTGTGATCGTCGTGGGCGAGCCGGGGCATCCCGAGGTCGAGGGCATTCTAGGCCACGCCGGCGACGATGCGCAGGTCGTGAGCTGTGCCGCCGACGCCGATGCCCTGTCGCCCAAGGGCAAGGTGGGTCTGGTCGTGCAGACTACCCAGACCGCGCAGAACCTCGCCGAGGTCGTGGCCGCTATCACCCCGCGCGTGCAGGAGCTGCGTGTGATCAACACCATCTGCGCCGCCACGAGTGAGCGTCAACAGGCAGCCGCGTCGCTTGCCAACCGCTGTGATTGCATGGTCGTCGTGGGCGGCAAGAACTCGGGCAACACCCGCCGCCTGGCACAGATCTGTACCGACGCCTGCGAGCACACGCATCACATCGAGGAAGCTTCCGAGCTCCAGGCCGCGTGGTTTACCGACGCTCACCACATCGGCATCACCGCCGGAGCCTCCACCCCACAAGAACACATCGAACGCGCCGTCGAGCGCATCAAGGAGCTTTGCCACTAACCATGGACCAGACCGTACCAGCATACGCCGCCGAGGTGGCCGATTACGGGCGCAGCCGCGACCCCGAGCCGGGTGAAGGCGCGCTCGTTAAGAACGTGCGTCCCGAGTCGCCCGCATGGGATGTGGGTATCGAGCCGGGCATGCGCGTGCTCACGGTCAACGGCGAGCAGCTCACCGACATGATCGTGTGGCTCTGGGAGGCCGACGATGATACCGTCGACCTCGAGGTTTTCGACCCGCGCGACAACAGCGTCACCCCCGTCGAGCTCGACCGCTTCCCGGGAGAGGACTGGGGCCTTGAATTCGATGGTCCCATCTTCGACGGCATGCGCACCTGCGTAAACGCCTGCGTGTTCTGCTTTATGACGATGCTCCCCAAGGGCGGCCGTTCAACGCTCTATATTCGCGACGACGACTATCGCCTAAGCTTTTTGCAGGGCAACTTCGTCACGCTCACGAACCTCACCGACGAAGATGTTCAAAACGTCATCCAACGCAACATGAGTCCCATGAACGTGTCGGTCCATGCTGTGAGCCCCGACGTCCGCCGCCGCATGATGGGCCGCAACGCCCAGCGAGGCATGGACGTGCTCGAAGCCATCATGGCCGCCGGCATCGAGATTCACGCGCAGATCGTGTTGTGCCCCGGCATGAACGACGGCGAGGAGCTTGAAAAGACTCTGCGCTTTTGCGAGGAGCACGAGCAAATCACCAGCCTGGGCATTGTGCCGCTCGGTTTTACCAAGCATCAGAACCGTTTTAGCTGGTCCTACAGCGACAAACCCGAGCTAGCGCGCGAGACCATCGCCATGATCCGACCGTTCCAGGACCGCGCCTATGAGCGCTTTGGCCGCCACACCTTCCAGATGAGCGACGAGTTCTATCTGGACGCCGGCATCGATCCTCCCGAGGCGGACTTTTACGACGGTTACCCGCAGTACTACGACGGCATCGGCATGATCCGCTCGTATCTGGATGAGACCGACGACGTGCTTGCCGCCGACGCCGAGCGTCTGGCCCGCGTCCGCGCTGGCATTGCCGAGCGCAACCAGCGCCTGCTGTGCCTCTCCGGCGCCAGCGCGCGCGACACCGTGGCGCGCTTTGTGGAGTCGCCGCATGGTCTCGGCGGCACCGTCACAGCCATCAAGAACCGCTACTTTGGCGGCAACGTAGACGTGACCGGCCTCATCGTCGCGTGTGACATTCTGGAGCAGCTGCCGCAGGACCTCTCTGGGGTTATGCTCTTTGTGCCTAAGCTCATGTTCAACGCTGACGGCATGACGCTTGACGAGTATCATCGTGACGATTTACTCGCAAGCCTTACCAGTCGCGGCGCCGAGGTTCATGTGGTATCGACCATGCCGCATGAGCTGCTCGATACCCTGGAGCACATCCTTGGCATTGTGCCTGCCGACTCTACTAATTCCGCTGACCCTACCCATTAAAGGAGAGCAGATGAAACCTATCGTCGCCGTCGTCGGACGCCCCAACGTGGGCAAGTCCACGCTCGTCAACCGCCTGGCCCAGACTTCGGACGCCATCGTCCATGAGTCTCGCGGCGTCACGCGCGACCGCTCATACCACACGGCCGATTGGAACGGCCGCGAGTTCACCATCGTCGACACGGGCGGCATCGAGCCGCTCAAGAGCGATGACGTCTTTGCCACGTCCATCCGCGACCAGGCCCTCGCCGCCGCCGAGGAAGCCGCTGTCATCCTGTTTGTGGTCGACGGCCGCACCGGTGTCACCGAGGAGGACGAGTCGGTCGCCCGCATGCTCAAGCGCTGCGACAAGCCGGTCTTTCTGCTGGTGAACAAGCTCGACAACCCCGATCGCGAGAATGACAGCATCTGGGAGTTCTATTCCCTCGGCATCGGTGAGCCTACGCCGCTCTCGGCCCTGCACGGCCACGGCACGGGCGACCTGCTCGACGACATCGTGGCCCTGTTGCCCGAGGAGGAGGACGAGATCGCCGACGAGTTCCCCGACGCGCTGAACGTCGCCATCATCGGCCGCCCCAACGCCGGTAAGTCCTCGTTGTTCAACCGCATCCTGGGCGCCGACCGCTCCATCGTGTCCAACATTGCCGGCACCACGCGCGACGCCATCGACACCGTCGTGGAGCGCAACGGCAAGCACTACCGCATGGTCGACACCGCGGGTATTCGCAAGAAGAGCACCGTGTACGAGAACATCGAGTACTACTCCATGGTCCGCGGCCTGCGCGCCATCGACCGCGCCGACGTGGCGCTGCTCGTCGTCGACGCCTCCGTGGGCGTTACCGAGCAGGACCAGAAGGTCATGGGTCTTGCCATCGAGCGCGGCTGCGCCATCGTGGTGCTGCTCAACAAGTGGGATCTGCTCGACGACGACCGCAAGCGCGAGGCCTGCATGGAGACCATCGACCGCCGTCTGGGCGTCATGGCTCCCTGGGCCCAGTACCTGCGCATCTCTGCCCTCACTGGCCGCAGCGTCGAGAAGATCTGGGCGATGGTCGACGCCGCCGAAAAGACGCGCTCGCAAAAGATCAGCACCTCGCGCCTCAACACGTTCCTCACCGACCTGCGCGAGTTCGGTCATACCGTGGTGGACGGCAAGCGCCGCCTGCGTATGCACTACGTGACCCAGACGGGCGTCAACCCGCCGACGTTCACGTTCTTCGTCAACCACAGCGATCTGGTCAACGACACCTACCAGCGCTACGTGGAGAACCGCATGCGCTCGACCTTCGACTTTGCCGGCACGCCCATTCGACTCTTCTTTAGGAAGAAGGAGCAAAAGGATGCATAATCCGATTCTGCTGACCGCCATCTGCGCCGTGGTCTCGTTCTTTATCGGGGCGATTCCGTTTGGCCTTATCCTGGGCCGCGTGTTCAACCACACCGACATTCGCAAGGCAGGCTCCGGCAACATCGGCACCACCAACGCGCTGCGCGTGGCCGGCCCCAAGGTCGCGGCGCTCACGCTGCTGCTCGACTGCCTGAAGGGCGCCATCTGCGTCCTTATCGCGCGTCCGTTCATCGCGAGCGTGGGCTATGGCTTCCCCGTGAGCATCATGGCTCCCGGTGCCGCCGGCGACTGGATGCTCGGCGTCATCTGCCTGGCGGCAGTGTGGGGCCATATCTTCTCGCCCTACCTCAACTTCCACGGCGGCAAGGGCATCGCCGTTGGTCTGGGTGTCATCCTCGCCTGGTACTGGCCTATTGGCCTGTCGCTGCTGGGCATGTTTATCGTGGCCGTCGCCATCACCAAGTATGTATCGGTGGGCTCGCTTGCCGCAGCTATCGGTCTTCCTATCGCTGCTTGCGCGGTCTTTCCGTACAGCAGCCTGAGCCTCAAGTTCTGCATGGCGATGATCGGCATCACCGTGGTGTGGGCCCATCGCGCGAACATCAAAAAGCTCATGACCGGTAAGGAGTCCAAGCTCTCGTTTACCAAGCGCGTCACCGAGCCCGACGATAAGTAGGAGAGAGTCATGAATGTTGCGCTGATTGGCTCCGGCTCCTGGGGAACCGCCGTCGCCGGCCTTGCTGCCGCGCGAGCCGAGCGCGTGACCATGTGGGCCCACAGCGAGCAGACGGCCGCCGGCATCAATGGCGAGCACCGTAACCCCCGGTATTTGGTGGGCTACGAGCTACCCGGCAACGTCTTCGCCACGACGGATCTGACCAAGGCGATCGACGGCGCCGAGGCCATCATCTTCGCCGTTCCTTCGACGCACCTTCGCAGCGTGTGCCACCAGGCCGCGCCCTTTATCGCCGCCGATACCCCGGTGCTCTGCCTCACCAAGGGCATTGAGCCCGAGTCCGGCCTGCTCATGAGCGAGGTCATCGCCAGCGAGATCGGCAACGAGACGCGCGTGGCGGCCCTCTCGGGCCCCAACCATGCTGAGGAAATCTGCCGCGGAGGTCTTTCTGCCGCCGTCATCGCCAGCGAAGACCCGCAGGTAGGGGAGACCTTTAAGGAGCTGCTGCTGTCCACGGCCTTCCGCATCTACCTGTCGCAGGATATGACCGGCGTCGAGGTATGCGGCGCCATGAAGAACGTTATCGCCATCGTGTGCGGCATTTCCGCCGGCTCGGGCGCGGGCGACAACACGCTTGCCCTCATCATGACGCGCGGCCTGGCCGAGATCAGCCGCCTGGTGCACGCCCGCGGCGGCCAGGCCATGACCTGCATGGGTCTTGCCGGCATGGGTGACCTCATTGCCACCTGCACCTCCGAGCATTCGCGCAACCGCACCTTTGGCTACGAGTTTGCCCACGGCGTTTCGCTCGACGAGTACCAGACGCGCACGCATATGGTGGTGGAGGGCGCCGTCGCCGCCCGCAGCGTGAGCGAGCTCGCCCGTTCACTGGGCGTAGACATTCCACTCACCTTTGCCGTGGAGCAAACGCTCTACAACGGTGTTACTTTGGATAGGGCGCTCGAGATTCTTACCGATCGCGTCCCTTCTCAAGAGTTCTACGGACTCACCGACTAGCGCAGAAAGGCTACTACCATGGGTTCCATTAAAATCGCTCCGTCCGTCCTTTCGGCCGACATGGCCAACCTCAAGGGCGAACTCGACAAGATCGCCGGCGCCGACTACGTGCACTTCGACGTCATGGACGGACACTTTACCGGCAATCTCACCTTTGGCGTTGACATCCTTAAGGCCGTCAAGCGCTCCACCGATGTACCGGTCGACGCGCACCTCATGGTGTCGAACCCCGACGAGACAGTCGATTGGTATGCCGACGCCGGTGCCGACATGATCACCGTGCACTACGAAGCTTCCACGCACCTGCACCGCACGCTCACCCATCTGCAGCAGCGCGGCGTCAAGGCTGGCGTGGTGCTCAACCCCGCCACCCCCGTGTGCGTACTCGAGAGCATCATCGACGTCGTCGATATGGTGCTGCTCATGAGCGTGAACCCGGGCTTTGGCGGCCAGAGCTTTATCCCGGGCACTCTGCATAAGCTCCACGAGCTCAAAGCCATGTGTGAGCGCCACGGCGTGTCGCCCATGATCGAGGTCGACGGCGGCATCTCTTCCAAAAACATCGCCGAGGTCGTCAAGGCCGGCGCAAATGTCCTGGTGGCCGGTTCCGCCGTATTTAAGTCCGAAGATCCCGCCGCCGAGGTTGCGCTGCTGCAGAAGCTGGGCAACGAGGCTGCACAGGAGGCATAAACCCTTATGACCGCAGGTCAAAACCGCATACCCGTGAATCTTGACTATGCCGCCTCGACGCCCATGCGCGCCGAGGCGCTCCTTGCACAGCGCGAGTACGACGACAGCGAGCTTGCCGGCGTCAACCCCAACTCGCTGCACTCGCTCGGCCGCAAGGCCGCTGCGCGCCTAGAAATGGCGCGTCGCGAGATTGCCCGCAGCTTTGGCGCGCGCGTCCGTCCGTCCGAGGTTATCTTGACCAACGGCGGTACCGAAGCAAACCAGCTGGCGCTCCTCGGACTTGCCGAGGGTGCTCGTCAGCGCGATCGCAAGCGCGACCGCGTGATCGTGTCGGCGATCGAGCACGATTCGATTCTGGATAACCTGCCGCTGCTGCGTGCCGCCGGCTTTACCGTCGACCTGGTGCAGCCCTGCCGCATGGGCTACATTGAGCCTGCCACGCTTGTCGAGCTGCTCGGCGACGACGTGGCGCTCGTGAGCATTATGGTCGCCAACAACGAGACCGGCGTGGTGCAGCCCATCCTCGAGCTTGCCGCGGCCGCGCATACCGCAGGCGCCCTGTTCCACACCGATGCCATCCAGGGGTATCTGCACATTCCGCTCGATGCCGCCGAGTTGGGCGTCGATGCCATGTCCGTCGCCGCCCACAAGATTGGCGGTCCTGTGGCATCCGGCGCGCTCTACGTTAAGACCCGCACGCCGCTGCGTCCGCGCATCTTTGGCGGTGGACAGGAAGCCGGACGTCGTGCCGGCACGCAGGACCTGCGCACGCAGCTGGCCTTTGCCGCTGCCGCCCGCACGTTGGCGCCCCGCGTGGCCCAGGAGCG
>URHQ01000095.1 GCA_900547655.1 uncultured Collinsella sp.
CGGCCCTGCCGGGGCGCGAGGCGTAGGGACTACCCACACGAACTCACGAAGGCTCCTAAAAAGCTAGCGTTATGCCCGAACCTACTCGAAGCTCAGCTGCTCCAGACGATCAAAGACCGTGTCGATACGGGTGAGGAAGTCCCACGGATCAAAGATCTCGTCGAGCTTCTCCTGACTGACGGTGCAGCGCGGGTCGGCCTCGAGACGCTCCTTAAAGGTGGGGCCGGAGACACAATCCTGTACCTCGTGCCAGGTTGCCATAGCGTTCTCCTGCACAATGGCGTACGCGTCCTCGCGGGTGATGCCCGTGTCGACGAGGGCGAGCAGTACCTTGGAAGAGAAGATGAGGCCGCGGGTCTTATTGAGGTTGGCCATCATGCGGGCGGGATACAGCTGCAGGCCGTCGATAACGCGGATGAGGCACTGGAACATGTGGTCGAGGGCGATGAAGCTATCGGCCTGGGCGACGCGCTCGGCAGAGGAGTGCGAAATGTCACGCTCGTGCCACAGGGCGACGTTATCGAAGGCAACCTGGGCGTTGGACTTCACGACGCGCGACAGACCGCAGACTTTCTCCATGGTGATGGGGTTGCGCTTGTGCGGCATGGCTGAGCTGCCCTTTTGGCCCTTACGGAACGGCTCCTCGGCCTCGAGCGTATCGGTCTTCTGCAGATTGCGAACCTCGGTAGCGATGCGCTCACAGGTGGCCGCGGTGGTGGCAAGAACGCCGGCGAGGTAGGCGTGATGATCGCGGCTAATAACCTGCGTGGACAGCGGGTCGTGAACCAGGCCCAGGTGCTCGCAGACATATTCCTCGACAAACGGCTCGATGGAGCTGTACGTGCCGACAGCGCCCGAGATGGCACCAAAGGCAACGTTCTTGCGGGCATCCTCAAGACGGTCCAGATCGCGCTTGAGCTCCCAGGCCCAAGAGCCAAACTTCATGCCGAAGGTCATCGGCTCGGCATGGATGCCATGAGTACGGCCGGCGCAGAGCGTGTTGCGCTCCTCAAAGGCGCGACGCTTGCAGATCTCGCCGAGTTTTTTGACGTCCTCGATGATCAGGTCGCAGGCCTGGGTGAGCTGGTAGCACAGGGCCGTGTCGCCCAGATCGGAGCTGGTCATGCCATAGTGAACCCAGCGGCTGGGCTTGGGGTCGCCCTCGGGAACATCGGCATCGATGTACTCCTTCATGTTGGTCAGGAAGGCAATGACGTCGTGGCGCGTGACTTCCTCGATCTCATCGACCTTCGCCTTCTCAAAGTTGGCATGGTCGCGGATCCACTGGGCCTCGTCTTTGGAAATACCGATCTTGCCGAGCTCCGCCTGGGCCTCGCAGGCCAGAACCTCGATCTCCTGCCAAATGGCGTACTTGTTCTCGAGGGAGAAGATGTGTCCCATCTCCGGGCGGGTATAGCGATCGATCATAGCGGCTCCTTTTTGGTTATTGGCACGTTGGTCGTAACCCAACCATTGTACCGTGCGCAGGTGCAAGTATGGGCAGTAGGCATTAACCTAACATTTTGGAATTGGAGCGAGCAACGGGACGTCCGCGCATTTGCTTCGCAAATCCGCACCGGCTGCGGTCGGCAGACCCGGTCCGTGCACACGCACGGGCACAGCGGGTTGGACCCGACGTTCCCGAGGTCCCCCGTACTCGATGGAGCGGGCAACGGGACATCCGCGTATTTGCTTCGCAAATACGCACCGGCTTCAGGCGCCTGTCGGCGCCTTCGCCTGCTCGCTACAAACGCTTCGCGTTTGCTTAACGCTCGCACCCTGGCGGGTTCGAGTCCCGGCGCTTGGTAGTAAAAAGCACGGCAACGTAACGCTGCCGTGCTTGTGCTTTTTACTGGAGCGGGCAACGGGACTCGAACCCGCGAGTGTCAGCTTGGGAAGCTGATGCCTTACCACTTGGCGATGCCCGCATATGTGGGGGATAGTATAACGCGGTTGTCTTGTTCGATACAAGGGTGGCGATGCTTGTTTTAGCTGTGGAGATTCGTTTGAAAATCGCGTCAATTGTGGAGACGAGGACCTTTGTCTTTCTTTTCTTACCATCTTCTACCTGCACTTTTATCTGATTGTTGTATTTGAGCTCGATTTGTCAGAAATCGGGCAAGCTTTTGGTCAGGCTCCGGTACTTACCCGCATGAGCCTCGGGGGTAGCCTCATCCTACGCGTCGCAACCTCCCCATGCGGCGCACGAGGGATAAGGAGCAGCCATGTCCAACGCACCCACGCACTCTGTCCACAGCGCAATCGCAACAGGTCCGCTGCTCCTGCTCCTCTTCCTGCTTTTCGGCTGCCTGACACCGGGAGCCGCATTTGCCGTCGATGGCTACGATCAGCTCGGCTTCCGCACTATTAGCGATGATTGTGGGCCCTTCTTCATCGGCAAGTATGAAGCTCAAGACGCCTCGGTTGCCTACTGCATGAACCAGGAGCGCCCCGGCCCCACCAAGCCGGGCGGCCCATGGCTCAACTTTGATCAAGGCTGGGTGTGGCTCGACGACGAGTTCGCGGCAATCGTTTGTCACGGATATCCTACCGCCACGTCGTTTGGCGGTTACCATCTTTCACCCGATCGCGCCCGCGCCGCGACCCAGCTTGCCGTATGGATGCTCAACGGCACTACCCATGTCGACGGTACTTACTCTTACACGACCGCTCAGGGCAAAACCAAGAGTGGGCACTTTACCACTGACAATGAAGTCGTGGCGGCGGCGCGGTGGCTCCACGACAGCGCAAAATCAGGAAGCATCAAAGCCGCTCCGCACCGCGCGCGACGCTATCTAGGAGCCGTATCGGGCGGCAGCAAACGTCAGGACATGCTCTATGTACTGCCGGCGGTCTCTGCTTCCTTCAAAAAACAGTCTGCAAACGCCGCCATTACCAGCGGAAACAATACTTATCAGTTTGACGGGGCAACATTCGATATTTTTGAGAGCGCCAGCGGCGCGCATGTCGGCACCATCCAGATGGACAGCAACGGTCGGGCGCAAGCAACACTTCTGCCCAACACGGCATACTACCTAGTTGAAACGAAGGCACCGGCCGGCTATGTCCCCCGTCGTGATCACATCGCCTTTACCACGGGGAATGACGGTGGACAGGTCGCCATTGATGAACAGCCCGGCACCATCAACCTGCGTATCGTAAAACTCGATGCCGCGACGAATGCCGGCCCCCAGGTGGGATCTTCACTCGCAGGAGCAGAGTTCACGTGTGTGTCGCAATCAACCCCTGGATGGGCGCAAATCCTCACGACCGACGAAAGCGGTCGGGCTACCCTCGTCGATGTCCCCTTAGGAACCTTTACCATCTACGAATCAAAAGCCCCCGAGGGCTACCTGCCATCCAACGACAGCTGGACCTATACCGTTGGAGCCGACCAGCTCGGCGATTCAGGCGTAGTCGAGATCGAATCTCGCATTTCCGATATCCCCATTGCGTTTGACCTTGAGATTTCCAAATTCAAGGATTACGGCAATAGCGACCAATCCGGCCTGGAGCAACCGGCGGGTGGTGTTGTCTTTGAGGTTGTCAGCAACAGTTCTCAGCAGGTTGTTGGCACACTGACCACAAACATCTATGGCTTTGCCTCCACCAAAGATCAGCCCGAAGCATGGTTCGGCACAGGCAAGCGACCCGCCGGTGTCCACGGAGCTGTCCCATACGACCGTGCCGGCTACACGATTCGCGAGGTTCCGGAAACCGTCCCCGAGGGTTTTAAGCGTGCAGGGGAATGGACCGTCGGGGCCAATCAGATTTCCAACGGCGCCGAGCTTCAATATATCGTGGACAACCACGCGCTGTCGACGCATCTCCAGATTGTAAAACGCGATGCCCAAACAGGCGCTTCTGTTCCACTAGCCGGATTCACCTTCCAACTCCTAGACAGCAATCACGAACCTGTCTCACAAACTTGCTGGTATCCAGCACATAACGTAATGGACACCTTTACGACTGACGCGACCGGGACCGTCACACTGCCCGAATCGCTCGTGCCGGGCACCTATTATGCACGCGAGACCTCGGCCAAAGAGCCCTATCTTGTCGGCAAAGAGATCGAGGTAAACATACCCGCCGACATGAACCTAACGCCCGTTGCAATCGCCTCGTATTATGACCACGCCGCGACGGGAAGCATCAGGATCGTTAAAACCGATGCCGTAGACGGCAGCAGCCTCGCGGGCGCCGTCTTTGAGATCCGTGCCTCGGGTGATATCGTGCGCCCCGACGGTAGCATTGCCGCGCTCGACGGTGAGACTGTCGCTGCCGTCACGACGGATGAAACTGGAGAAGCACGCGCGGACGACCTCCCGCTGGGATCTGGCACCGCACGCTACGAGGTTGTCGAGACTCAAGCGCCGGCAGGCTTCTTACTCGATCGGACATCCCATATTGTCGACCTTACTTATGCCGACCAGAAAACACCCGTTGTAGAAGCACGGCTTAACGTATCCGACGATTACACCAAGGTAGATATCTCCAAGGTCGATGCAAGCGGCGAGCAGGAAGTGGAAGGCGCACAGCTCACCTTATATGGTCCCGATAAAACCGAAATAGACTCCTGGACCTCATCCGACAAGCCGCACCGCGTCGAACATCTTGTACCCGGCACCTACTCGTTGCGCGAAATGATGTCTCCGCGGACCTATGACCTTGCCGAGGAGATAACGTTTGAAATAAAGGATACGGGAGAAGTGCAACCCGTCGCGATGAAGGATGCGCCCATCGAGATCAAGGGACAGGTCGACAAGTGTCAGGAACTTGTCCAACCTATCGAAAAGGGCCTGTTGGCTAACGGCGATGGTAAAAACCGCGCCACGACGCAAACCAATAGTGATGGGCTTTTCTCCTATACCATCGATGCTCGAAACGATTCCGCTACTTGGGTTGATGAGTTTACGATTACCGATGATCTTGAGTGCGCCAAAGACGGCACAGCGAGATTCATCTCAATCGAAACCCCCGTCGCCATCGGCGACCTCAATGGTCTGTGCAACGTATGGTATCGCACGACGCCGTTGGACTCGACAGACGTCGATGAGCCGGCAAACGCGACACTTGACGATGGGCACGAAAACCCTTGGCTTGAGTCCGACGAAGTAAGGGAGAGTCTGGGTGAGGATTGCCGCCTCGTCGATTACGACGGCTGGCACCTCTGGAAGGCGGATGTCTCGACCACGGAATCCACCACACTCGAGGCGAAAGAACTCGACCTTGCGTCCAATACCGTCGTAACGGGCATTCGAATTGAATACGGTGCGGTAGCCGCCAACTTTACGACTCGAAGCGATGCGGATTCTTGGACCCGCGATGATCTCAAAGATGAGCACGACGACCTTGACGATGCCAAAGCAATCCTTGGTGCAGACGCTCGGGGCGCAGTCGTACATATGCAGGCAACGTCGGCTTATACGCCCCAAACCGCACTCACCAACAGCGCGCGCGTCGATCTTTGCCGCAACGGTGGCGGCGATAAACTTGAGTCACATGACGAGGACAGCGTCATTCAACGCTGTACCCTACCGCAGGACCTACCGGCAACAGGATCAGTTCCCATCGCCGCTTGCATCACCGCGCTCCTGACCTCGGGTGCCGCAGCCCTATGGTTCGCTCGCCTTAGGTCGATCCCAAAGAACCGCTAGCACGATGAAAAAGCGGGCGAGCCAGTCCCCCGGCTCGCCCGCTTTCAATCATTTAAATCGCCGTATCTACTCTGCAGACGAAGATCCACCATCAACGATTGCCTGCTCGGACTCAGGAATCCCATCGGCACCCGTGCTCTGTTCTTGCTCCACCTCTTCGCTGATTGCGGAGGCGGGGGTCGAGCCCTTCGCACCCACGATGTAGGCAGCCCCAAATCCTAACGCAATGGCAATCAAGGTCAAAATCACGTAGACAGGCCAATGGCGCTTAATATACGAAAACACGTTGACTCCTTAGAGCTCCGTCTACGAACGGCGGATAACCTCGGTCACGACCTCGGATACCGTAGCAATGTTCGTCGGGTTGACATTGTGGGGCAGGTCGTCCTCGGTACGAGCGCAAGCCAGACGCGTGCCGTCCACGCCGGCGATGGTGAGGGCTCGGCGGCTCGCCTCGAGCGCGGCATAGGCATCGGTCTTGGCATAGGGCATCTCGAGCGCGCCACAATCGACATGGAACGACTTGCAGACCTTGCTGACCAGGTTCATGATGCGGCGATCGCCCTTGAGCAGTTGTTGTTCGCCCTCGACCGTCACAACCGAAAGCCTACCGGCGCCGACGGATTCAAGATTGATAAAGAATACGCCGCGGAGCTTATCGCGATGCGAAGCCAAGAAGGCCTTCATGCCGGCGCCATCACAATCCGAGGCGCCCGTTGCCACAAACCAGATATCGTGACCGAGCAGCTCATCATCGCCCATAGAGGCGACAGCCGCGAGCATATCTTCGGAAGAAGCGCCATCGGAAGACGTAGCGCCACCCTTCCAGCCATCGTTATCGTCCTCGAAGTTATCCCACGAACCGATACCGCGACCGGACTTCTTGGCATCGTAATCGTCTTCGACGCCCAGCCAGTCACTCATGCTGTCCTGCTCGTTTTTCTTTTTACGGCCGAACAGGCCACCCAGGCCGCGCTTACGAGACTTGGGTGCCGCCGGGGCGGGAGCCGAAATGGTCTCAATCGGCTGCGCGGCCGACGCAACGGGCATAGGAGGCGCAACGGGTGCCGATGTGGGTTCGGGACCTTGGGCGGTAGCAAAGGGGTCGTTGACCTGGGCAGAGGGATCGGGAAGGTCGAACAGCGACGTGCGAGACGCAACGTTTGCCTGCTTCATAGACGGCAGCGACGGATCGGGGACCGAAGCCAGCGGAGACGAGGAAGGTGCAGGCGACGGTGCCGACGCCGGATCGGGAACATTCATCTGCGGACGCGGCGATGCTTGGGAGGAAATCTGGGCCATAAGGGAATCGACCGTTTCGTCCTGGGTGGGAGCGACATCGGCAACCGTGGCACCGGAACCACTCGGGGTCGGCATGGTGAAAATCTGCGTGGAGTAAGGCCTCGACTCATCCGTTTCGAGAGTCTCGGAAACCACAGACACTTCCTCCTGCTCGGCCTCGGTCGAATCACCTTGATCGGCTGCCGCGTATTGCTCTTCGCCAGAGTTGGCCTCGACGGGCTCGTCCTCGGCAGCATCAATGGGCTCGTCATCGTCCACCGCGTCGCCCTGTTCATCGGAAACAGGAAGGGACTCGGCAATCGCGGTGCCCTGCTTTTCAAACGTTATCGTGGAATCGAACTTCGCGGCATCAAACGACATGGTGCTATCGACGTGCTGCTGAGCCTCGAAAGACGTTGTTGCCTCAACAACATCCGCGGACGTCGGTTGCTGGGACTCAAAGGACGTTGTAGCTTCGGCGGCGTCGACGGGCACGGACTGCACAGCCTCGTTCTGCTCGAACTCTTGCGCCGCGAGCTCACGTGCCGCCTCGGCTGCCTGCTGCTGAGCGATAGCCTCCTGCTCGGCAGCCTCGCGTGCGGCAGCGCGCTTCTCCTCGAAATCGTCGACAAATTTCTTGCCCTTTGCAAGCGCACCCTTAAAGAAGTTGGAAGCGCTGGCGCCAATCGAAGAGAACGCGGATGCAATATCGGCATGGGGCGTTGCCGCGGGAATCTCGGCCGAGAAATCAGTATCGCTCTCGTAAGACACGCGCCTCGGCTGTTCAACGTAATCGTCGTCAGACTCGTCCGCAACGTCTTGTGCCGGCGCGGCGGGAGCCAAAATGTCCAGTCCTGCCGCGGGATCGATCGCGGACACCGCCTCGGGCTCGGCAACGGCAGCGGTAACCGCGGC
>URHQ01000096.1 GCA_900547655.1 uncultured Collinsella sp.
CCCCTGACTTCTCCGCTCAGGAGCGCCAGATTTCCGCTGCCCTGATCGCTGCCCAGCAGACCGCTGAGACCATCGTCAACGATGCCAATGAGAACGCTGAGCGTATCCGCAACGAGGCTGACGCCAAGGCCCGCGAGGTTATCCGCCAGGCTCTGACTGAAAAGCAGGCCGAGCTCGAGGAAATCGACCGTCTGAAGGCTTCCCGTGAGGAGTTCAAGGTCGAGTATCTCAAGCTCATCCAGCACTTCATGGACGATGCCCAGAATTCCTTCCCCGCCGATCTTATGGCCTCCACGCCGGTCGGTTCTGCGGCTTCTCCTGCAGTGACCGTTCCCGCCGCCGAGCCGTTGCCTGTCGCTGATCCGGTTGTCCCCGTGGCCGATCCCTTCGCCCCGATCGACAACTTTGCCGCCGACGACCTGGACTAGCTCCAGAGCTACAATCTAGTGCCCTTAAGAGGAGCTCGCGCCTGCGGGCTCCTTTTTTGTGGCTGCATACGGGTTGGGAAACAAAACGCCGAGCTCTGCATGTGATAGGGCAGAACTCGGCGAAGGACGCGCGATAAAAGGTAGATTTTAGGGTATGTGCCAAAAACTACTTGAGGAGGAAGTCGGGGAGGGGAATGGTACGGGCCTCGCGATGCTCGGGATCGGCGATGTGGTCGGCAGGATATCCACAGACGAGCATGTGATAGGGATAGACGCCCTTGGGCAGGTTGAACTGCTCCTGTGCCACCTCAGGCTTAAAATGGCATACCCAGCACGTTCCCAGGCCCTGCTCGGTGGCCTCCATCATCATCTGATCGCACACGATGGACGTATCGATTTCACTGGAATTCATCTGGTCATACGGGCGCACCCAAGCGTCTTCGGTAACGCTACAAATAAGGAAGATGAGCGGAGCGCCAAAGATAGATCCATCACGAGCAAACCGAGGCTGACAAGCAGCAGCCTTCTCCAGAAGCTCAGGCGTATCCAACACCATCACACGGGTTGGATGATTATTGCAAGCAGAAGGAGCAATACGCCCAGTCTCAACAATGGCATCCACCACAGCCTGCTCCACAGCCCGATCTTCAAACTCACGACAAGAATACCGACCCCGAGCCAGATCCAAATAAGACATACAAGCCCTCCAACAATTTAATAACGAAATAAAAGACAACCAAAGGGTACCCAGAGCAACATTCAGCCAAACGCTCAGCGCTGCCCAAAGTCATGACTGATGCCAAAGACGCTTTCAACCAAAGCCACCATGCATTCCGCCTATTAGCCCAGGTTCCCAATGGTGATACGTAAGGCGAAGGCCCGACACCTATTTACTTTCGAACGACTCTGCCACGCAGCCGGAGTGAGAAAGCGAATAGGTGCCGGGCCTTCGCCGGTGGGACGCGTACCACTAATTAACCGCTTTTGAACGACTCTGCTTGCAGCCGGAGTGAAAAAGGTTATGAGTGGCCGGGCCCGCGACCGCCGGGACACGTACCCCCAATTAACTGTTCTTCATGACAATCGAATCCACGACATCGGCCACATTTTCGCAGCAGTCGGCGCAGTACTCCAGGAAGGCGTACACGTCACGCCAAGCGATGACCTCGAGCGGGTCCTTGCCGTTGACGTGCAGGTTGCGCATGGCGTTGATGTAGAGCTCGTCGGCCTCGGACTCGATGGTGTTGATCTGGATGACCAGCTCGCGCAGCGTTTTGGACTTGCGGTAGTTGGGAAGCTCGACCATCAGGTCCTTCATGGCGCGGCAGGCGTCAGTCACCTTGTGGGCGATGACGATGGCGTCGGGATGGATGCTCTGAATGTTGGTGAAGTAGACGCGCTGCACGACGCCCTCAATACGGTCGAGCACGGTGTCGAGCGCGCAGCTCATCAGATCCAGATCCTCGCGCTCGAGCGGGGTGATAAAGGCGGTGAGCAGGGCGTCTTCGAGCTCGTGGTGCTTCTTGTCTGCCGCATGCTCAATCGCATGCATCTTATTGAGCATGTCGTGAATCTGCGCGGGATCGAAGTTCTCAAAAATCTGGGTAAGCAGCTCGGCGGCCTGGACGGCGAGGTCGGCGCAGGCGACGTAGTTGTCAAAGTAGAACGAATCGGGTTTCTTAGCCATGGGTGGGTCCTTTCGAGGCGAAGACGGGTGGGCGAAGTGTTGCGGTCCAGATGGACGTTCGGTTTGACTAGAGGAACATCATGAACAGCTTGGCCATGACAAAGCTGATGAGTCCGCAGGCGGGGAAGGTGAAGAACCAGGTGAACATCATGTCTTTGACGACGCCGAAGTTGATGGCTGAGAGGCGCTTGACGGCACCGACGCCCATGATGGCGCAGGTCTTGATGTGTGTGGAGGACACGGGGATGCCGGTAAGGGTGGCAAGCAGCAGGTTCGCGGCGCCCGCGAGGTCGGCGGAGAAGCCCTGATACTTCTCGAGCTTAACCATGCTCTGGCCGACGGACTTGATGATGCGCTCGCCGCCCACGCTGGTGCCGATACCCATGGTGGCCGAGCACAGCAGCATAATCCAGATGGGGATGCCGGCATCGCCGACGCTGGTCTGGCCGTTTGCGAAGGCCACGCCTAAAAAGAGCACGCCGATGAACTTCTGTCCATCCTGCGCGCCGTGCATAAAGCTCATGGCCGCAGCGCTCGCGATCTGAGCGTATTTAAAGAAGACATTGGCACGTCGCCTGTTGGCGGCGGCGAAAAGAATCGAGACGAGTTTGCACAGGACCCAGCCCATGACAAAGCCCAGGCCGATGGAGAGCGCCAGGCCGTAGATGACCTTCATCCACTCGTGGACGTTGACGCTGCTCGCGCCGCCGAGGGCGATAGCGGCACCGGTCAGGCCGGCGATAAGGCTGTGGCTTTGCGAGGTGGGGATGCCAAAACGCGATGCTGTGGCGCCGTAGACGACGATGGAGAACAGCGCCGCGCACAGGCAGGCGAGCGCCATGGTGCTGTTTCCGCCAAAGTCGACGATATGTGAGATGGTGTTGGCGACGCTCGCGTTAAAGTGCGTCATGATGAGCACGCCGAGGAAGTTGAATGCGGCGCTCATGAGAATGGCGGCGCGGGCGGGCATGCAACGCGTAGTGACGCAGGTCGCGATGGCGTTGGGCGCGTCGGTCCATCCATTGACGAAGATGGCGCCGAGCGCGAGGATCACGGTGACGGCAAGGACTGGGTTCGACACAATTTGGCCGAGGAAGGTTGAGAACGTTACGTCCATATATGGGCTTTCTCGAAGTTTGCAGACACGTTACAAAAACATGATAAATCGTATCACCTCCTGCGGGTTTCTTTGCCGAGTTCTGATGGGAGAAGTAATTTTTTGGCACTAAAATTGAATATTAGTCCTGTTGACCGCGGGTATTCTTTTTGCTAACACGCCATGCGGACACGTGCGATTGCTACGACACTCCAAAACCACAGTCTGTTCGCTTTACAACATGCAAACATGCGTTCGATAATAGGAGACATGGAATATCGACAGACAGATGGCAAAACTCGGCGCGTGCACAAGCAGTATGTGGACGTCGTGGCTCGCATCCTCGCGGGCGGACAGGTCGTGCCGGTCACCGTCTGCTGGGTCGACGGTCGTTGCTTTACGATTGACGAGATTGTCTCGACCACTGGGTTTGGCCTGACGGTTCACGGCATTCGTACGGCAACCTATAAGGTGCGTTTTGGCGGGCACGCGACCGAGTTGTATCTGGAGGACCAGACGCGCGAGCGGGCGGACGGCTCGCAGGCACACGTGATGCGTTGGTGGGTCTGGGCCTTTGATCGCACGCTCGAGGGCGAGCGCCGTAGGTAAGGACGTACGGCATTCGGGTACAATGACAGGAATCTTGTCATCTGCTGCGCCGTCTTTCACGGCGCTTTGTGAAAGGACGAAGTATGAACGATATCCAGGGCTATCAGAACGGCCCCGTCGAGAGCGGCGCAAGCCGCGCCAAGGAGATGTCGCCGCGCGCGTACAATCTCACCATGTCTGCCCTGATCTTCTTGGGCTTTTGCGCCATGGGCGCCGGCGCCTACTTTACGAGCACCATGTCGTTTGCGCGCATGATGATGAGCGGCGCCGCCTTGCCGCTGGTCTTTGGCTCGTTTATTTTGACCATCGTCGGCATGGTTATGATGTCGGCCGCCGCCAGCAAGCAGTCCGTGGGCTTGTCCCTTGTGGGCTACGTAATCTTTGCGAGTACCTTTGGCCTGACCGCGTCGTTTGGCCTTGCCAACTATGACCTGCCCACCATCAACACCGCTTTTATCGCCACGGCCGCCATCACCTTTGTCTTTGGCGCGCTTGGCGTGACCTTCCCCAAGTTTTTCAAGCGTGTGTATGGCATCGGTTTTGGTATTCTGCTCGCCACTATTCTGGTTGAGATCGTGCTGATGTTCATGGGCGTCTCGCAGACCATCACCGACCTGATCGTGATTGTGGTGTTCGCTGGCTTTATTGGCTACGACACCTATGTTGCCACGACGGTGCCGCCTACGCTGCCCAACGCCGTGCTCATGGCCTCTAACCTGTTCGTGGATATTATCAACGTGTTCCTGCGCATTTTGAACATCCTCGGCCGTCGCGACTAGTGGCAAATTGCGGCGGTGCTTGCCGTGCGTGTAAATCGATGCGAAAGGCGGTCCTTCGGGGCCGTCTTTTTTGTGTGCGGCGGGGTATCATGGATGGGAAAAAGCCGATAGCGGCAGCGACAGGAAAGGTGGCCACGTATGGCAGACGTCGACAACAGGAACCGTAACCGCAGGTCCAACCGAGCGGGTCAGCCCAATCCCAAGCGCGAGGCCCGTGCCAAGGCCGCCGAGCGCCATGTGGCGGCTGTGTCCGAGGCCTGCGCCAAGGACATCGAGCGTTCGCTTGCCGGCGTGTGCGAGTTCGATGGTATGCCTGCCGGTTTTGTCGCGGCGATGAAGGCCAAGGTTCAGAGCGCTGTGGCCGCCGAAGAACAGGTTGCCGAGGACGTCGAGGGCGCGGAGGCTGCCGAGACTGAGGCAGTGCCTGAGCCCGTCGAGGAGCCTGCCGAGGAAATCGCCGAAGCTGAGTCCGCGCCTGCTGAGGAGCCCGCTCCGGTCCTGCCCGAGGTCACCGTGCTCGACGCCTCTGCCACGCAGGCCATTCTGGATAACGGCCGAGGCTACGCGCAATTCTGCGACATGGCCGTGCTCGCCTTTGCCTCGTTCACCAACCCGGGCGGCGGCTACATCCAGGGCTATCTGGGTCAGGAGGCCACGCTCTGTGCCGATTCGTACCTGTACAACGTGCTCGATAAACAGCGCAAATGGTACGGCGAGAACCGTCGCCGCAACATCAACTGCGAGCTTTACCGCAACCGTGCGCTGGTGGTGCCTGCGGTGCGCTTCGACCGCAACCACGTGCATGCGTATGCCGACGTGATCGTGGCCGCCGCGCCCAACGCCAAGCGCGCTCGCCAGGAGTATCGCGTGGGTGACGATGCCCTGCTGGACGCCCTGCGCGATCGCATCCGCTTTGTGCTTGCCATCTGCGACGAGCTGGGTCGCGAGAAGCTCGTGCTGGGCGCTTGGGGCTGCGACAACAACGGCTTTGACGCCGAGGCCGTGGCCGAGCTCTTCCGCAAGGAGCTCGCATCGGGCGACTTTAAGGTCAAGCAGGTCTTTTTTGCCGTGCCCTCTACGCGCTGGGACGAAGATTTTGCCAAGTTCGAGCACGTGCTGGCAAACTTCCCCGAGCGCAACGAGGAGTCCTATGCCCAGGTTGCCGCTCGCGCTGCGGCTGCCCGCGCCGCCGAGCAGGCCCAGGCTGCCGCCGAGGACGATGAAGACGATGACGATTGGCGCAAGTACCTGTAATCGGTATGTGCTGACAGATAGGTCGATCCGGCGGGAGAGACTGCTCCCGCCGACTTTTTCTTTTTACTAGAGGAAGGGCTTACGATGAAAAGCGTTCTGTGCTTTGGCGACAGCAATACCTACGGCTATGATCCGGCGGGCATGCGCGACGGCACCGCGGTACGCTATGCGCACGATGTGCGCTGGTGCGGCGTGGCCCAGCGCGACCTGGGCGAGGGCTGGCACGTGATTGAGGAAGGCCTCAACGGCCGCACGACGGTACGCGACGACATGTGCCATCTGGACACTAATCTCAACGGCATCCGCGCGTTGCCGATGCTGCTCGAGGCTCATAAGCCGCTGGATGCGATCGTGATTATGCTGGGCACCAACGACTGCAAGACGGTCTTTAGCGTGGGGGCTGCCGATATCGCTGACGGTGCCATGGCGCTGATTCGCACCGTCCGCGCGTTTCCCTGGACCGAAGCCGCGCCCTGCCCGCGTATTCTGCTGATGGCGCCTATCAAGATTAAACCGCAGATCGCCGATGTGTACATGACCGACTTTGACGAGCGCTCCGTCGAGGCCTCGGAGCATTTTGCCGAATACTATGCGTATGCTGCTAAACAGTTTGGCTGCGACTTTTTGAATGCCGCTGATTTTGCCGAGCCGGGCGATATCGATTATCTGCACATGATGCCCGAAAGCCACGAGAGCCTGGGCCACGCCGTGGCAGCCAAGCTCCAAGAGATGCTCGGTGAGTAGCGCGACCCCAAGCCACCGCAAAGGGGACGGGCGCCTTTGCGGTGGTTTTGCCCGGGTAAACGAACGGCTTGGCTGCCATATGGGCATGGACGAGCTCATCGACCTCTTTGCCGAGGGCGATGAGCTCGTTTCCAATACCGCTTTTGAGGATTTGGATCTTGCCTATGACGTTGCGAACGGCGCGACCTTCGGTGGCGTCGTGTTCCGGTCTTGCGAGTTCGATGGCGTTGACTGGAGCGGCTCGACGTTTCGCGACGTGGTGTTTCGCGGTTGCCGCTTTATCCGCTGCAACATGGAAGGCTGCTGGCTCAACCGCTGCGACTTCGTTGACTGCTCGGCGCCGGGGCTCAACTTGCTCAGGGCGCGTCTGTCGAGCGTATCGTTTACATCGTGCGATTTGAGCTATGCGAACCTTTCGGAGGGACGCATTGGCCCCATGGCTGCGCGTGACACGCGTTTGACCGAGGTCGCCCTCCAGGGGGCAAAGCTGGGGCAATTGCGCTTGGACGGCTGCGACCTGACGCGAATCGATGTGTTCAAGACGCCGCTTTCCGGCATGGATGTATCGCGTTGCGTGTTCGCGGCCCCTGTCGTCTCGGGCGACTACCGTGAGCTGCGGGGCCTGACGGTCAATGCCGAGCAGGCACTTGCGCTTTCGGGCCTGCTCGGCATCCAGCTCGCCGACGACTAGGCGCCCCGGTCCTTTGCTCGACCGCTATCTAAAATCAAACCGTCGCAACATTCGATGATTTTTCGCGTTTGCGCGATTTTCATCGAATGTTGCGACGGTTTTTGGTGCAAAGTAGCCTGACTCGGTAGCGCGCACAGTCGTGGTGTAAGAAGCAAGGGAGGGCCATCGCCTAGAATC
>URHQ01000097.1 GCA_900547655.1 uncultured Collinsella sp.
GGGTCAGCCCGTGGGAGGCCAGGGCGCCGCTGACCGGTGGACGGCACCGAGCCGTACGCTTGAACTGAGAAGGGGGAGGCCTCGCGGCCTCCCCCTTTTTTGCGTTTACGGGCTTTTGTCTCACATAGTAGCTGTGTTTTATAACCCTCGTTTGTCGCATCTTCTGTGAACGGGCTACAATAACTTAGTCTGTGCGATATGGAGGTGAACATGGCTGAAGCTGGTATCGGCGTTGATATCGTCGAGATTTCCCGTATGAAATCAATACTTGAAAAGACGCCGTCGTTTGCTCGGCGTGTGTTTACCGAAGAAGAGCGTGCGTATTGTGATGCATCATCGCGTCCCGCTGCTCACTATGCCAGCCGCTTTGCTTCGCGCGAGGCGGTACTTAAAGCTCTCGGCACGGGTTTTAGTCAAGGCGTTGGTCGCAAGGATGTTTCGGTTACGCGTGATAAACTCGGCAAACCGAAAGCGCTGCTTTCGGGCCGTGCTCTCGAGATCGCTCAAGAGCTGGGTGTTGTTGAGGTCGCTCTTTCCATTACGCTTACAGGAGACTTAGCCGTTGCGAATGCCATCGCGATTACCGAAGATGCTCGGCCTAAGCCAAAAGAGGAAAAGGTGAGTACCAAGAAACGCGTAGCGCAGACATTTAAAGAGGCTCGCTCTGTTTTAGATGAGCTTGAGCAGCTGCAGAATTCAGCATTGACGGAGCACCTGGGCGATGCTTCGCAAGATACGCTAGGAGCATAGATGAAACCGGTTTTGAGTACCGAAGAAGTCGTTCGTCTCGAGGATATTATCGAACGCGAAGGGACTTCGAAGGCCGAGCTTATGGAGCTAGCGGGTGAGTTTGCCGCCAACGAGGTCTTGAAGCTCAATCCCGATCGGGTTCTCGTTCTGGTCGGTTTTGGTAATAATGGCGGCGACGGTTGGGTTGCCGCCGATATCCTGAGCCATAAGGGCGTGGACGTCGATATCGTTTCTCCGGTTGAGCCGGATGAGATTCCTGCTGCTCTGGCACGTCATGTTGCTCGTCGTACTGCCGGCCGCGATGTACACGTTTGCGTTGGCCCCTCGCGTGACGAACTCGAGGTTTTGATCGATAAGGCCGATGTTGTTGTCGATGCCATTTTTGGTACCGGTTTTCACGGGAATCTGCGTGCGCCGTTCTCCATCTGGATTCCTACGGTCAATGAATGCGCCGATTGTGTCGTATCCATTGATGTCCCCTCGGGCCTGAATGCCGAGACGGGCGTTGTTGATGACGACTGCATTCGTGCCGAGCATACGGTGACGATGATTGCGCCCAAGATTGGTCTGTATAGCGCTGATGGCCCTGAGTATGCTGGCGATTTGATCTGCGGCAATCTTTACGACCGTCTTGACGAGGTCATCGATGATGTCGACCACGCCGCCGAGATTGTCGAGCCCGGTGACTTAGTTGATTACTTTGCCCCACTGCCTACGAATATCGATAAGTATTCCCGTGGCTCTGTGCTTATTGTCGCCGGATCTGCGCAATATCCTGGTGCTGCCATTATGGCGGCCAAGTCTGCAGCTCGCGCGGGTGCTGGTTACGTGGCAGTCGCGGCTCCTGACGCCTGCGCTAATCTTATTCGCATGGCACTTCCTTCGATTCCCGTCTTTGCTATTCCGTCTGATTCCCGCGGCTCCTTTGGCGCCGCTGCGCGCATGACGGTGTGCGAGATTGCAAAGAAGTACAGCTGCGTACTGTGCGGTCCCGGTATGACGACGTCTGCCGGCGCTATGCAGGTGGTTTCGGGCTTGCTCGAGCTTGATGTACCGCTTATTTTGGACGCCGATGCACTCAACTGCCTTGCTAAGATTGCCATTGACGGTATTGATAGTAACCCCGAGATGTATCGTCGCGAGCAGCCGTTGGTTATGACGCCGCACTATCGTGAGCTTTCGCGTCTGGTTGCCGGTGACGAGGTGAACGACCTTGGTACCGCGATTGCAGCCGCGCAGAAGGTTGTCTGGGCTGCAGGCTCCGACAATCTGGTGGTCATTGCCAAGGGGTCGACGACGGCTATCTGTGGCGTTGAGCGTGTGCTGCTGCCGCTCTCGGGTCCGGCTTCTCTGGCAACTGCCGGTTCGGGTGATGTTCTCGCGGGTATTTTGGCCGGCACGCTTGCCACCATGCGCGACGAGATGGATCGTTGGGAGTTGCTGTATTCGTACGCCGTCGCACTTCACAGCTACGCCGGTTTTGCCGCGGCGACGGAGTATGGTGAGAAGAGCGTTATCGCGACCGATCTTATCGACTTGATCGGTCCTGCCATGGAGCTGGCGGCAAAGGATGCGCTCGAAGATCTGGGTATCATGGACGAAGGGTCGGATGACTAATCATGAATAAAGCCGATTTGACGCGCTGGTCCTGGGTCGAGATCGACCGCGGGGCGCTCCGTCGCAACACGAGGGCCTATAAGAACTTGCTGAATCCACGTCAGCGCCTGTGCTGCGTGGTTAAGGCCGATGCTTATGGTCATGGAGCTGTTGAGTGCGCCAAGATCATGTATTCGGCCGGTGCCGACATGTTTGCCGTGGCGACGGTTAACGAGGGCGTTGAGCTCCGACAGGGCGGGATTACGAAGCCCATCCTCATCCTAAGCGAGCCGCCTATCGAGGCCATTCCGACGTTGCTCGAGTTTGATATCATGCCTTCGGTCTATACGTCTGACTTTGCTCTTGCGTATGGCGAATGTGCCGTCGCGGCGGGCAAGGTGGGCAAGTATCATCTCGCCATCGAGACGGGCATGAACCGCATTGGCGTACATTACACGCAGGTGCTCGACTTTGTCCGCGGTATTAATTTCCATCGCGGTATTCAGTGCGACGGCGTATTTACGCACTTCGCCACGGCCGATGAACCTTCGGGCTGGGACTACAAACTGCAGTGTCAGCGCTTTACCGAGGCCGTTCAGGCCATTAAGGATGCGGGCTTTGAGTGCGGTATCGTGCACTGCGCCAACACGCCGTCCTCGATGCTCGACCCCTCGATGCATTTTGATATGATTCGCGCCGGCGTTGGCTTGTATGGCATGCAGCCGTGCGAGCTGAGTGGCCGCGTGATGCAGCTTGATCCCGTTATGAGCGTCCATGCGCGCGTGACGCGTGTGGCACACCCTGCGATGGGTGAGGGCGTGGGCTACGGTTTTACCTACCGCGTACCGCGCACGCGCGTTCAGATTTGCACGCTGCCGATCGGTTATGCCGACGGCCTATCGCGTACGCTTTCCAATCGTATGGATGTGCTGTATCGCGGCGAGCGCGTGCATCAGGTTGGCAATATCTGCATGGACCAGTTTATGGTCGCCATTCAGTCCAACCCGGCGCACGAGATTCCCGAGGCCGAGTATGGTGACGAGATGATCATTGTCGGCCGCGATGGCGATGCCGAGATCACTATGGACGAGATGGCCCGACTGCGCGGCACGATTAACTACGAGGTCGCCTGCGGCTTTGGCATGCGCCTCGACAAGGTCTACGTGTAGGAGTCGCCATGGGCGTCATGCACATTCCCGGCCATACCCATCAGGCGCCACGTGAGGTCGCACTCGAGGAGATCGAGGCCGTTCTGGGCGATTGTCACCTCTGCCAGCTCTACCAGTCGCGTCACAATATCGTGTTTGGCGTGGGAAACCCCCGCGCTCGCGTCATGTTTATTGGTGAGGCGCCGGGTCGCAACGAGGATTTGCAGGGCGAACCCTTTGTGGGGGCGGCGGGTGAAGACCTCAACGGCATTTTGTCGCTGGCGGGGCTCAAACGCGAAGACGTCTACATTGCCAATGTGCTTAAGTGCCGCCCGCCGGGAAACCGCAATCCGCGTCCCGAGGAAGTGCTGGCTTGCTCGCCGTTTTTGCGTGAGCAGATTCGAAGCATCTGGCCCGATATTATCGTGACGCTCGGCAACCCCGCGACGCACTTTGTGCTTAAGACCGAGATTGGCATTACTAAGCTGCGCGGCAGGTTCCACCAGATGGGGCATTTTGTAGTAATGCCCACTTTCCATCCGGCAGCAGCGCTACGCAATCCGGCGTGGCAGGAGCTGCTGGAGGAAGACTTTAAGATGCTGGGCGACTATCTGGAGCGACATCCCGCACCAGAGGACGCCTCGGAATAATAAGGAGCATATATGTCCCTGGAGCGCCTGGGGGTAGGTACTTACAAAACGACTTGCGCTGCCGATACGGAGTACTTTGGCGAGCTAATTGCACCGTGCCTTGAGGACGGCGATGTACTCATCCTGACCGGTGGCCTGGGAGTGGGCAAAACTCACTTTACCAAGGGCGTCTCGCGCGGGCTGGGCGATGAGCATACGGTTACGAGCCCTACGTTTGCGCTCATGGCCGTTCACGATCAAGGTCGTATTCCGCTGTTTCACTTTGATCTATACCGCCTGGAGCATGCCTACGAGCTCGAGGATACGGGCATTTTCGATGTGCTGGGCTATGAGGGTGCTTGCCTGCTGGAATGGGGCGAACAATTCCAGGACGAGCTGACGGATGAGTATCTTTCGGTGACGCTCAAGCGTGATGAGGGCGACAGCGATGTGCGAACGATAACGCTTGAGGCGCACGGTGACCGCGCAATGGAGCTTTCCCATTTGATTGATAAGGCTGTACAAGATGAGCTTGCATAACGACAACGCGCTGGTGGTGGCGCTCGATACCTCGACCGACATGCTTGCCTGCGCGGCAAGCTGGATTGATGGGCAGACGGGCGAGACGAAGCTCGTGAGTGGCGACCACATGTGTCGCCGTCACGCCAACGTTGAGCTCGTGAATACCGTTGATGGCGTGCTGGCTCAAGCCGGTCTGGATCGCAGCGATGTTGGTTACTACGTGGTCGGCCGCGGCCCGGGGTCGTTTACGGGTGTGCGCATCGGCATCTCCACTGCCAAGGGCCTCGCGCGCGGTGCCAATGTTCCGCTGCTGGGCGTGTCGACGCTCGACGCTTGCGCTTGGACGGCGTGGAAGGCTGGCGTGCGCGGCAAGCTTGGTATCTTGGCCGATGCTATGCGCGGTGAGGTATATCCGGCGCTGTATATGCTGGTCGATGAGGGTCCCGAGCGTCAATTTGAGCGCGAACACGTGGTCAAGGCCGCCGTGGCGCTCGATGAGTGGCGCCAAGCAGCGGACTGGGACCAGGTTCAGCTGACCGGTGACGGTCTCGTGCGCTATGGCAAGCTGCTGGGTGAGGACGAGACCGCCCGCTGCGTGGAGCGCGACCTGTGGTGGCCTTCGGGCGAGGGCTTGCTGCTCGCGCACGCTGCGGGTGACGGCGATCCGGCCTGCGTCTTGCCGATTTACACGCGCCTTTCGGATGCCGAGGAAAACGAGCGCAAGCGTCTTGGTCTTGCCGAGAGTTCGCAGAGCGAAATTACGGGCGTTGCCGATGAGCTCGCCGGTCGTCATCTGCAGTTCCGTCCCATGGGCGCGGCGGATGCCGAGGGCGCGAGCGCGCTGGAGGCTGCCTGCTTTGAAGGTGCCGGACACGAGGCGTGGACGCCGGGCATGTTCCTGTCCGAACTGGGCGAGGACGTCGCTGCGCCGCGTAGTTGGTGGGTGGCACACGACGACGGCAAGCTGCTGGGCATTGCCGGCGGTATGGTCGTGGACGGTGATGTGCAGATTCTGGATGTCGCCGTCGACCCGGCACATCGCCGTGAGGGCATTGCCCGCAAGCTGCTGTCGCACGTGAGCTATGATGCCCAGATGCTCGGCTGCACCACGGCTTCGCTCGAGGTCGAGGACGGCAACGAGGGAGCGATCGCGCTTTATAACGCTCTGGGCTTTACCGAGGCAGGACGGCGCCGCGGCTACTATGGTGCCGGCAAGGATGCCATCGTCATGACGGCGCCGCTGCCCTTGGTGCTCCCGGTCGACAACGCTTCGCCCGAGCCGACGGCGGCTGAGCAGCGTGTATGGCCGCTGCCTGCGCCCGAGCGAACCGTTGAGGAGCGCGCTGAAATTGAGCGTCGTCGCCTAGTGCTCGCTATCGAGAGTTCCTGCGACGAGACGGCCGTGGCGATTATCGATGCGGATGGCAATATGCTGGCCAACCAGGTGTCGACACAGATTGATTTTCACGCCCGCTTTGGCGGCGTGGTGCCCGAGATCGCCTCGCGCAAGCACGTTGAGGTGATTGTGAGTGTCGTAGATGCGGCGCTCGAGGATGCCGCGGCATCGCTTGGCCTTGAGGGTGGGGCGATTGCGCCAAGTGAGCTTGCCGCCGTGGGCGTGACGCAAGGTCCGGGCCTGGTGGGTGCCCTGGTGGTGGGTGTCGCCTTTGCCAAGGGCTTTGCGTATGCTGCCGGCAAGCCGCTCGTGTGCGTCAATCATCTGGAGGGCCACTTGTTCGCCAACCTGTTGGCGCAGCCCGACCTCAAGCCTCCGTTTATCTTTACGCTTGTCTCGGGCGGGCACACCATGCTCGTGCACGTAAAGGCATGGGGCGACTACGAGGTGCTCGGAGAGACGCTCGACGATGCCGTGGGTGAGGCCTTCGACAAGGTAGCCAAGGCGTTGGGTTTGGGCTATCCTGGTGGCCCCATCATCTCCAAGCTGGCCGAGACAGGCAATCCCCGCGCGATCGATTTTCCCCGCGCGCTTAACAGTAGGGGAGACTATCGTTTCTCGCTTTCGGGCCTTAAAACCGCTGTGACGCTCTACATTGAGCAGGAGACCAAAGCCGGGCGCACGATTCACCTGCCCGATCTGGCAGCTTCGTTTGAGGCGGCGGTCTTTGACGTGCAGTACAAGAAGGCCAAGAACGCGCTGCATGCCACCGGATGCAGAGAGTATTGCATCGGCGGCGGCGTCTCGGCTAATCCGCATCTGCGCGAGATGATGATCAAGAAGCTCGGTCGTCAGGGGATCCGCGTGACGGTGCCGCCCTTGTCTGCCTGCACCGATAACGCAGCCATGATCGCGGAGGTCGCCCGCCGTAAATTCGACCGAGGTGAAATCTCGCCGTTCGACGTCGACGCCGATCCAAACATGACGCTGTAGTCGTATGGGTGCGGTCCCCGACGCTGCCCGGGCGCCAGCGGCCGCATATGAACTTTCCTGCTCTACAGTCCTGCTCACGACGGAGGCCACATTAAGTGGCCTCCTGTTCGTGCGGAACTCGCGATAAAGTTCATATGCGGCCGCTGGCGCCCGGGCAGCGTCGGGGACCTTTCTGTATCGATGCAGCTACTGAGCTGGATCGGCGTCGACAACGTCCAGCAAGGTTAACAAGCCAGCGTCGAATTTCCGGCGTGCTTTAGCTGAAAGAAAAAGATGGTGTGCGGAGCTTTGCTCCGCATTTGGGACGGGAGCCCCTGAGAGCCGCGGGAGCCGGGCGGCGCATATGAACTTTATCGCGAGTTCCGCACGCAAAGGAAAGCACTTAATGTGCTTTCCGTCTTGCGCAGGACTGTAGAGCAG
>URHQ01000098.1 GCA_900547655.1 uncultured Collinsella sp.
CCTAGAGTTCGTCGGCAGCGTCAGATGTGTATAAGAGACAGCTCATGGAGTGGCTGGCCCTGCGCTCCGACTTGGATTCCCTGGCCGGCGAGACGCATGCCATTACCATGATGACCATCCACTCCGCCAAGGGCCTGGAGTTCCCGGCGGTGTTCGTGGCCGGCATGGAGGAGGGCATCTTCCCGCACGTGCACGACTTTGGCGGCAGCGATGACCCGGGTAAGCTCGAGGAGGAGCGTCGCCTGGCCTACGTCGCCATCACGCGTGCCCGTAAGCGCCTGTTCCTGACCTATGCGGCCACGCGTCGCACCTACGGCTCGACCTCTGCCAACCCGCGCTCGCGCTTCCTCAACGAGATTCCGTTTGAGGATATCGAGTTTAGCGGTATCGGTTCTGCCGGTTTTGAAGGCACGGGTTGGGAGAAGCGCGGCGACCGTCACGGCACCTTTGGCTCGGGCATGGGTTCGGATATGTACGGCGGCAAGGTATTTGGTTCGCATACGCGCTCGACTGGCGGTTCCGGTTCGCGCGGCGGATCGAGCTTTGACGATTTCTTTGGTGGCAGCAGCTACGGGACCGAGCGCCATCGTGGGGTCTCGCCCGACGCCGGCCGTGTTGCCTCGACCTTTGGCTCGGGCGCGCCGCGAGCCAAAAAGCCGTCGTCCAAGGTGTCCCCGACGGTGGAGCGCAAGGTCGATCGCGCCAGCGCATCGCAGGACTTTGCCGCGGGCGATACCGTGAGCCATAAGACCTTTGGCACGGGTACCGTGATCTCGGTCGCCGGAGACATGATCGAGGTCCAGTTCGAAAAGACCGGCCAGACCAAAAAGCTCATGAAGGGATTCGCTCCGATCGTCAAGCTGTCATAATCCCGGCGGACCTGGGCGGGCGTATGGGGCAACATCGCCTGCTCGGGCAGTCCTGCTCGCACGGAGAGCACATTAAGTGCTCTCCGGCTCGTGCGGAACTCGCGATCGATGTTGCCCCATACGCCCGCCCAGGTCCTTAGATAACGTTGCTTGCGAACGTCGCTTTGCCCGTTCGCTTTTTGGTCTGGAGGGCCGGGTGGGCTGAATACTTAGACATGGCAAGGGGCTCCCCCGTTAAAGAACGGGGGAGCCCCTTGTTGCGTTTTGAATGGTGCGCTTGGCTTTGATGATTGATGATTTTATACGATTCAGTATAATTTCAGATAGACGCTAAAATGTAACCGAAATGAAAACGGTGATTGTACATGCTGATAAACTGCCTCCCAAAAAGACTCTTCTCTTTAGAGCTCGCTATCGACCCGGAGCCAGTTGAGATGCAGATTCCTCGCATGTATCTTGAGCGGTATTCGCTTCGCTTGGCACGGCTCGGCATGTCTAAACAGGGCCGTTTTATTGTTGCGGAACCAAAGGAACCGCCCAGTGTCATTTCGGCGCGAAATCTCGTCAGTGCGGTGCGCAAGTTAGATGTTCACCCGGTGGTAATTTGCTGGGATGCTATGGATTTAGGTTTTATGCGCGCGCTTTCTTCGGAGGGAATCGCATATATCCGAGATGAGCGAAATGCGTTCCTGCCGTTTATCGGAGCCGTTATTTCCGATGAGGTGCTGGGTGCTTCTCCCGCTGCTCCGCTTTCGCCCCAATCTCAACGAATCGTCCTAAATCTCATTGCGGGACGATGGGTTGACTGCTCCGCCGGCGACCTAGCGCGTCTGTGTGGCAAAAGCGCGGCAAGCGTCAGCGGCTATCTTTCGGAAATCGCCGCTATAGCTCCTGGGTTGATTATGCGGGACGGCAAAAAGCGTATATTGTGCGACGCCGGGCTGTCGACCGAGACGTTGCTAGATGGGTTTGAGGACTATCTTCGCACGCCAGTTTTAGAGCGAATCCGGCTCAAGAAGGTTATCGAGAGAACAGAGCTACGTGCCGTTGATGCGCTGCTTTCCGGTGTGTCTGCCCTTAGCTATATGTCCGACCTTGCCCATGAAGACTCTGCTCCAACCATTGCTCTCGAAAAATATCAGCTAGAGGCCTTGAAAGAGCATATGGGCGACAGATGGCTGGAGGCTCAGTGGTACGAACCGGCGGCAGTTGTGATTGAGGTCTGGTCGTATCCCGTGGACGCGCCGTCCGATATTAGTTTTGACGCGACGGGTTTGCAGTGTGTCGACCCGTTTTCCTTATACGTTGCTTGCGCAAAAGCAGATTACAAAGAAGATCGTCTGCTCGACGCGGTCGAACAGCTCAGGAGGACGATATGTCAAAAGTGAGGGGAATAGAGCGATTTGCCGATGCCATGAGCGGCTGTAAAGGCGGTTACGTCCTTATTGGTGGAGGGGCCTGCAGCGTTCTATTTGACAATGAGGGCGATTCGTTTAGAGCTACTGAAGACTTGGATATCGTCGTAATTGTTGATGGGGAAGGCGTTGAATTCGCCACTGCATTGTGGGCATTTATCAAAGCTGTCGGATATGAGACTGGGAAGGTCGGCGATGGAAAGTGCACTTACTATCGGTTCTGTTTGCCCGAAGGATCAAGGCAAGTCCTAGACTATCCCGGCCAAATTGAGCTATTCGCCCGACATCCTGATTTTGTGCTCGAAGATGAAACGAGCGAAGTGGCACCTCTTTCCTTTGACGGGGCCGTATCAAGTCTTTCGGCAATTATTCTCGACGATGGCTACTACGAATTTATTCGCGACAACGCAACGAACGTAGAGGGCATTACGTTGCTCGATGCGCTCCATATCATTCCCCTCAAGATGCGTGCACACATTGATATCAATAGGAGCTATGAAGAAGGGCGCCATTGCAACGATAAAGATCGACGAAAGCATCGCTCGGATATTGTTCGACTTGCGGGTTTGTTGCCGCCTTCGGCTCGCTTGGAGCTAATAGAGCAAATGAGGGCTGACGCCGGAGACTTCTTTGCGGACTTTTCTTCTTATGTAAATCGGCAGACCGATCGTAAAGAGAGAGCGCGTCTTCAGGACACATTATCGTTTCTCGAAAAGGTCTACCTATAGGCACCTTGATTCGTTATGTATGGTGAGGGGCTCTCCCGTTTGATGAGCGGGGGAGCCCCTTGTTGCTTTTTGATTGTCGTAACTAGCCAGAGGCTCGCCGGGACGGGACGCGGGGTTTGGTCGATCGCGAGTTCCGCACGAGCCGGAGAGCACTTAATGTGCTCTCCGTGCGAGCAGGACTGTCCGAGCAGGCGACCAAACCCCGCGCCCCGTCCCGGCGAGCGCTTGGGGACCGGTGGCCTACAGGTGGCTGATGATCAGTTCCATCTTGCCTTCGAGGTCGATGGAGCTGACGGTGCTCGGGGCCAGCAGGTGGCTTCCCTTGTGGACGGGGTCGCCGCAGACGGTGCCTTCGCCGTCGATGACCGACAGACACATGAAGGGCCAGCGCTGGTCGAGGGTTTTGCTGCCGTCGACGCGCACACGATCGACGGTGTAGCAGGAGTTAGACTCGAGCTCGGTCACGCCGTTCACCTCGGGCGCGGTCACCGTGCCGTCGGTCGGAGCCTGGGCATCAAAGTCGATGCAGTCGAGGCTCTGCTCAATGTGCAGCGGGCGCAGGTTGCCGTCGGTGCCGGGACGGTCGTAGTCGTACAGACGATACGTCACGTCGCTCGACTGCTGCGTCTCCAAAATGAGCGTGCCGGTCTTGATGGCGTGCACGGTACCGGAATCAATCTGGAAAAAGTCGCCCTTGTGAATCGGCAACACGTTGAGCATGTCGTCCCAACGTCCTTCCTCGATCATTTGTGCGGCCTCGGCGCGGTCCTTGGCACGCTGGCCGACGATGATCGTGGCGTCGGGCTCGCAGTCCAGCACATACCAACACTCGGTTTTGCCCAGGCTACCGTTCTCGTGCTCGGCAGCGTACTCGTCGTTGGGATGAATCTGGATCGAAAGGTCGTCCTTGGCGTCCAGAATCTTAATGAGCAGCGGGAACTCCTTGCCCTCGCAGTTGCCAAAGAGCTCGCGATGCTCGGCCCACAGCCACGACAGCGTGTGGCCGGCATACGGGCCCTCCGCAATCTGGCAGTCGCCGTTGGGGTGGGCCGAGATGGCCCAGCACTCACCGATGGGGCCATCGGGAATGTCGTAGCCAAATACGGTTTCGAGCTGGCGACCGCCCCAGATCTTCTCGTGGAAGATCGGCGTCAGCTTAATCAAATCGGACATGTTCATACCCCCATTGTGTTGCGCGGGCGCTGCACAAAACAGCTCAAAGCGAGCGCCCGGATGACTACAAAAACCTATGCCAACGTTACGTTGTGCAACTCAAAGCGGTCGCCAACGTTGCGCGAGACCGAATACTCAAAGGCGGCGCCGCTGTCCAAAAAGCCAATCTGGGTGAGCTCGAGCAGGGGAGAGCCAGGCTTGGTGTCCAAGCGCTCGGCTTCTTCCTCGGTTGCTGCCACGGCGCGAATGGTACGGTGGAAGCTCGAAATCTTCAGCCCACATTGCTCGCGGATGAAGTGGTAGACCGATCCGTACAGGTCCTTCTTTTTAAGGCCTGGAATCAGCTCGAGGGGCATGTAGGTGTACTCGATAACGATGGGCTTCTCATCGGCCTGACGCACGCGCACGATGTGATAGGCAAAGTCATCCTCGGCAATTCCCAGCTGGGCTGCGATGTCCGCTGGTGGATTAACAATCGAGAAATCGTAGACCACCGAGGTCACCTTCTCCCCGCGGTGCTCATACGAAAAGCCCTGGGCACGGTCGTTTTTGCCCTGGAAAAACGCCTGACCGGGAAGTCCCGCCGTGTCCTTAACGTAGGTACCCGATCCGCGTCGGCTGGTAATAAGACCTTCCTCGGTGATTTGCTCGATAGCTCGTTTGACGGTGATTTTGGAAACGCTATAGAGCTCGCAGAACTCAACGACGGTGGGAAGCTTGTCGCCCGGTTTAAGAGCGCCATCCTCGATGCTTCGACGGATATCCGCAGCGATCGTTTCGTATTTGGGAATCATGGAACCCCCTTTCCGGCTTGATTGAATATAAAAGAAAGTATAGTCAACGCCTAGGTATCCCTATTGCGTTTTGAAAAGTTCGAGAAGGATTATGCTAAAAGCCGCTCCGCATATAAAACTAGAGCGCTCTAAACGGATATACATGCGAATAATGTCGCGTTGAACAAATTGATTGGTCCGCGGACCGGGGCGAGTCGTTTTACCACCCAGCAAACCGAATCCCATGCCCTGCGTTTCCCCAGATAAAACCTGTCAAAACAAACCTGTCCCTTTTTGGTAGGTTTTTGCCTTGGGAGCGGTACCATACAGGCAATGTTTAAACGAGAAAGGTGGGCTCCCATGGAACCTAAGCAGTACTACATTGGCATCGACGTCGGCGGCACTTCGGTTAAGGAGGGCCTGTTCGACGAGGACGGCAACCTGCTTGCCAAGGCCAGCGTGCCCACGCCTCCTATCGTTGACGCCGCGGGCTTTGCCGCGGTGACCGAGGCTATCGACCAGGTGGTCGCCAAGGCACAGATTCCGCGTGCCTTTGTGGCGGGCATTGGCCTGGCCGTTCCGTGCCCCATCCCGGCGTCGGGCGATGCCAAGGTCAAGGCCAACATTGCCATTAACCTGCCCGAGCTGAGGGTCGCCATTCAGAAGCACTGCCCCGATGCGGTCGTTAAGTACGAGAACGATGCCAATGCCGCTGCCATGGGCGAGGCCTGGCTCGGCTCTGCCAAGGGCGTACAGAACGTGGTGATGGTCACCATTGGTACCGGCGTGGGCGGCGGCGTTATCGTTAACGGCGACGTGGTATCGGGCGTTGTGGGTGCCGGCGGCGAGATTGGCCACATGTGCCTGAATCCGGCTGAGGATCGCACCTGCGGCTGCGGCGGCCATGGCCACCTGGAGCAGTATTCCAGCGCCACCGGCGTGGTGAGCAACTACCTTGCCGAGTGCAAGAAGGCGGGCGTCGACCCCATCGAGCTCACCGGCCCCTCCGATTCCAAGGACGTGTTCCAGGCCTGCCGCGAGGGCGACAAGCTCGCGCTTGCCGCGGCCGATACCATGGCCGACTATCTCGGCCGTGCCCTGGCGCTCATTGCCAACGTGGTCGACCCCGAGATGTTCCTGATCGGTGGCGGCGCGTCCGCTTCGGCCGATGTCTACCTCGACAAGGTCCGCGAGCATTTTAAGCAATACGCGCTTTCTGCCTCGCGCGAGACGCCCATTAAGGTCGCTTCGCTCGGAAACGACGCTGGTATCATCGGCGCCGCCTACGTTGCCCTGCGCGCCGCCGGCAAATAGCTGGTGCAAAGTAACCTGTCCCCCGTGCCTGCCCCAAAATATGCCGTGGCCCTTCCGTCTGCGAAGGCTCGGCATCGGCGTGCTACCATAGCTACGTCCAAGTACACATATCAAGTGGAGGATATCCATGGCAAACGTTCTTGTCTTTGGTCACCAGAACCCCGATAACGACGCCATCATGAGCGCCGTCGTCCTGTCCCAGCTGCTCAACCAGGTTGAGTATGCCGGCAACACCTACGAGGCCTGCGCCCTTGGTCAGCTTCCGGCCGAGTCCGCCAAGCTGCTCGCCGACGCCGGCATTGCCGAGCCCCGCGTGATCGAGTCCGTCGAGGCCGGCCAGCTCGTCGTTCTCACCGACCACAACGAGTCCGCCCAGTCCGTCGCCGGCCTTAAGGACGCCACGGTCTTTGGCGTTGTCGATCAT
>URHQ01000099.1 GCA_900547655.1 uncultured Collinsella sp.
CCACCCGAGCATTGAATGAGGCTCCAACGCAAGTTGGGGCCTTTTTTCATATAGGCACACAAGGTCAAAGGCGGCACCATGATCCTCCTGGTCGACAAGATCGAAAAAAGCTTCGGCGCGCGCGTCCTCATTAGCGGCGCGTCCTTCCAGATCAACCCCGGCGAGCGCTTCGCGCTCGTGGGCCCCAACGGCGCCGGCAAAACCACCATGCTCAAGATCATCATGGGCATCGACAGCCCCGACGCCGGTCAGGTTCAGTACGCTAAGGACTGCCAGGTAGGCTACCTGGAGCAGGAAACCAACCTGGAGCAAAAGGACACCACCATCCTTGCTGAGGTCATGGCCGCCGCCAAGGAAATCCGCCGCATGGGCGAGCGCGCCAACGAGCTGCAGGCCCAAATCACCGAACTCTCCGAACAGGGGAAGGACGTCGATGCACTCCTCAACGAGTACGGACAGGTCCAGGACCGCTTTGAGCACCTGGGCGGCTACGAGCTCGAGAGCAACGCCCGCAAAATCCTGTCCGGCCTGGGCTTTAAGGTCACCGACTTTGAGCGCCCGTGCTCCGAGTTCTCCGGTGGCTGGCAGATGCGTATCGCACTTGCCAAGCTCTTCCTACGCCACCCCGACCTGCTGCTTCTAGACGAGCCCACTAACCACCTGGACCTCGAGAGCGTCCAGTGGCTGCGCGGCTTTATCGCAAACTACGACGGTGCCGTGCTTATCGTCAGCCACGACCGCGCCTTCATGGACGCCTGCGTCGACCACGTCGCCGCTCTCGAAAACCGTCGCGTGACCACCTACACCGGCAACTACAGCAGCTACCTCAAGCAGCGCGAGGACAACCTGGAGCAGATGCGCGCCAAGCGTGCCGCTCAGGAGCGCGACATCGCCCACATGCAGGTCTTCGTTGACAAGTTTCGCTACAAGCCCACCAAGGCCGCCCAGGCTCAGGAGCGCATCCGCAAAATCGAGCAGATCAAAAAGGAGCTCGTCATCCTGCCCGAGGGTCACAAGCACATCGACTTTAAGTTCCCCGACCCGCCGCGCTCCGGCGACATGGTCGTGGGGCTCGAAGGAGTCTCCAAGTCCTACGGCAACAAGCACATCTACAGCGATATCGACCTCAAGCTCTACCGCGGCGAGCACGTGGCGCTCGTCGGCCCCAACGGCGCCGGCAAGTCCACGCTCATGAAGATTCTCGCCGGCCTGGAGCCGCCCACCACCGGCACCCGCGATCTGGGCACAAACGTGGGCGTAGCCTACTACGCCCAGCACGCGCTCGAAGGCATGACCGAGTCCAATACCGTCCTACAAGAGATTGACACCGTCACGCCCAAGTGGACCGTACCGCAGCAGCGCAGCCTGCTGGGCGCCTTCCTGTTTAGCGACAACGACGCAATCGAAAAGCAGGTCCGCGTCCTCTCCGGCGGCGAAAAGGCGCGTCTGGCCCTGGCAAAGATGCTCGTGGCCCCCGAAGCGCTCCTGTGCCTGGACGAGCCCACCAACCACTTGGACATCGACTCGGTGGATATGCTCGAGAACGCCCTGCAAAACTTCCCCGGCACCATCGTGCTGATCAGCCACGACGAGCACCTGGTACGCGCCGTTGCCAACCGCATCATTGACATCCGCGATGGCAAGGTCACGGTCTACGACGGCGACTACGACTACTACCTCTACAAGCGCGAGGACCTCGCAGCCCGCGCCGCCGCCGAGGCGGCAGGGGAGAGTGCGCCGGCCACTGCCAAGTCCGCCAAGATCACCGCGGCCCAGCCCGATGCGCCCGCCGCCGCTTCCAAGCCTACCGAGGGCAAAAAGACCAAGGAGCAAAAGCGCGCCGAGGCCCAGGCCCGTGCTGCGCTCAACAAAAAGCTCAAGGGCGTGCGCAACCAGCTCAAGAAGATCGAGACGGAGCTCGACAAAAAGCGCGCCCGCTATGACGAGCTTATGGAATTGATGGCAAGCGAAGAGCTTTATGCCGATCAGGACAAGTTCAATGCCGCGCTGGGGGAATATAACGGCCTTAAGCAAGAGCTGCCCAAGCTCGAGGACGAATGGCTGGAACTTTCCACCCAGATCGAAGAGGAGACCGCGCGTGAACTCTCGTAAGGCCGCTGCCGTGGCGATGAGCATCATCGCCATCGCTTGTCGTATCTGCGGCATCTTTATGAGCGCGATGACCGTGCTGCTGTGCTTTAGCGGCCTCACCGCCAAGCTGCAGATCGTGGGTTTTGTCGTTGAGCTTTCGCGCGCGCTGCCGAGCGCCATCGCCGGCTACGGCGTCATCACCTCGCCCTTTGGCGGCGTGTTCCGCCTGGATTACGCCATCGTGGCCGTCATCCTGTTTGTGGCCGACCACCTGCTCACGCGCGCCTCGCGCCGCGTCCGCTAGGGGAACACCATGTCCAGCAGCTACCTCATGAACCTGCTCGCTAGCGCCGTCGCCGTCATCGTGGGCATCGTGATCCACGAGAGCGCGCACGCCGCGGCGGCCTGGGCGCTCGGCGACAAGACGGCCCGTTCGCGCGGACGCGTCTCGCTCAACCCGCTCAACCATATCGATCCGTTTGGCACCATCATCCTGCCGCTGCTTATGCTTGCCGCCGGCGGTCCCGTATTCGCCTTCGCCAAGCCCGTGCCCGTCTACCTCAACAACCTCAAGCACCCCAAGCGCGATGAGGTCCTGGTGAGCGCGGCCGGCCCCGCATCGAACATCGCACTCGCGTGTCTCGCTGCCGCCCTCATGCACGCGGCATACGGCAACCTCTACGCCAGCATGTCCTTTGCCGTGGCGTCCCAAATCATGAACTTTGGTGTCACGTTTATCGTGGTCAACCTGTCGCTCGCGTTCTTTAACCTCATCCCGATCCCGCCGCTCGACGGCTCTTCGATCATTGTGCCGTTCCTTAAAGGCAAGGCGCTCGCCAACTACTACCGCCTTCAGCAATACGCTATGCCCATTCTCATCCTGGTTCTGTACCTGCTGCCCATGTGGACCGGCATCGATGTGATCGGCCGCTATTTCGACGTTACCGTGTATCCCCTAGCTGAGCAGCTGCTCAACTTCGCAATCGCCGGCATCTAAGGTAAACTTACAGGTCGACCGTGCAAAACGGTCGTAACATGCACCCAAACCGCGCCGCGAAGGCGCCGTCAAAG
Source organism: uncultured Collinsella sp. (assembly GCA_900547655.1). GTDB lineage: Bacteria > Actinomycetota > Coriobacteriia > Coriobacteriales > Coriobacteriaceae > Collinsella. The sequence goes on from URHQ01000099.1 coordinate 3,163, forward strand.
GAGGTCGAAGATGTCGTATCGCGTGTCGACGCAGGTCTACAGCGGACCGTTCGACCTGCTGCTGCAGCTGGTAACCCGCCAAAAAGTAGATATCGGCGCCATCTCCATCAGCGAGGTGGCCGAGCAATACCTGGCCGAGGCCGAGCGCATCGAGGCGCTGGACCTTGACGTGGCGAGCGACTTTTTGCTGGTCGCGGCAACCCTTTTGGACATCAAGGCTGCCTCTCTGGTGCCGCAGGAGGCCCCGCGCAAAGCCGATGATGACGATGACGTGTTCGACGAAGACCTCGAGGAGCTCAGCACGCTCGACGGCGACGCCTTGCGCGAGGTCCTGATCCAACGCCTGATTGCCTACAAACAGTTTAAAGGCGCGGCTGCGGCCCTCGGTGCCCGCATGCAGGCCGAAAGCCGCATGCACCCGCGTGTGGCCGGCCCCGACCCCGAGTTCTTGGGCCTCATGCCCGACTACCTGGCCGGCATCACCCTGCGCGGTCTCGCTGTCATCTGTGCCGACCTGGACGGCAAGCGCCAGACCTTCCTGCTGGAGGCCGAGCACGTGGCGCCGCATCGCGTGCCGCTCGACCTGACGGTGGCCTCGGTCGACCGCTTTACCATGGCACACCAAACCTGCACCTTCCGCGAGCTACTGGACGGCGACGCCACCACCGAGCAGCTCGTCGTCACCTTCCTGGCCATGCTGGAGCTTGCCAAGCGCGGCTCGCTCACGCTGAGTCAGGACGAGATCTTTGGAACCATTCAGATCAACCGCGTCGAGGGCGCCGAGGCCTACGTGCCCGGCGAGGGCCCCGAGCTCACCGAATAGGAGCCGCAACCATGTCAACCCTTTCCACGCTGGATGCAAACAGCCTCAAAGGCGCCCTCGAGGCGCTGCTGCTGGTGTCGAGCGACCCAGTGAGTGCGCCTGCACTGGCCGGCGCACTGGATATCGCCCCCGGCGAGTGCGCGTCGCTGCTCGCCGAGCTCAAGGTTGAGTACGAGGAGGCCAACCGCGGCTTTCAGCTGCGCGAGGTCGCCGGCGGCTGGCGCCTGTTTACGCATCCCGCCTACCACGACGTGGTCGAGGCCTATGTGTTGAGCTGGGACACGCAAAAGCTGTCGCAAGCGGCGCTCGAAACCCTGGCCGTCATCGCCTACCACCAGCCTGTGACGCGCGAGGTGGTCAAGGGCATCCGCGGGGTCAATTCCGACGGCGTCATCGCGTCGCTCGTAGACAAGGGCCTGGTGCGCGAACTGGGCCGCGACCCCCAGCGCGGTCAGGCCATCATCTATGGCACGACCAACGCCTTCTTGGAAAAGTTCGGCCTGCGCTCCACCCGCGATCTGCCCGACCTGGAGCAGTTTGCCCCCGACGAACAGTCGCGCCAGTTTATCCGCGAGCGCCTGAGCGGCCGCAGCATTCAGTCCACGCTCGAGGAACAGGCCGAAGATCTGGACGAAGAGCGCGAACTGCTCGATACCGATGTTGAAGATGTTGAGGCAGTCGAGGACCTGGAGACCCTGGTCGTGGACGAGACCTCGGAGGATTTGCATGACGAGGACTAACGAAGTAGGGGAGACGCGCGCCATGGGCAACGCAGTACCCGCAACCGACGCCCAGCCCGTCTATCCGCACACCATGCGCCTGCAGCGCTTTTTGGCGCGCGCGGGCGTGGCAAGCCGCCGCGGCTCGGAGGACCTGATGACCGCCGGCCGCGTAACCGTCAACGGCGAGGTCGCGACCGAGCTGGGCACCAAGGTCGATGTTGACCACGATCACATCGAGGTCGACGGTATGCCCGTCAAGCTCAACCAGGGCGCCGTGTACCTGATGCTCTACAAGCCGACCGGCTACCTCACCACCATGAGCGACCCGCAGGAGCGCCCTTGTGTGGCCGACCTGGTCCCCCGCGACCGCTTTCCGGGACTTTTCCCGGTGGGTCGCCTGGACCGCGACACCACGGGCCTTTTGCTCTTTACCACCGACGGCGACCTGTCGCAGGACCTGCTGCACCCCAGCAAGCACGTCTACAAGACCTACCAGGCTTTGGTGGACGGCCACCTGACCGATCGCGACTTGGAACCGCTCCGTCGCGGCATCGAGCTCGACGACGGCCTGTGCCAGCCGGCGATCTGCCGGGTCATCAACGCGCGCGAAGCCGAGGCGGTGGCCCCGCAAGGCGTCAAGCCCGGCACCACTGCCGTGGAGGTCATCATCCGCGAGGGCCGAAAGAACCAGGTCAAGCGCATGCTGAGCAAGATCCACCACCCGGTAATCCGCCTGCATCGTTGCAACTTTGCCGGTCTGGAGCTCAAGGACGTGGCCAAGGGCTCGTGGCGCGAACTCACCGATCGCGAGGTGCAGATCCTCAAGGCCGGCGGCATCCCGCCCAAGCAGGCCGGCTCCAAGCGCGGCGTCGCGCCGGCGACCAATACCGCGAGCCGCACGCGTCACCACGGCAGCCACCGCTCCGCACCCAAGCGCAACACCTACCGCGAGCGCTACACGGGTTAGTGAGTACGCCAAGCAACAGCGCCCGCGTCCCATACCAGCACGTCAACCACCGAAAGGAAGCATTACATGATCGTCGCCATCGACGGCCCCGCCGGATCCGGCAAGTCCACCATCGCCAAGGAGATCGCCCGCCAGCTTGGCTTTAACAAGCTCGACACGGGCGCCATGTATCGCGCCGTCACCTTCGCCGCACTCGACCGCGGCATCGACCTGGACGACGAGGCGGCTATCGACGCCCTCGCCGAACAGATTGAGATTCGCTTTACCAACGGCACCGGCGAGGACACGCGCCTGAGCATCGATGGCCAGGACGCATCGGCCGCCATTCGCACCCCGCAGGTCGACGCCAACGTGTCCAAGGTCTCGGCCTACCCGGGTGTGCGCGCCGCCATGCTCATCCACCAGCGCCGCGCCGCCGAGGACCGTGATATCGTGGCCGAGGGTCGCGACATCGGCACCGTCGTGTTCCCCAACGCACAGGTCAAGGTGTTCCTGACCGCCGACCCGCGTGAGCGTGCCCGCCGCCGCGTGCTGCAGCGCCACCACTGTCTCTTATACACATCTCCGA
>URHQ01000100.1 GCA_900547655.1 uncultured Collinsella sp.
TGTGTATAAGAGACAGCCTCGTTGCTGCGTCCGTCATGGTCATCGGCCCGGCTTCCATCCTCGCGGGGACGGGCCTCATCCTCCTCGGCGCGGGGGCCATGGTCGCCTCCGCGGGCGTCATGCTCCTCGCGGGAGGGGCCACGCTCGCAGCGGGCGGCGTCACGCTCCTCGCAGGCGGCATGGCCGCCCTCGCGGCGGCGGTGACCACCGTGGCCGCGGGGCTCAAGACGTCCGCGTCCTCCCTCAAGACCATGGGCACGGCGATGCCCAAGGTGGCCTCCGGCGCGCCGGGCGCCGCGGCGGGCCTCGCCGCAGTCGCCGCCGCGGCGGTCGCCGCCGCCCCGGGACTCCTCGCGGGGACCCCGGCCCTCGCGGCCTTCGCCGCCACGTGCGGCACCGCCGCTGCCGTGGCGCTCGTGCTCGCCGCATCCATCGCCTCCGTCGGGGCGAACGTGCGCTCGAGCATGTCCTCGGCGTCCTCAGCGGTCTCCGTGTTCGGCAGCAAGTCCACGAGCGCCTTCCGCACCTTCGCGACCTCCGCGAGGACGGCGGCGAGCGTCGCGAGGCTCGCGATCATGGGGGCGTGCCGCCAGATGAGCGCGCAGGTGGGGTCACTCAGGCTCACCCTGCCGCGCATCCAGGTTGGCGCGCTGCCGCACTTCTCCATGAGCGGCAAGTTCGACGCACAGTCCGGTTCCGTGCCCTCCGTGCACGTGAACTGGTACGCGTCCGGCGGCGTCTTCTCGTCGCCGAGCGTCATCGGCGTCGGCGAGGCCGGCGACGAGGCCGTCATCCCGCTCAGGCCGAGCGTCCTGCGCGGTATCGGCGAGGGCATCGGCTCGACCGGGGGAGACTCATCGGAGGTCATCGAGTGGCTGGACCGCAACCTCCCCGCAATCATCCAGAGGTACACCCCGGTCACGCTCGAGCGCGACCTCGACAGGCACATCAGGGCGGTGGCACATGCATAGGATGCACTACGTCTCGTCCTCGGGTGAGCGCGTCGACCTCGACGGCGACGGCATCTTTGTCGGCACCGCCGCGGGCGTGCGCTCGCGCGAGTGGAGCTACGAGCTCTCATGGCGCGGCGCCTACGGTATCTCGCGGGACGCGAGGGAGGCGACGGTGAACGCCGTTCTCTCGACCGCGTCAGCCGACAGGCTCAGGCGGCTCGCCGACAGGGATATGTCCCTCGGCGAGCCGGGCCGCATCGTCGTCGACGGCGAGTGGTACCAGCGAGCCTACATAGCCAAGTCAGAGACCTCTCAGGTCTACGGCAGGCGAGGCATCGCCGCCACGCTTACCGTGCTGCTGCTCGACGGCTCGTGGCGCCGCGAGGTCGTTCAGGAGTTCTACGCCCGGGAGGACGAGGACCAGACCGGCCTGGACTTCCCCCATGACTTCGAGTTCGACTACGGCGGCTCGGCCGCAAGCCGGTCGGTCACCGTCGATGGGCTGGTGCCCGCCGACCTTAAGCTCACGATCTTCGGTCCCGCGTCGTCCCCGCGCATTACCGTGACGCAGGGAGACTTCATCAACGTGTACTCCGCCGACGTGGAGGTGCCGGGCGGGTCCAGGCTCGTCATCGACGGCTCGAGCTTCCCCAAGACGATCAAGCTCGTCGGCATGTACGGTGAGACCGAGGACCGCTTCGCCGACGGAATGCGCGGAGAGGGCGCCGGAAGCGGTTCCTATTGCTTCGAGCAGCTTCGGCCCGGCACGTCCTCTGTCTCGTGGGACGGCTCGTTCGGCTTCACCATGACCCATTATCTTGAGGAGGGGGAGCCGCCTTGGAGCTCATAGTCGCGGACAGCTCCGGCAAAACCCTCTTTCCGATCTCGGACTTCGAGCTCGACATGGATTCGGGCTGGGGCGACGGCGTCGATAACACCTTCGACCTCGTGGTTCGCGACCCCTTGGTGCCGCTGCCCGGCGCCGCCTGGCGTGTCTTCGCCGACGGCCTGGAGATCGGCGGGCGCGTCGAGGGCTTCGAGCTCAAGACGGGCCGCACTTCGTCCGAGCTGCACTGGACCGGGTCAACATGGACCGGAGTGCTCGAGAAGCGCCTTCTGTGGCCCGACCCGGGCCAGGACTACCTTGTCCTCTCTGGGGACGCAAACGCCGTGCTGCGGTCCGCGGTTAAACGGCTCGACATCGGCTCCCTCTTCACGGTTCCCGATGCCGACGCCGGGGTGAGCGTAAGCTACCGATGCAGCAGGGACGTGCCCGACGCTTGGACCAACCTTAGGCTGGCGATGCGCTCCGCAGGCCTTCGCCTCGATGCGAGGTGGGTGGGCGGATCGTGCAGGCTCCAGGCGGTGAAGGTGACAGACTGGCGCGGCAGGGTCGACTCCGATCTCGTAAACTTCGACCTCAAGAGCGACCTGCTCGTCACCAATCACCTCAAGGCGGCCGGCAAGGGCGAACTTGCGGCCAGAGACGTCGTGGACGTCTACGCCGACCGGGAAGGCGGCGTAGGCACCGTGAAGGCGATGGCCGGCGTCTTCGAGCTCGAGGAGTACTACGACGCCAACAACACCGAGGGCGACGATCTCCGCGATCAGGCACTCAGCCGACTCGAGGACAAACAGTCCGAGGGCAGCGTGACCGTGACGGTCAACGAGGGCGTCGAGTTCGGCCTCGGCGATATCGTTGAGGCCAGGCATTATTCGCCAAACGTGACGGTCTCGGTCGAGATCAGCAGCAAGATCGTAAAGGCCGCGGGGTCGGGCTACAGCGCCACGTATGGCGCATCGCCTGGTGCGGTGGGGAGATAGGAGACTGCTATGAAGCAGATAGAGCTCATCGGCCCGCCCCTTTACCAATGGGATACGGGTCGGCGCGTTCACATCGCGTTGCAGGGGGTGACGGAAGCACATTTCGCCGTCGCCGGATCGGAGCGCGCATTGGTCGTCCCGGTCGTGGGCGGCGAGGCCGTGGTGCCCTCGCTCCTGCTTACTGCGGGCGTCGACATGGCCGTTTGGGCGAGCGATGGGCGCGACACGCACGCGCGAGCCGTGCTCAAGGTGCGCCCGAGGGCCAAGCCGGACGGCTACATCTACACCGATGACGAGGTCAAGACCTGGGCTGATGTCGAAGATTGGGTTCGAGAGCAACTGAAGTCCGCAGGCGAGCCCGGCACGAAGTGGTATGTCGGGGGCGGCACCCCCGCCATAGGTGGCCGCGTCGGGGACCTCTACCTCGACAGTGAGACCGGCACCTATTATCGCTACGGCGAGATTGGAGATACAAATGGCTAACGCATGGAACCAAGTTGGAACGCTCAAGGGCCCCAAAGGCGACAAGGGCGCGACCGGCGACGCCGGCCCCAAGGGCGGCAGCGTCCGCGTGGCGAGCATCAGCATCCCGCCGGAGGGCGAAGTTGCATTTTCGGCTCTTTCCCCGTCTGACGGCGTGCAGGTCGGCGACCTCGTGCTCGATGCCAAGGGAAGTGTCTATCCCATTTCGGCGGTGGATCAGGGCGGGTCTACCGCCCGAGTCGGTTCCGCCATCAACGGCGTGAGCCTCAAGGGGCCCAAGGGCGAAACGGGCGACACCGGCCCCAAAGGTGCCGACGGCACGTCCATCACGGTCAAGGGCGCGGTGAGCAGCGAGTCCGCGCTGCCGTCCGGTGCCGCCATCGGCGACACCTACGTCACGAGCGACAACAGCCACATGTGGGTGAAAACCGCCGCGAGCGGTGATGCGCAGTGGACGGACCTCGGCGAAATGAAGGGACCCAAGGGCGACAAGGGGGCCACGGGCGAAAAGGGCGACAAGGGCGACACCGGCCCCAAGGGCGCACAGGGGCCGGCTGGCCCAGGCATCACGTTCGGCCAAGGGGCTCCTACGGCAGCGTCGCAGGAGGGAGCCGTCTACATTGATACGGCAGACGGCTTTAAGGTCTACCAGTACGGTACGAGTGCCTAGTGAAGGGAGAGCGATATGGCATGGACTAACATCGGATCGCTGAAGGGTCCCAAAGGCGATAAGGGCGATACCGGCGCCAGGGGAGCGCAAGGGGATCAGGGGCCGCAAGGGAAGACCGGCCCGATCGGGCCGACTGGACCGACTGGGCCCAAGGGCGAAACCGGCGCAAAGGGGCCGCAAGGTATTCAGGGCCCAAGGGGCGAGACCGGCGCTAAGGGCGCCGACGGCACTTCCGTGACCGCTGGGACCGGCGCACCGACAGGTACTGCCGTGGTCGGTTCGGTCTACATCGACGCGAGCACGGGCAACCTGTACACCTACAAGGCCTAGCGGGGAGACGGCGAAATGGCCTGGATTAAGTTGGGCAACCTAAGGGGGCCTGCCGGGGAGACGGGACCGCAGGGTCCTGCAGCCTCGACCGCCCAGACGTTCCTCGCCGCACACCCTGTGGGCTCCCTCTATATGGAAAGCAAGGGCAAAAACCCCGGTGCCACCTATGGGGGGACGTGGGTCATGCGGGACAGCCAGAACGGCTTTATATGGGAAAGGACGGCTTAAATGGAGATTGTGACCGGCAAAGCGGGCGTGCCACACGTCAGCTCGGCCGACGACGGGCGCCGCATTGCGGGCGAAGTCGGCACTGGCAGCTATGTGCTGCAGACGGGCGGCAAACTGGCCCCATCTCTCGTCGACGCGAACACCGTCCGTATCGCGACCGGCGACATGATCGTGCAGGGTCGCCATATCGGTGTCACCGCGCCCGAGGATGTCAAGGTGGCGAGCGGCTCGCAAGGCAAGAAGCGCATGGACTACATTTGCGTCCATTACACCCGTGATGTGAGCGGGTCCAGCCCGACCCTTGTCGAGACGGTTGAGTGGAAGGTTCTCCAGGGAACCCCCGGCTCGAGCGCCGTCGCGCCGTCGGTGCCGAAAGGCTCCATCCTGGACGGTGATGCTGACGTGACGGTCCCGATCTGCTCGGTGACATTCGACGGGCTGACGACGGGTCAGCCTAAGCTTCTCATCCCCGAGCTGACTCCCCTGGCAGACCTCGGGGATTCTGTATCCCCGATAGTGCTTTACTCGGATAACTCGTGGCTCGTAGTGAGCTACGGGATGCTCTGTATGGCCACCGCGAAGAATGTCAAGGTAACAGGCAGTGGTTGGACTCTGAAAGATTGCCCTTACATCCTACCGCTGGATAAGAGGCCGAAAAAAGAGCTTCAGGCCCCTGCGTATGCCTACCCAAACGCCAATGCTCGCATCATCATTAACGGCGACACGGGAAAGATTAGGGCCGGCAGCGGAGACAGTAGCAACATTAATTCGACTGTCTCCGCGTTCATTGTGTGGATGGTCGGCATGTAGCATTCTGTATCCCAAGGCCGCGACCCGTCGCTCGACCGCAGCGGGATTGCCGAGGGATGGAACTATTCACTCGTTCATATCGAACGCGACAACTATATGCTGTCGATTCAGCGTACCCTGAACCCTACGCCCGCGTACACCGAGTTCATCCTTCCGTTCCATCTGGAGACCACTGCTCGTCTGTGGGGCAGGCTCATGGTCGCCAACACATACGTCGGGACAACGACGGCATCTATCCATACCAACGGCATCGTGCGCGTCAGCGGAAGCGGCTATGGGGCGCCGGCGACTACCGACCTGTACGGTCTGGTTATCCTGGCCTAGGCCCCCAATGTGATGATGTAATTCAGCCTTATGGCGCCGGTCGTGCCGCTCAGATGGGCATCAATGTGCTTCGTGTTCGGGTCGTAGATGACGCCCGTGACGACGGCGCCGCTCGCGTTACCGTCCGCGTTTATGACCGAGATGCAGTCTTTGCTGTTGTCGAACGCCCTCCCCGCGATCTCCTTAAACTGCTCCGGGCCGAACACCATCACAGCATTGAAGCCACTCGCGTTGCGCACCACTGAGCCGCATATGACCTTGGGATACTCGTTTTGGGATACAGAATGCTATACGTTTACCGTTCCCAGCATTCTGTATCCCAACCTGGCTTATGGATTCAGCACAAGCGTTTTACACAGCGCACATCGGCGAACGGAAACATAACTTTTGAGGGCCTCGCGTACGGCAAATTTGTCGTACTGTGTGCCATTGCAGTTAATGACGTCGTGGCGATTCCCTACTATCAGGCCCCGGATCGCAAATTACTCGGAGCGCACATCATTAGTGACATAAGCACATACGTCGCCGTCGTCAACACAAACGTAACCGTTGACGTTTGGTACTACGAAATTCCGAGTGTCTAGCATTCTGTATCCC
>URHQ01000101.1 GCA_900547655.1 uncultured Collinsella sp.
GACGCCCATCAGGAACACGGCGTCGTAGCCCTCGTCGGCGACCTTGTCGGCGAGCGCGGTCATCTTCTTGCCGGTCTCGTAGAGCGCCTTGCCGTCCTCGAGATAGCCCTCCTGGTCGAAATGCATGATCTCGATCTTCTCGGTTTCCTTCATTTGTCTCTCCTTTCTGGGGTTGTTTCCACATCCCCCATGCCAACGGGCATCAAAACCCGCTTACATTCCGTAACACTCGGCCGCTTTGGCCTTAAGCGCATTGACTGACTCTTCGTAGCCCTCTGCCTTGACCTCCATTTGCTTGGAGACGGCATCAAGATACGGGTGCACGTCCCATGACTTCAGACGCTCGGTTATCATGGCCGCAATCGTCTGGAAGAACACAAGATTGGGAATTGCGCTGAGCAGCGGAGCCACCTGAGGCACCGCAACCTCGTGAGCCCTACCCTTGGGATGGGCCGTGAGCAGCACCGTTTTTGTCGTAACGTTCGATAGCGCATCAGCGATATTCGCAAGACGCTCCGACCCCTGCGGATCGTCGACGATAAACACCAGATAGCCCGGAACGATCTGCATCTCGGGACCGTGGACGAACTCCTCGCCTTCGTGATGCATGGCAGGAATCTTGATGGTCTCGCTCAGCTTGAGGGCCGCCTCTTCGGCAACGCCATAGTTGGGGCCGTTGCCGACGACCATGGCGGGCGTGTGCTCAGAAAGCTCGAGCATGTGGTCTTGGACATATGCCTCGGCGGTCTTGCACATCACGGCATTGGCATGGATAGCCTCGCGCAGGTCGTCAAGACGCTGGGCAACGCCCTTGGCGTCAATCGTTCCGCGCGCCTGACCGCCGTAAATGCCAAAGAGCACCAGGTACTCAACGAGCACCTCGACGCCCAGAGTCACAAAGTCCACCGACTCGACGCCCACGCCGTAGTCAAGAACGATGTCAGTGTGCTCCTTGATGGGAGCCTCGACATTTGCCGTGAGCGCAACCGCAGGCATATCGTGCGCGCGCATGTAATCGAGCGCCGCAATCGTATTGGTCGAATAGCCGCTCTGAGAGACGGCGATGTTGAGCGCATGCTGCGGATAGATGTGCTCAAAATCGACGAAGGCCTCGGGCGTCACAACGGATACCTGCATCTGCAGCGCGTCTTGCAGGTAATCGCGGGCGCAATCGGCGGCATGGCGCGACGAACCCGAAGCAACGATGCGCAGTGCGTTAAAAGAACCAGACTGGAAAATATCAACGAGCTGCGCTACCAACTCAGACGAACACTCGAGGTTCTCTCCCATGCGCACATGGGCGAGTTGAACGTAATCGAGCATCTTCATCGTCTCACCTCCCAACAAATCATTAGTATTTGATACCAATCACGATTACAGGTTACGGCTTTTTGATACCTCTTTGTCGATTAATTTATTCCCTTCGGTGAACGGTCGATTTTGAGCCCTGTAAGGTTGTATATACAGCTGGCTCAACGGTCAGGATCGTTTAGTTTTCCCAGCCGTTATACAAAAACACCAGCTAGTACGTATAGGTGTATCCACCCGCATCGCCGCGGTTAAATGACTTGACGTACTCAATTGCTTGGCCACTCGCGTCGTAACTCACGCACTCCAGCAGCAGGGCAAGGTCACCTTGCTCCAACCCAAGCAGACCGGCGTCTCGTGCGCCCAGCGCTTCGATATCGAGCTTTTCCTGTGCCATGACCGGCTTTCGACCCAACATCTCATAGGTCTCGTACAGACTGAACACCGACACGTCGATTTCTTCGATGGTCGGGAACAGCAGACAGGGGATCAGCGCCATCTCAATCGATACGGGATCGCCGTTAATGCAGTTCAGACGTCGAATGGAATAGAGCAGGTCGTCCTCGGCAATGCCAAATAGGTCAGCGTAGTATGGCCCCGCATAACGCTTGGAGCGCGCCAGAATGCGGACGGACGGTTCGCCGCCCGAGGCGCGAACCGATTCACGGAAGCCGCTCGTACGCTCAAACGCAACGGGCACCTTCTGTGCCACGAAGGCACCCTTTCCGCGGACACGGCGAATCTGGCCGCGACGAACTAGCTCGTCCACGGCGCTCCGGATAGTCAGGCGTGTCGTGCCAAACTCCTCGGCAAGCTCATTTTCGGACGGAATCATCGAACCCGTGGGGTATATTCCGCGCTCGATACGCTCCTCGACGCGGCGTCGAATGCGCATATAAGCCGGGGTGGCATCTACTGTTTCAGCCATTGTTCACCTGCCACGCTCCTCATGCCGTTCTTTTCGCCGTTATCGGCAAAGCGGAACTTTGTGGGCAAAATCACCGATTTACAATGCTCCACAAAACGCATGTCCTTATCAAATTCGATCGTGCTCTCATAGAACACCGGCGTTCCCTCTTCTTGCTGGAGCAGCTCGGCCTCTTCGGCGTTCAAGCGCGAGATGGAGATATGCTCACGTCCATGCTCAACGCGCACGCCACCTTCTTTGAGCAAAACATCGTAAAGGCTCTCACACTCAAAATCGTGCTCGGGAAGCGATGGGCACAGGGACAGGTTAACGTGAGCGGTCTCGATTGACGCCGGCTCGCCCTCGATAAGTCGAACGCGCTGCATGCGGAGCAAGGGAGCGCCTACAGCCACCCCAAGCTTGTCGGCAAGCGCCTCATCCGCCTCGATGGTCCCGGTGGAAACCAGACGAGAAGAGGGGTGCAGGCCGGCAGTCCGCACAGCATCGGAAAAGTTATACGTTTCCTGGAAGATGTTCAGCGGCTTGGGAGGACAAACATACGTGCCCGATCCGCGACGGCTCTCGAGCGTTCCACACGAGATAAGCCGCGTGATACCGGCACGCAACGCCGTACGCGAAACGCCAATCTCTTCGCACAGCACGCGCTCGGCCGGCAGGCGATCGCCGCCGGCAAGCTGATGGTGCTGGATATACCAAAGAATTCCCTCAATAGCACAATCTTTGGGGGGAATTGCATAAGATTCGCCTGCCATTGCACAGACTCCTCATTCAGACACGTATGCCGCCAAAATTAGGCCAGCCCTCCCATGGCATCAAATTCGGCCTTGATCTTCTCGGCGACATTCCGATACGACTTATATAGGCTTGAATCGCGTTTGACTTCGTCGGTCATAACGGGAATCTCTAATTTGGAAACCTCGTCTTTTCCCGTCTGAACCGCCACAACAACGCCCATACCAAGACACATATTACGCTTGGCAGCGTTTATTTTCGCCGCCTTGGCAGGATTTGCCAGGATACGCTGGGCAAATTCCTGTTTTGAAGCCACTTCCTCGGCCTCCGGATTGCCCACCTCGGCTACTTCGCACTGCAACACGTCCGCATAGTCAAAAATCTTCGGCTCGCCACCGCGTTGATGCACAGCCCACTTGCGGCGCGTGGCATCCTGGTAGATAGCCGGCAAAAATGTAAACCGCGGCGGGTCCAAAATCGTATCCGTGATGGTAAACACATCGGGATCAAAGGCATCCTGCGGGTTTTTCTTCTTGAACAGCCCCATATCAGCCTCCCGTACTAGCATTAAACAACTCATGCTGAATATAGCACCAATTTCAAGCCACTGCTTTATCGCATCGGTGCGCGGCGTCTATGGCTCGCCCAGCGGAAGAGTTCACGGACGAGGGCCGGGGTGCCTGCCTTGTTTTGAAAAGTGGGCTCCGCGAACTTCTCAAAACAAGGCAGGCACCCCGGCCCCGCCGGCAAATAGCGGACACTCCGCATGCAATCTATGCAAACAAACAAGTACGCTTAGCTACATTCGGTAAGCTCGAGAACGCTGTCCTTAACGATAAGCGCCGGCTCCAGAACGACCTCTTCGGCACGTCTACCGCCCCTACCGGCAAGACGCTTGGACATGCAGCCAAAAGCATGCTCCGCGAGGACACCAGGATCCTGCTCAATCGCGGTCAGCGCCGGCTCAAAGAGAACGTCGGCCGCCGAGTTGTCATAGCTTACGACCGAGATATCGCCTGGGATGCTCTTCCCCATCTCGTGCAGGCGCTTGAGCAGACCCAGCGCAATGTTATCCGAACTTGCGAACACGGCGGTGGCGTCAGTTGCGAGCACCGCCTCCGAGGCCTCATATGCGCTCGGAATGTAGTACTCGCTCTCGAACTCCAAACGCGCGTCAATAGGCAGCCCCACCTCGCGCAGCGCACGCTCGTAGCCGGCAAGACGTTTACGACCCGTATTGGAACGGCGCGCATTAACCAAGCAGGCAATGCGACGGTGGCCCTGCTCGATTAGATAGCGGGTGGCCATGTAGCCACCCATCTCGTGGTCGAACATCACCTTGTCGCACTCGAGCCCCTCAATGGCACGGTCAACCATCACGGCCGGAATGGGGAGATGGCTGACTTCTTCGCGCAAGGCGCGGTCGTCCGAGAACTCGTCGCCTACTACCAGAAAGACGCCATCGACGCCGCGCGTCACCAGCTGGCGCAGCAGCTCCAGATCGTCCTCGGCACTTCCACCCGAGCTGGTAATAAAGAGCGCGTAGCCGTCCTCGCGGCAGCGCTTTTCCAGGCTGCCGGCGAGCGAGGCAAAAAAGCGGCTCTCGATGTTGGGAACGATAAGGCCCAGTGTGCGCGACTCGCGCATGACCAGGCTGCGCGCAATCTGGTTAGGAACATAGTGGTTGCGCGCCGCAACCTCCTTGATGAGCTTGCGGTTTTCTTCCGAGATGCGACAAGGCCGGTTGTTAAGGACAAGCGAGACCGACGAAGGGGAAAGCCCCACCTCCTGGGCAATCTGCTTGAGAGTAACTTTGTTGCCCATCTCGCTCCTTCCGAGTATTCGCGCAATCTCTTGAAAGTATAGCGACCGTCCCTCTACCTTGATGATAAACACTTTACCAATCCGGTAGACGGCTGTTTTATCGCCGCGATTGGTGCAAAGTAACCTGACCCCTTTGCACCATGTGATGCATTGGGGTCAGGTTACTTTGCACCAAATCCATCCGGGTGGGGTATATTGCATTCGATTAATGAAAACGACCACCATAAGGCGGATATTCGTATGCACGAGAACGACTTTTTTAACGAGGACCTGCTCTGCGCGCTCGCTGGCGTTGCCGGCGAGGACAACGTGCTCATGAGCGAGCCCATGCGCGAGCACACCACGTTTAAGATCGGCGGCCCGGCCGATGTCTTTGTCACGCCCGACACCGAGCAGGGCCTCGTCGCCACGCTCGATACCTGCTATCGCTGCGATCTGCCGCTCACCATCGTAGGCAACGGCTCCGACCTGCTCGTCGGTGACAAGGGCATCCGCGGTGTCGTCGTAGCGCTGGGCGAGGGCCTCTCCAACATCACCGTCGACGGCACGCACGTCACGGCGGCAGCCGGCGCCCTGCTTTCCGATGTCGCCGCGGCTGCCGCCGAAGCCTGCCTCACCGGCATGGAGCCCCTCTCGGGCATCCCCGGCTCGGTCGGCGGCGCTTGCTATATGAACGCCGGTGCCTACGGCGCCTGCATGGCCGATGTTTTGGAGTCCGTGCGCGTCTATAAGCCCGCTCGCGCGCTCGACGACGGCACCCGCGGCAGCGGCAATATCATTGAGTTCGATGCCGATGAGCTTAACCTGGGCTATCGCAAGAGCCGCATTGCCGACGACGGCTTCATCGTGCTCTCTGCCACCTTTAATCTCGCCCCGGGCAACGCCGCGATGATCAAGGCCGACATGGACGACTACCGCCAGCGCCGCGAAGACAAGCAGCCGCTCGACATGCCGAGCGCCGGCTCCACTTTCAAGCGCCCCGAGGGCCACTTTGCCGGCAAGCTCATCATGGACGCCGGCCTGCGCGGCCACGCTATCGGCGGCGCCCAGGTGAGCGAGAAGCACTGCGGCTTCATCGTCAACGCCAACCACGCCACCGCCGCCGACGTCGACGAACTCATCCGCCACATCCAAGCAACCGTCAAAGACCAATTCGGAGTAGACCTACAACCCGAAGTCCACCGAGTAGGCGAATTCCTCTAAAAAGAAGGCCCCGAAAGGGGCCTTCACTTTCTTTAATTCAGATAAACCAGTCCGGTGAGTCGCGCTCAGGACCCGAGAGGGCCGCGTGCCCGCCCGCAATATATTTGATTGATCGCGAGTTCCGCACGCAAAGAAGGCCACTTAATGTGGCCTTCGTCTTGCGCAGGACTGCCCGAGCAG
>URHQ01000102.1 GCA_900547655.1 uncultured Collinsella sp.
TTTAAATCCTCCAATAAGAGCGTTTTTTGGCGATTATTCTCGATAATTGTCTTCTTCCGATTATCTGCTTCTATCTTTTCGCTTTTCTCGTTCGACCTTGCGCTCATGCCAAACAGAAAGCCGATTCCAATTAGTGCGGTTATTGCAAGAGGGAGAAATGGTTTAATTACATTAATTAAGCCAAAAAAGGGCTTTACTAGGTATGAGCAGTAGCCGCCGAGGTCGGGACTAAAAATAAGGGCTACAAATGCATACCCGCTGAAAATCGAACTAATAAACGAAGCAAAGATCGTCACTATGAAGGCCAGTGCGATAATTCCTGCGGCAGATGTTGCGCCAAACAATAGGGCTGAGAAGATGCCTCCAGATATATTGCCGGCAAGTCCACTTTCGCTGTAGTCGTTTGGAACGTCGGTCGGGGCCAGTTTTTTTCTTTCTGAACTGACATAGCCTTCGAGAGCCCGGATTGCGTTTTGCTGTACAAGCACTGATTTTTCTAAACAGTAGATTGATTTGACGTAGTTTTGCAGGTCGTTCCCCTGAACTTCCATGTCTGACCGTCCTTGTTGTAATATATCCCAACAGTAGCATTACTATATCACATACGCTCTCTAGCATGGATAACAGCCAGAATGCGGGATATAGAGTGCTCGTAGGTCATAATTTAAAAAAGCTGAGAACGACCCAAGGACTGTCGTTGCGAAAGCTTGGCTATATGACCGGAATTGACTATGCGCATATTCATTCAATCGAAACGGGTAATGCTAATCCGACAATTGGTACATTGATAAAACTTGCCGATGCATTGGACATCGACTTGAAAAGTCTATTCGGCTCGAATTAGCAAGTCATTTATAAGGGTTGATATCTGCCTGCTACAATGGAGCGAAATCTCCTATACCGCATCGAGCGGGGCATCACATCGACTGGGGAGGTACGCATATGTCGGACACTCAGCATCAAACTGCGTCGGGCAAGCGCCGCGACGTTATTAGCTGGGATGAGTTCTTTATGAGCGTGGCCATCGCCGCGCAGCGCCGCAGTAAGGACCCCAACACGCAGGTGGGCGCGTGCATCGCCAACACCAACCACCGCATCCTTTCGGTGGGCTACAACGGTACGCCCTCGGCGCTCAACGACGACTTTTTCCCGTGGGGCACGAGCGACGACCCATTGCAGGATAAGCACAACTACGTGGTGCATGCCGAGGCCAACGCCGTACTCAACTACCGCGGCTCGCTCAAAGACCTTGAGGGTTCCACGGTCTACGTCACGCTGTTCCCGTGCCACGACTGCGCCAAGATCCTGGCGCAGGTGGGCGTGGGCGAGGTCGTCTACCTGGACAATAAGTATGCCGACACCGATGACGGCCGCATCAGCCGCCGCATCCTTGACTCCTGTGGCATCAGCTACCGCCAGGTTATCGTCGATGTCCAGATTGGTACCGGGGGACAGACTCGGCAGTAATATGAGTTGTCGCTGTCTGACGACGAACGCAGCTCAAAGAGCCCCGTCCCAAATTGACTACTCGTGAAAGTCGCGTCTGCGCGCATGGACGGCTCGTGAGCGGGTACATGGCTGTAGTAACATAGCTTCTGTCCGCGGGCGCGCCCGCGTAATTGTGAGAAAGGAGCCCCTGTGGCTGTTAACGAAGAGCTGCTTAAGAAGGTTCTTGAAGAGATTCGCCCCAACCTGCAGGCCGATGGCGGCGATATGGAGTATGTGGGCGTCGACGACGAGGGCGTCGTCAAACTGGAGCTGCAGGGCGCTTGCGCCGGCTGCCCCATGAGCTCGCTGACCCTGTCCATGGGTATTGAACGCATCCTGAAGGAGCATGTGCCCGGCGTTACTCGCGTTGAGCAGGTCAATGCCTCCGGCGAGACCGACGACCTGTACGACGAGTACGCGCCGTTCTAAGATGCGAAAGCTGCGGACGGCATACTCCGCATAGACGTTACGCCCAAATATGCGGCTGCGAGCGCAAGGCCCGCGGCCGCATTTGTATGTAGGGAGCAGGGGGATCGATATGCTCAACGACCTCTACCATATGCTTGATCCCGTCGCGATCTCGGCGGGCCCCATCACCATCTACTGGTACGGCCTAGCCTACGTGGTCGGCGCCCTGCTCACGGCGGTCGTCATGTACCGCACGCAGCGCCGTTGGGGTTTTAATATCACGATTGACGACCTGACGAGTGTCGTGGTCGGCGTGGTCTTTGGCCTCATTATCGGTGCGCGCCTGTTCTACGTTGTCTTTTACGGTGATGGCTACTACTGGGTGCACCCGCTCGAGATCTTTGCCACCAACGAGGGTGGCATGAGCTTCCATGGCGGCTTGGTGGGCGGCATTATCGGCGGCATCGTCGTGTGCCGCATGTACAAGCTCGACGCCTGGACCATCGCCGACCTTGCCGTTATCGGTGCTCCGCTGGCCTTGTGCCTGGGCCGTTGTGCCAACTTTGTCAACGGTGAGCTGTGGGGCAAGCCGACCGATCTGCCCTGGGGCGTGGTCTTCGGTGGCACCGCGGGCGATATGCCGCGTCACCCCTCCCAGCTTTATGAGGCATTCCTCGAGGGTATTGTGCTCTTTTGCATTCTGCAGGTGCTCAGCCGCAAAAAGCCGCTACTGCCCCAAGGCACGTTTATGGGCGTGTTTGTGATGGGTTACGGCATCGTTCGCTTTTTGATTGAGTTTGTGCGTGTGCCCGATGCGCAGCTGGGCTATCTGCTGGGCGGCGTCATCACCATGGGTCAGCTGTTGAGTTTGCCGCTCGTGATCGCCGGCCTAGCGCTCGTCATCTTTGCCCTCCGCCGCAACCGTCCCCAGCGCATCTACCTCGACGCCTAACCACCACAAAGGGGACAGGCACCTTTGTGGTGGTTCGCTGGGCAACGATGACAGAACCGTAACGTTTCCCCAGATAAAACCTGCCAAAATAAACCTGTCCCTTTTTGGCGGGTTTCTAGAAAGGCTTTCGAACTGTGAAGGATTCCGACCTCTCCACAACGGCTGCGCGCGACGCTGCCCGTATCGTCTGGTTTAAGCGCTACCCCGCCAAGCAGACGCTCATCGCATTTTTGCTCGCGCTGTTGGCGACCACGGCGTTTTCCATCGATCCCTCCCCGGTGTCGAGCAACGCAGTCTTGGCGATTGACCCCAAAGCCTCGGGCATGCTGTACGTGTGCTACGAGGTGCTCCTCTCGTTTGCCGGCCATACCGACGCGGTCATGCTGCTTGCACTTGCCTGCCTGCTCACCTTGCCGTTTCGCTACGTGTTCTTTGGCCGTGGCGACACCTGGCGTCCATCGATCATTCTGCCGTCGCTGTTCTTCGCCATCTGCATGGTGTTCGGCCGCAGCTACGACCTCACCGATTCGGCCGAGATCGTGCTCGGCGACAAAGCCCGCATCATCTGCGCCTGGATTGGCGGCGCGGGCTGGATGCTCTTGGCGGTCGTTGCCTTCTACCTTGCCTTTGAGTGTCTAGATTGGCTGAGCTCTCGGCGCATTCCGTTTTCCGAAGCGCACTTTGGCCGCGTATGGCGTGTGACTCACGCCGTGCTCTCGGTCCATCCCTTTGCCGGCCCCTTCCTGGTGCTTATGATCGCCTGGGCGCCCACGCTTATCGCTTCGCTGCCCGGCCTTTTTATGGGAGATACGGGTGCGCAGATTCGCCAGTGGTTCAACTACCCCAACGGCACGAGTGACTACCTGCGTCTGCTCAATCCCAACGTGCTGCTCAACGGGCATCATCCCGTAGTGCACACGGCCATTATCGGCTCGTGCGTTCAGCTGGGGCTTTCGCTGTTCAACAGCGCTAACGCGGGCCTTGCCATCTACACCTGTGCTCAGTTCGTCATCACGGCCGCCTGCATGGCCTATTCCATTTCGTCGCTGCGCAAACTGGGCGTGAGCCTGCCGGTTCGCGGTGCGATCCTGCTGTTCTTTGCGTTTATGCCGATGTTCTCTAACTACGCGGCGTTGCTCACCAAAGACGTGCTCTTTGCCGACGCGTTCTTGGTGCTGTTGGTACAGACCGTCAAGCTCGTGGCATGTGGCTTGCCCCGTCGTGATGCCAATGTCGAGCGAGCGGGCGAGAAAGCCCCCGTGCTCTTTGCGCGCCACGACTGGCTGCTGCTCGCTCTGGGCGCCATGGGTTCCACGTTTCTGCGCAACGGCGGCCTGGTGTTTCCCCTGGCGGCATGCGTAATCGCGGCGGCGTTTTGCGTATGGGACGTGCATGTGGCTCGTCGTGCAGCCAAGCAGACTGGTGCTGCGCCTTCGGGCGCCATCCCGCGTTTCCGCTGGGTTGGCGTTCTCGCGGTGCTCGCGCTCTGCCTTGCCTCTAATATGTACTTCACCAAGGTCTTTATGCCGGCGCACGATATCACGCCTGGTTCCAAGCGCGAAATCCTTTCGATTCCGTTCCAGCAGACGGCTCGTTTTGTCCAAAAGCACGACGGCCTTAACTCGGGCGTCAACCCCACGGTTAAGGAGGACGGCACCATTGTGGAGGCGCCCTGCGACGGTTTGGTGACCGACGAAGAGCGTGCCGTGATCGACCGGGTGCTCAAGTACGAGAACCTGGGCCGCCGCTACAACCCCGACAAGTCCGATGCCGTCAAGAACTGCTTTAACGAGTACGCCTCGCAGGAGGACATCGATGCCTATTTTGAGGTATGGGCTCAGATGTTTAAGAAGGATCCCGAGTGCTATATTTCGGCGCTTATCAATAACTACTATGGTTATTTTTATCCGAGCGCGCGCGATGCCTGGGTCTACAGCACGGCGCGTAGCGCCGAGATCATGGCGCGTCCCGACAACCTCAAGTACTTCGACTTCCATCCGGTTGACAGCAACGTGGTGCGCTGGTGTGACCACCTGATCAATCTGTACCGTGTGGCGGTGCAGCGCATCCCGTTTATTTCGCTCACCATGAGCTCGGCCACCTACGTGTGGATCATGATCGCCGTGGTGGTCTACCTGCTGCATCGTCATTCATGGCGTGCACTGGCGATCTGGGTGCCGCTGTTGGGCGTGCTCGCCGTGTGCCTGATTGGCCCGTGCAACGGCTCGACTTATATGCGCTACCTGTATCCGGTCATCGCCTGCATGCCCTTCGCCATCGGCGCCACCGTCACCCGCAGCGACTTCCTCTGGTTCTAACTTGGTGCATTGAGGTCAGGTTTCTTTGCACCAAAGGGGCCATCATCACGACGCCTTCATTTTGGGGTTTATCTCGCAGGCCAGTAGGTATATCATAACGACGTTTGTTTATATTGCCCGAGCATCTGCGCTGGGCTTTAGGTCGAAACCGATAGGAGACACGTATGTCCGGACACTCTAAGTGGGCCACAACCAAGCATCGTAAGGGCGCGCAGGACGCCAAGCGTTCCGCCCTCTTCTCCAAGCTCAGCCGCAACATCACCGTTGCTGCCCGTCTCGGCGGTGACCCGCTGCCCGAGAACAACGCCAGCCTCGCCGCTGCCGTTGCCAAGGCCAAGGCTCAGTCCATGCCTAAGGACAAGATCAAGTCCGCTATCGACAAGGCTTTTGGCTCGGGTGCTGACGCCGCCGTCTACGAGAACATCGTGTACGAGGGCTACGGTCCCGCCGGTGTCGCCGTCTACGTCGACTGCCTGACCGACAACCGCAACCGTACCGCCGCTGATGTCCGTTCCGCCTTCTCCCACGCTGGTGGCAACCTGGGCACTTCCGGCTCCGTTGCCTTCCAGTTTGAGCGTAAGGGCCAGATCGTCGTCGCCAAGGAGATCCTGGACGAGAATGCCAAGAAGGAGACCATGATCGCCAACGGTGCTGCCGGTGACGAGGATGAGTTCATGATGGCCATCGCCGAGGCCGGTGGCGAGGACTACGAGGATGCCGGCGAGGAGTGGATCGTCTGGACTACTGCCAACGAGGTCATGGCTGTCTCCAAGGCGCTCGAGGAGCAGGGCGTCCAGGTCAAGGGCTCCGAGACCACCATGGTCCCGACCACCCCGACCGAGGTCTCCGGCGCCGACGCCAAGAAGGTTCAGCGCCTCATCGACCGTCTTGAGGAGCTCGACGACGTCCAGGATGTTTACAGCACCATCTGTC
>URHQ01000103.1 GCA_900547655.1 uncultured Collinsella sp.
GCGTCCTGTCATCGATGGCGCCGCTGCTGGCGATCGTCGCGGTGGTCGCGGTGCTCAACCTGTTTTCCGACCAGAGCGGGCGCATTCTGTGGCAGCTCGGCTTTTTACAGATAAGCGAGGGCTCGCTGCATTCCGCCGCCTTTATGGCGTGCCGCCTGACCTTGATGATGGCCGGTATGAGCGCTATCACGCTCACCACACCGACGCTCGACCTCACCGCGGGTTTTGAGCGCCTGCTCGCGCCGTTTGCGCGTGTGGGACTTCCTGCGCACGAGCTCGGCATGATCATGGGTATCGCGCTGCGCTTTATGCCGCAGTTTGCCACCGAGATGAAGCAGACGGCCGATGCGCAGGCGAGCCGCGGTGCGCGCGTGACGGGAGGCCCGCTCGGCGGCGTGCGTATGCTCGGCAGTGTGGCGATTCCGCTGTTTACGGGCGTGTTTCGTCATGCCGAAACGCTGTCTGCCGCCATGGATGCCCGTTGCTATCATGGCGAGCAGGGCCGCACGCGTCTGCATGCGCTTGCATTTGGCCGCGGCGATGCGTTGGCGGTGGTGGTGACGGCGTTGCTGCTCATCTGCGTCATCGTCATCAATCTTCAACTTGTTTAGGCGCGATTCGAGCGCAGGAAAGGGGTCCTTATGACCGACAACGACCGCACGGCGCAGCTCGAGCGCGCCTGTTCGTATCTCAGGCGCATTCCGGCGTGGTATCTCGCCACGATCGACGTGACGGACGGACATCAGCCGCGCGTGAGGCCGTTCTCGTTTGCCATGATCGATGATGGCAAGCTGTGGTTTTGCACCTCGCGCGATAAGGACGTGTGGGCGGAGTTGAGCGCGAATCCCAAGTTTGAGCTCTCGGGCTGGAAGCCGGGGGAGTGCTGGATCGTGTTAACTGGCGAGGCCGCGCTCGAGGACGATGCGGTCGTGAGCGACAAAGTGCGCCAGGCAGGCTTTAAGCACATGGTGGGCATTGGCGAGCAACACGATAGCGCCAACGACGGTCGCCTTGCGTTCTTCTCGGTGCGCAATATCGCCGCCCGCTTCTGTGATATCGACGGCAGCGAGGAGCGCCTGGAGCTCTAATTTCCCAAATTGACTACCCATTCCAAAAAGACTGGTCAGGTGACAGGAGGAAACGTGGACGGATTGAATACGGTGTTGGAGTATCTGACGTCGGTGCCGGCATGGTATTTGGCGACGAGCGTTGACGGGCAGCCGCATGTGCGTCCGTTTTCGTTTGCGCAGATCCAGGACGGCAAGTTGTGGTTTGTAACGGCGCGCACCAAAGACGTGTGGCAAGAGTTGCTGCAAAATCAACGCTTTGAGGCCACGAGTTGGTGGCCGGGCCATGGTTGGCTCATCTTGCGCGGGCGTGCGGGTCTGGATGACCAGGCCGCTCCCGATATGCGCGAGACAGGCTGGAAGCACCTGGAGCGCCTAGGCGAGCACTACGAGGGCGCAGGCGATCCCACGCTCGTCTTCTTTAGCGTGGAGGAACCCGAGGCCTTTATCTGCAACCATGACGAATGGGTGCAGATCGAGCTCTAAACGAGTCTCTCAGCAAACTTCGACAATTCAAATTCTCGCATGTAGCGAGCCCCACATTGCAACGTCACCGTAAGGCGCACTGGGCAATATGGGGCCCGCATTTATTTGTCAATTCCTTCGAGTGAATGTGTCGGGACTGTTTCAATGCATGAATATGTAAAAGATTTGCGTATATATGCATCTTTTGGTGCTAAAGTTTCAACCCACTTCATAACGACGGCTGCGGGATGCGCATTGGTGCATAACTGCAGACAAGGAGTCTGATATGTCTTTAAAGGTTGGAATCGTCGGTGCGGCAGGATATGCCGGCGCCGAGCTCATTCGCCTCGTACTCGGCCATCCCGAGTTTGAACTTGCTGCCATTACGTCCAACGCCGATGCCGGCCAGCCGCTGTCCGCGGTGTATCCGAGTTTCGCCGGCGTGAGCGATCTTGTCTTCACGACGCACGATGCTCCCGAGCTTAAATCCTGCGACGCTGTCTTTTTGGCCGTGCCGCACACGGCTGCCATGGCACAGGTGCCCGCTCTGCTTGCCGCAGGAGTCTCCTGCATTGACCTTTCGGCCGACTATCGCCTGAGCGATCCGGCCACCTTTGAGGCCTGGTATGCCGCCGAGCATACGAGCCCCGAGCTGCTCAAGACCCGCGCCTTTGGTTTGCCCGAGCTGTTCTGCCAGGATTTGGAGGCCGCTGCATCCGACTACGCCGACGGCAAGCCCGTACTGGTCGCCTGCGCCGGTTGCTATCCCACCGCAACGAGCCTTGCCGCCGCGCCTGCCGTGCGCGCCGGCTGGGTTGCCCAGAGCGGCCCCGTGATCGTCGACGCTATCAGCGGCGTGACGGGTGCCGGTAAGTCCTGCAACGCCCGTACGCATTTTTGCAGCGCGGATGAAAACCTGGAGGCCTATGGCGTGGGCAAGCATCGTCACACGCCCGAAATCGAGCAGATCTTGGGCCTAACCGATCGCGTCGTCTTTACCCCGCACCTGGCACCGCTCAAGCGCGGTCTGCTCTCTACGGTGACGCTGCCGCTTACGCCGCAGGCTATCGATACCTTGACCCTTGAGGACGTTGTCGACCATTACAAGCAGTTCTACGCCGGTCGCACCTTCGTGTGCGTACTCGATGCCGGCCAGCAGCCCAAGACGGCTTCGGTCGTCGGCACCAACGCCGCCCAGATCGGCCTCGCGCTCAACAAGCGCGCGGGCGTGCTGGTGGCGACGGGTGCGATCGACAATCTGTGCAAGGGTGCAGCAGGCCAGGCGGTCCAGTGCGCCAACATCGTCTTTGGTTTTGACGAGCGACGAGGCTTGCCCACAGTGGCGTGCCCGGTGTAGCACATTCGATTGTTAGCGATTTGGTAGTCGGGCATCGAGTGGGGCGCCACTCTTAAGTTGGTCTCATGATTGTGGCTGGCATGGCGCACCAACCGATGCCCATTTTTTGTTTGACATAAGGAGTCATAAAGACGATGAATGCTGAGCAGTTCGATATCAAGATTCGTGCCGTAGAGGGCGGCGTAACGGCGGCAGCCGGCTTTAAGGCGGCGGGCATCCATGCCGGATTCCGCAAGAATCCCGAGCGCCTGGATTACGCGCTCGTCGTGCCCGATAAACCCTGTCCCGGGGCTGGCGTGTTTACGACTAACCGCTTTTGTGCGGCGCCCGTGCAGGTGAGCCGTGCCAACCTGGGCGGCGCAGACAAGGGCTACGGCGTCATTGCCGGTGTTTCTATCAACTCTGGCAACGCCAACGCCGCCACGGGCGAGACCGGTCTTGCCTGCGCGCGCGAGACCTGCAACATCGCCTCGCAGGTCATCGGCTGCGAGCCCCAGCAGATTCTGGTCGCCTCCACGGGCGTAATTGGTCAGATTCTGCCGATCGACACGTTTGAGACGGCGATTCCGGCAGCTTATGAGGCGCTCTCCGCACACGGTGGCGCCGATGCCGCTCGCGCTATCATGACGACCGATACCCATTCCAAGGAGTATGCCGTTCGCTACCGCAGTGAGGCTGCTGGCCATGCAGGCAACGCTTATACGGTGGGCGGTATGTGCAAGGGCTCTGGCATGATCATGCCCAACATGGCCACCATGATTGCGGTCATCACTACCGATGTCCCCGTCGAGCCGGCGGCGCTCCACGCCCTGTTGCTCTCCACCGTCAAGCAGACCTTCAACAAGGTAACGGTCGACTCCGATACCTCGACCAACGACACCTGCATCATGCTTGCTTCCGGCGCTGCCGCAGATGCCGAGCCCATTGTCGAGGGCTCTGACGCCTTCGACGAGCTGGCCTTTGCCGTGCATGAGGTGTGCGAGAGCCTGGCGCGCAACATCGCCGCAGATGGCGAGGGCGCATCCAAGCTCGTGACGGTTAACGTCACCGGCGCCGCGAACGACGAGGAGGCCGATATCGCCGCTCACGCTGTCGCCAACTCGCCGCTCGTCAAGACCTGCATCGCCGGCCACGACTGCAACTGGGGCCGCGTTGCCATGGCGCTCGGCAAGTGCGGCGTGCAGTTTAACCAAGAAGATGTGTCCATCGACATGATGGGTATGCCCGTCTGCCGTGATGGCCTGACCGTTCCCTTTGACGAGGACGAGGCCCTGCGTCGCTTCGAGGCGCCCGAGATTGTGATCTCGGCAGACCTGGGCGCAGGGAACGCGGCAACGACCGTGTGGACCTGCGACCTCACGCACGAGTACATCTCCATTAACGGCGACTACCGTTCCTAGACTCCGGATGTGCCGTGCGTCCCGCTGCAATCGCGGGCAACGAGGTACGGCGCGATAGCTACACGAAAGACGAGGCAGACTATGAAGTTCGCACGCGATTGTCGTTCGAGCGAATCCAACGAAGCGACCGCGCAGCTGCTGTTTGAGGCGCTGCCGTGGATTAAAAACCTGACCGGCAAGACGGTCGTTATCAAGTACGGCGGTGCCGCCATGGTCGACGAGCAACTGCGCCGCGACGTGATGAGCGACATCGTCCTGCTCAAGATCATCGGCATGCGCCCCGTCATCGTGCATGGCGGCGGCAAGGCCATCAACGAGGCGCTGAGCCATTACGATATTCCCGTCGAATTTAAGAACGGCCAGCGCGTGACCACGCCGGATACTATGGATATCGTGCGCGAGGTACTGGGCGGCAAGGTCAACCAGGAGCTGGTCGCTGCCATCAACCAGCACGGCAACCTGGCCGTGGGCGTGTCGGGCAGCGATGCTGGCACGCTCATCGCCGAGCCGCTCGACCCCGAGCTCGGTCGCGTGGGCAAAGTGACGCACGTCAACACCGACTATATCGAGCGTTTGCTCGACAGCGAGTACATTCCCGTTGTCGCCACGGTCGCGGCGGGGGAGGACGGTGGCTTCTTCAACATCAACGCCGATACCGCCGCCGGTGCCGTCGCGGCGGCGCTCCACGCGCACAAGGCGATTTTTTTGACCGATGTCGACGGACTGTACAAGGACTTTAGCGATAAGGATTCGCTTATCTCCAACCTGACGCTCGATGAGGTCAATGAGATGCTCTACGGCGGCGAAGTCGACAAGGGCATGATCCCCAAGCTTCGCGCCGCCGTCGATGCGCTTACCGCTGGCGTGTTCCGAGCCCACATCATCAACGGCACGACGCCGCACTCGCTGCTGCTGGAGCTGCTGACCGATGCTGGCGTCGGCACCGTGATCCATTCCACCGAGACGGCCTACGAGTTCGATACGCATCCGCACCCGCTTTCGACGTTTGCGGCGCGCCTGACCGAGAACCTCGACGAGGTCGAGAAGCTCCAGACGGTCTAGCTGACCCGCGGTCGTCGCGTCCCTGCACCCATAGCCCTGCGCCGTACGGCGCTCAACGAAAGGCATCCCATGTCACTTGCTGCTCAACAATCGCTCGAATCCCACTACGTTATGCATACCTTTGGTCGCTCGCCGGTAGAGTTTGTCGAAGGTCACGGCATGAAGCTCATCGGTGACGATGGTCGTGAGTATCTTGACTTTCTCGCTGGTATCGGTGTGTGTAGCCTTGGCCACGGCAACTCTGCAGTGCTCTCGGCTCTCGAGGCGCAGACCAAAAAGCTCATGCATGTCTCCAATTACTTCTACATCGAGCAGCGTGGCCAGGTCGCGGCGCTGCTGTCCAAGCTTGCCAACGACGATGTAGATGGTGCGTGCGTGCTGGCCGATGCCATTGCCGCCGGCGATGAGACCACGGCCGCTGCGCTCGGCGCTCCGGCTGCGGGCGAGCAGGTGTGGGAGACGTTCTTTGCCAATTCTGGTGCCGAAGCCAACGAGGGCTCGATGAAGCTCGCGCGTCTGTACGCCAAGCGTGCTGGTAACGGCGGCAACACCATCGTATGCATGCGCGGCGGTTTCCACGGCCGTACGCTCGAGACCATTGCGGCCACCATGCAGGATTGGCTACAGGACAGTTTCCGCCCGCTGCCGGGTGGCTTTGTGGCCTTGTCTCTTATACACATCTGACGCTGCCGACGAACTC
>URHQ01000104.1 GCA_900547655.1 uncultured Collinsella sp.
CCGCTAGGCGGGCACTTTTACCGGGCGGCTAACCCACACAAACCCCCGAAGAGCCAAAAAAGAGCTATGCTTTCTTCACAACAAAAAACAGAAGCCTTTCTTTGGCCGAAGTTTTGCAAGGGGGTTCCTTCCTAAGTGAGGGCATCCCCTATTTTTTATGATGCTGTGATTGGTGGTTCCACCTATGGGCGGCCTGTCGACAAGCAATTGCCTCTGACTAAAACATGGTCAATTAAGGTGGAAGCCTTCGGGCGACACCTGAAGAGCGTTGATGCGTCGGCCCTCTATTTTGTTTGTATGTAAGATTCGGCCTGTCAAAACTTACATCTCAATTGAGAAAAGACGAAATTGCGTGTGATTTTCTGCTCGCACGTAATTTTACTGATGCGTTGTTGCTCAGCCTTAATTCGCGACGGTTTCTCCGGTAAAGGAGGAACTGGGATTTGCTTTTCCTAAAGTTCCAACTGTGAAGAGGCCTTGCGACGGTACGTCCGGCTTGGTACGTTGGAACCGCCGAAAGGCGGTTTTTGCGTTTAAGGGACTGTTTTTGGTAAAGACTTCGTTGCGCTTTTCTGCTTAGAGCGCTCGGTTTTTATCGTAGCTTTCGAAAATATGCGGCAAATTCCGGAACCCCCGAGCACACCACCTTTATCGCACAAAGAAACCGCAGGTAAACGCGTTGTCGCCACTTGGCGTGGTCGGCCTGTCCTGATTTTGCCGCATACTTCTGGTTTTAGCCATCTTTGTGGTCGATCGACCGTCAAAACAATTCGTTTAGCAAGACTTTCGAGGATAATCATTTCTAGATTTCGGAATAATTTATAACTAATTCTCAAAAATATATCGATATCTAGTATGATTATCAGCAACTTCCACGCTAGGAGACTGCTGATGGTTCGTATTGTTCAGATCGCGTTGCATGATTTTAAGAATATTGCCTTTGGCGAGATTGCTTTTGCGAAATCGAAGCCCGGCTCTGCCTTTGTGCCCGGGGCGGACGTTATAGGCATTTATGGCCAAAATGGCTCCGGCAAGACTTCTGTAATTGAGGCGATTGACCTGGTCAAAACCCTGATGACGGGTGCCGCATATGACAGGCAGAAAGTTCTCGACTACTTTTATCCTGGCAAAGACTCTTTTTCAATTGACATTGAGTTTAACATTGATACCGCGGATGAATTATTTCTTACGTTCTATACCGTCACTTTTTCGCGTAGAGCAGACTCTGCTTGGATTTCGCACGAAAAAATGGCTGTAAAACAATTTAATGTCGATAAAGACAAATGGGGGTCTAAGAGGACTCTCGTGGAGCTTGTTCAAGAGGCCCCCGAGTCTGCCGCGGCGGTTCTGCCCAGAAATCGCTGGTCCCATCTTTTGAACGCGGATCAACAGCTTAAGATGTCGATGTTGGTTTCGCTAGGTGTTCTTCAGCGGGGCAACATGTCCCCCATGCTTTCCATACAAACTGTTAAATATCTGATCTCGCTTTTTGCCTGCGATTTCAATCTTTATCTGCAGGAGGAACCTCCGGAGCAATTGCAGATTAATGAGGCTGTGTACGAGATGCAATCGGCTTCTTTCAAGAGTGCCCATCAAGAGATTCTCACTCCGCTGTATTGCCTGCTTGCCGAGCTTGGGCTTTATTTCCGTTACCGAGTCAATGTGTTTACGACGCTGGCAAATGCAACTTGCACCTTAAACGTACTTTCGATGGATATTATCGATGACCGCGTGTTTGGCCAGAAGGGTCACCTTTCTGTCAATCTTTTTAAGCCCGCTGTTATTAAGGACGATGATTTCCCAGCCGTTTCGTCTGCGATTAAGCGTGTGAGCGGATTAATTGGCACGCTTGTACCGGGCCTTTCCATCGAGGTTAAAGTCATAGGATCTCAGCTTTTGGATAAGGGCGATTCACCCGCCAAGCAAGTCGAGTTTCTTTCTTGCCGCAATGGGGTCGAGATTCCACTGCGCTGTGAATCTGAGGGCGTAAGAAAACTCATCTCTTTCTCGCTCTGCCTTATGGAAGTCCATTCGTACTCCGACGCATTCCTTGCAATTGACGAGCTCGACTCGGGCGTATTCGAATTTCTCTTGGGGCAGCTTCTT
This sequence comes from uncultured Collinsella sp., assembly GCA_900547655.1. Classification (GTDB taxonomy): domain Bacteria; phylum Actinomycetota; class Coriobacteriia; order Coriobacteriales; family Coriobacteriaceae; genus Collinsella. The sequence goes on from URHQ01000104.1 coordinate 2,107, forward strand.
TCCGTGCTTGAGTCGTTTGGCAAGGGGCAGCTCTTGTTTACTGCCCACAACCTACGTGTTCTTGAATTGCTGCCGGCATCAGAGATTCTTCTGACCACTGCAGATCCTGATAACAGGTTTGTTCGCTTTAAAGGCGTTAAGCCCACCAATAACATGCGTGACCAGTATTTGCGCGCGATTAGCCTTGGCGATAGCGGACAGCGTTTGTACGATTCTACGGATAGGTACTCAATCGATGCCGCGCTCTGCTTGGATGGTGACGAGTAGTGGGTGCCACCGAGTTCGTTCTTTTTATCGTCGAAGGCGAAACTGATGAGCTGGCATTGGGTCGTGCTCTTACAAGTTTGTTTGCAAGCGGGGAACATCCTGGTCCTCGTTTTGGGATTGTGCGCGGCGACATCACATCGGTACATGCTCTCGGTGCAGGAAATCCCGCTTCGACTATTAAGAGGCGGTTGGTTGATACCGTGAAGGAATTTCTCGCTAAGGACAAGTTGCGTGCCACCGATTTAGACGCCATTGTGCTGTTGTCCGATACCGATGGTGCATTTATCGATGATTCGCTGGTTGTCTATGATGAAGATGGGCCTCATTGTTCCTATTTTGAAGATAGGATCGAAACGTCGAACGTCGCCTCGCTGCGTCAGAGAAATCAATGTAAATCTTCGTGTCTTAAGACGTTATCCAGGACGCATGAGCTGACCTGTAATAAAAGGAAGATTCCTTTTAAAGCTGCATATATGTCACGCAACCTTGAGCATGCTTTGTCCGATTTTTCAGGTAGGGCAACACAGCAGAAAAAGTATGATCTGGCGCGCAAGTTTTCTAAAAAATACGGTACGGACGTTATTGGTTTCTTGGAGCTCCTTACGTTCCTTGCTCCCGTTGGCTCATATCAGGATAGTTGGGTTTATATCGCCCGGGACAATAACTCTCTTTTGAGGGGCTCCAACATGAAACAGACGCTCGAGGCTTTGCCCTCTAGTCCAATCAAAGCCGCCTCCTCCCTCTAAAAAAGTTCTTAAAACAGCCTTAAAGGCGCTCCAGCTCGCGTTGACAGCGTACAATACGCATGTTTGACTATGACAAATGTGGATTTTAGGGGAGGGGTGCGCCATGGAGGTGCTGGTTGTTGGCAACACCGCATATGTTGACGATGACTTTTGTGCCAAGGCGTTTCCCGGGGACCATGTGCAGGTCGTAGCCGCGCAGGACACGCGCCGCGACGAGTCGTCGCCCCATTCCTCGTGGAAAGAGCTTCTGCAACACCTGGATCAGGCCTACGAGTTCGACCGCATGGTCTACCTATCCAATTACCTTACCCCGCATACCGATACCGTGGGCGATATCGAGCTGTTGCGCTCGGTCTTTCGTGCGTGCGCGGGTCGCCGGGTCCAACTGCTGTATGTAGCGGGGCCCGCGGGTGCCGAGGGTGCCGCCGATGCCGCGGGGCGAACGGGCAAGGGAATTATCGCCCGCGCATCCAACGACCTGTGCCGCTACTACGCTGCTCGCGAGGGCGTTCAAACCAAGATCCTGCGCGTGCCGTTCCTGTATACCGCGTCTGCCGCGCTGGAGGACCCGTTTTTGGTGCCGCTGTTCGACGCGTGCTCAACCGGATCGGTCGCTCTGCAGGGCGCGCAGGATGCGGCGTTTCCCCTGCTGTGTGCCGAGGAGCTTGCGGTGCTGGTACGCCGTATCTTCGACAGCTGGGATGCCTCCTTTGAGACGCTCGACGTTGCCGATACCTTTCATCACGCGTCAGGTGAGATGGGTGAGGCCCTCAAGGCGCTGTTCCCAGGGCTTTCAGTTGCCTATGGCGATTCTGCCGGCTACGCCCTGCCCGTCAGCGACGTCGTTCGCGTGCGTTATGGTTGGTTTCAGCGGTACGACCTGCTGCGCGATCTTTCGACCATTCAAGCGCGTTGGGATGCAGGCCGCGCAAAGAAGGTCAACCCCTTGCGTGCCGCCATCGACCGCATCCAGATGCGCTCGCTGCCCATCAAATGCCTGGAGACGGGCGTTGCCTGGGTTCTGTTCGAGGTGCTGGAGCATCTGTTCTCACAATCGGCCCAGCTCAACGTGCTCGATTATCGCCTGCTCTACGTGGTGCTGATCGGCACGCTGTATGGCTTGGACTTTGGCCTGGTTGCGGCGCTGCTGGCGTCGGTAGGTTTGGCCGTGAGCTACTTTACTCAGTACGGCTATACCTTCCAGGGCCTGTTTTACGAGCCGTCCAACTGGCTGCCGTTTATTGCGTACTTTGTCGTGGGTGCCGTGTGCGGCTATGTGCAGCTGCGCAACAGCGAAGCCATTAGGGCGGAGCGCGATCAAAACGAGCTCGTGCGCAACCGCAATACGTTCCTTACGCAGCTCTACCACGACGCGATCGAGGACAAGCGCGCGTACAGGCGCCAGATCGTGGGTCGCCACGACAGCTTTGGCAAGATCTTTGCCGTGACGCAGGAGCTCGATGTGCTCAACCCTCGCGACATCTATCGCAAGTGCTGCGAGCTTCTGGGCGAGATCCTCGAGAACGATTCGGTGGCGATCTACCATGTTTCGGGCGGGGCATTTGCACGCCTGGTGGCAGCAAGTCCCGCGATTGCCGAAGATGCCGCACGCTCGCTCACGCTTGAGCAGCTTGCGCCTCTTTTGGGCGACGGGGGTCACTCGAACCTGTGGGTGAACCGCGAGCTGACGCCGGGGCTTCCCATGTTTGGATACACGATCGAGCGCGACGGGGCACGCGCCGTGCTGATCTTTGTGCGTAGTGCGGCCGAAAACCAAATGACCCTCTATTATCAAAACCTGTTCCGCATCTTGTGCGGGCTGATCGAAAGCGCGCTGGGCCGTGCCTTTGACTATGAGGCGGTGGCGCAGGATAAACGCTGCGTTGACGGTACTTGCGTGCTCAAGCAGGCTGCCTTTGGCCAAGAGCTCGCGGCGGAGCAAGCGCTGGCAGATAGCAAGATGGGGAGTTTTTTGCTCCTGCGCGTGGTACCGGGCGTGGAGCCTGTCGGCGAGCTGGTGGGCGCAATTGGGTCGGTAATCCGCGAGAGCGACGCGGCGGGCTTGGTCGACGGCGACGTGCTCTATCTGCTTATGCGCCAGGCAAAGGCGTGCGATCTGCCCATTATCCGCGAGCGCCTGAGCGCCAAGCAGATTGCGGTGGAGCCCGTCGACGGCGAGGACATCGTGGCGCTGCTGCAGCACATCTCTTACACCGGTGACGGCGAGGGGAGTGTCGCTTGATCTCGCTTGTCGTTGCTGCCGTCTTGTTGCTGATTCATGCGCTGGTTTGCCTGATGCTGTGGACGCTCATGAAGTTGGGCCTGCTGCCGGTGCGCGGGCACATGCTGGCTGTGATAGTGCTGGTACCGCTGTGGGGCCCGTTGCTGGTGGTTCTGCTATCGGTCCGCAGCGCGGTGTTTGGCGAGGGGCTGAAAGAGTCTGCGCTGGAGTCGCTGCGCTTCAACGACGACCTGCATCGCAGCATCCTGGTTCACGACCGTGACGCCGATGCGGGCGTGGTCCCGCTCGAGGAGGCGCTCATCGTCAACGACCCGGCATACCGGCGCCGTCTAATGCTTTCCATGCTCACCGAGGAGCCCGACGCGTACCTGGCGCAGCTACAGGCGGCTAAGCTTAACGACGACGTTGAGGTGGCGCACTATGCCGCGACGGCGGTGGCGCAGATCTCCAAGGAGTCCGACCTTAAACTGCAGCAGCTGGAGCGTGCCTTTAAGACGGACCCGAGTGCGCAAAACCTCAACGAATACTGCGATTTTCTTGGTGAATACTTGGGCTCGGGTTTGGCTGAGGGGCGCGTGGCTCAGATTCAGCGCCAACAGTACGCGCGCCTGCTTGCGCGTCGCTGCGAGCGCGAAGACACTTTTGAGCTGCGCCTGTCTCTTA
>URHQ01000105.1 GCA_900547655.1 uncultured Collinsella sp.
GCGCAAGGGGCGCTGACGCGGCCCTCCCTCTTACACCACAAAAATTCGCGCGATCGTATCCCCGCCCGTGCCGTGCAAAAAACGGAGTATTCAGCACCACGAGCTCTGCCGGTGCCGCTGCGGCTGAGTAACGTTGCGGAGATTGACGTCATTTTGGGCTCCGGTACGGCGCGAAGTACGCCCATTTGTCCCAACGGGGTCTGCCCACCGACCAAAACCGCCCGCTGAAGGCGTTCTTGGGACCAATAAGGTATGTCCGGCGCGTATGCAGCCGTCCTGGCTTGCTGAATACTCCCAAAAATGCACGGTGCTTCCCAGGGGACCCGTGCGCGCAGCGAAAACCATACCCACGTTCCTATCCGCATCGCCATTTTGCTGCACTGACTTTTCTGAATGCCGGGCCCGAATTAGTTAACCTAGCTCCCGGCATTCAGAAAATCTAAGTGCCAAAAAATAAGATTTTTTGACTCCGTGTTGTATAACCCGCCATTCGTGGGTACCATTCAACGCGTACGCAAACAAAAAGGGTTAACCCGCGCGGCATGACCGCGCGGCCCAAAAAGGAGGAGACAAGCATGTCGTCTTTGAAGCCGCTTGCAGATCGTGTTCTGGTCAAGCCCGACGAGGCCGAGCAGAAGACCGCTTCTGGTCTGTACATCGCCAGCAACGCCCAGGAGAAGCCGCAGCGCGGCACCATCGTTGCCGTTGGCGCCGGCAAGGTCAACGACAAGGGTGAGCGCATCCCCATGGACGTCAAGGTCGGTGACGTTGTCATCTACGGTAAGTTCGGTGGCAACGAGGTCAAGGTCGACGGCGAGAAGTATCTGCTGATGCGCGCCGACGACATCTACGCTGTCGTCGAGGCCTAGTCTCGTCAGAATCTCTGATTCGTCTTTGAGCGCGCCCGCCGCATAGGACTCGGAAGCGGCGACGCGAGTCACATTTCTTTTGGAGGATTACCTACCATGGCAAAGAACATTACGTTCAACACCGATGCCCGCGCTAAGCTTGCCAAGGGCGTCAACACTCTGGCCGACGCCGTTACCGTCACCATGGGCCCCAAGGGTCGCTACGTTGCGCTGCAGCGCACGTTCGGTGCTCCGACCATCACTAACGACGGCGTTTCCGTCGCCAAGGAGATCGAGCTCGAGGACAACATCGAGAACATGGGCGCTCAGCTGGTGAAGGAGGTCGCCACCAAGACCAACGACACCGTGGGTGACGGCACCACCACCGCGACCCTGCTCGCCCAGGCCATCGTCAACGACGGTCTGCGCAACGTCGCCGCTGGCGCCAACCCGCTGGCCATCCGTCGCGGCATCGACAAGGCCGTCAACGCCGCCGTCGCCGAGATGAAGAAGCAGGCCAAGCCGGTCGAGACCAAGGAGCAGATCGCTTCCGTCGGTACCATCTCCGCCGGTGACCCCGAGGTCGGCGAGAAGATCGCCGAGGCCATGGAGGTCGTGGGCAAGGACGGCGTCATCACCGTCGAGGATTCCCAGACGTTCGACATCACCATCGACACCGTCGAGGGCATGCAGTTCGACAAGGGCTATGTCTCCGCTTACTTCGTCACGGACAACGACCGCATGGAGGCCGTGATGAAGGATCCGTACATCCTCATCACCGACCAGAAGATCTCCAGCGTTCAGGACATTATGCCCGTTCTCGAGGCTGTCCAGCGCGCTGGCCGCGGCCTGCTCATCATCGCTGAGGACATCGACGGCGAGGCTCTGCCGACCCTGGTCCTCAACAAGATCCGTGGCGCCCTCAACGTCTGCGCCGTCAAGGCTCCGGGCTACGGCGATCGCCGCAAGCGCATCCTCGAGGACATCGCCGTCCTCACCGGTGGCCAGGCTGCCCTGGACGAGCTGGGCGTGAAGGTCGCTGACATCACCGCCGATATGCTCGGTACCGCTAAGTCCGTCACCATCTCCAAGGACAACACCGTCGTCGTCGGTGGCGCTGGCTCCAAGGAGGCCATCGACGCTCGTATCGCTCAGATCAAGGGTGAGATGGAGAACACCACCTCTGACTTCGACCGCGAGAAGCTCCAGGAGCGCCTGGCCAAGCTCTCCGGTGGCGTTGCCGTCATCAAGGTCGGCGCTGCTACCGAGTCCGAGCTCAAGGAGATCAAGCACCGCGTCGAGGACGCCCTGCAGGCAACCCGCGCTGCTGTCGAGGAGGGCATTGTCGCCGGTGGCGGCGTCGCCTTCATGGACGCTGCTCCTGCGCTCGATGCCGTCGAGATCGATGACCCCGAGGAGAAGATCGGCGTCGACATCGTCAAGAAGGCTCTGACCGCTCCGGTCGCCACCATCGCCAAGAACGCTGGCTTTGAGGGCGCTGTCGTGGTCGACAAGGTCGCCGAGCTGCCCGCCGGCCAGGGTCTCAACTCTGCCAACGGCGAGTGGGGCGACATGATCGAGATGGGCGTCCTCGACCCCGTCAAGGTCAGCCGCGTCACCCTGCAGAACGCTGCTTCTGTCGCCAGCCTGATCCTCATCACCGAGGCCACCGTCTCCGATGTGCCCAAGAACACTCAGCTTGAGGACGCAATCGCTGCTGCTACCGCTGGTCAGCAGGGCGGCGGTATGTACTAAGGCCGACAAGGTCTAGAACTCCCACCGGGGATCCGGGGGCGTGACGGGGTTTCTCTCCGGAACGTCCTCGGACATGCAAAGAGGCTCCGCATCGCGCTTCGCGCTGCGGAGCCTCTTTGCGTCCTGCGGAATGTTCCGGAGAGAAACCCCGTCACGCCCCCGGATCCCCTGCGTTTACGGCCTTGAGGTCGGCGTGGGCGAAGAATGTGGTTGATGGGGATACGTGTCCCTTTCGCTGTTTCGCGGCTTTGCCGCGAAAAGCGCGTTACTTTGGGATGGGTGGGGAACGTGGTTGTTGCGGCAGCTGATCCCCACCATAAATTACCCTTGGCATACTTGCGCGAAAACCTGCCCGTGCTACACTTGCAATTGCTGTTTCAGGGCGGGGTGAAATTCCCCACTGGCGGTAAATCGGGCGGTGTCAAAGGGACGCCGTGGCGCAGGTAAAGTGCCTGCGGCCGAGCCGATGAGTCCACGACCCGTGTGTGCGTTGGTTCGCATGCCGGCTGAACTGGTGAGATCCCAGTACCAACGGTTAGAGTCCGGATGAAAGAGGCAGGTGATCTTATGTCTGAACAGTCGCAGCATATCCATTTTGAGAACACGAATAGGTGGAGCACCAAACAGCTCGTTACCATGGCGTTGATGTGCGCCTTGGGCGCCCTGTTTATGTACGTGCAGCTGCCTATCCTTCCTTCGGCGCCGTTTTTGACGTATGACCCGTCGCTGGTACCGGCGATGGTGTGCGGGTTTGCGTATGGTCCTGGCGCCGGCACTGCTGTTGCCGCTATGGCTATCGTTATCCATGCGCTCACCACGGGTGACTGGGTCGGCGCGCTTATGAACCTGGTTGCCACGCTGGGCTACATTCTGCCTGCGGCTATCGTCTATCAGAAGATGCATACCTATAAGGGTGCCGTGATTGGCCTGGTGCTCGGCGTTATTGCCGCTACGGCGTTGTCTATGGTCGCAAACCTTACCATTGGCGTATGGTTCTGGTATGGCTCGGTCGATGTGATCGCCCCGCTCATGATTCCTGCCGTGCTGCCGTTCAACCTTATCAAGACCGTGCTTAACTCGGTGTTGACACTGGCGGTGTATAAAGCGGTCTCCAACCTCATCACGCCTAAAAAGGACCAGGTCAAAGGCCGCGCATGATTGAGTGTCGGGGCGTTTCCTTTAGCTATGACGGTGCCGTACCGGCGCTCGACGGCGTCGATCTGAATATCGAGGACGGCGAGTTTTTCTGCATCCTCGGTGGCAATGGGTCGGGCAAGTCGACGTTTGCCAAGCATCTGAATGCGCTGTTGCAGCCCGATGCGGGCACGGTACGCATCAACGGCATGGATGCGTCCGACCCCGAGCTGGTCTACGACATTCGTTCGACCGCGGGCATGGTATTCCAGAATCCCGACGACCAGCTGGTGGCAACGCTTGTCGAAGATGACGTTGCGTTTGGTCCCGAAAACCTTGGCGTGCCATCGGCGCAAATTGCGCAGCGCGTACGCGAGGCGCTGAAGGGTGTGGGCCTGGTGGGCTTTGAGCGCCACGAGACCCATGCGCTTTCGGGCGGCCAAAAGCAGCGCGTGGCGCTTGCCGGCGTGCTCGCCATGGAACCGCGCGTGCTCATATTGGACGAGGCTTCCTCGATGCTCGATCCGCGTGGACGCAAGGGCCTCATGAAGGCTTGCCGCGCGTTGCACGCTCGCGGCATGACCATCGTGATGATTACGCACTTTATGGAGGAGGCTGCCGAGGCCGATCGTGTCGCCGTGTTTCAGACGGGACGAGTTGCCATGCTGGGCACGCCCGATGAGATTCTGACGCGGGCGAATGAACTCGTTCAGCTCAACCTTGACATGCCAGAGTCGTGCCGTTTGGGCATGGCACTTCGTGCGGAGGGCGTGCCCGTTTGCGCGCAGGTACGTGAGGCGGATATGGTCGCCGAGATTGCGCAGGCTTATGCCGAGCGAAGTGGGGCAGGCACCGCGGGGCAGTCTTCCGCATCCCAGTTGGAAATCGCTGACGGCACTGTTCCGGTAGACAACGAGGGCAACGCGTCGGAGCCCGTCATAGAGCTATCCCATGTTTCGTACAGTTATTCGCTCAGTCCGCGCGAGCGCCGCCGCTGGCATAAGCGCTCGGCCACTGCGGGCAAATCGAGCAAACAGGCTCTCTGGGGAAACGACCCCAGCAGCCCGTGGGCGCTGCGCGATGTGTCGCTGACGGTGCGTCGCGGCGAGTTCCTGGGGCTAGCAGGCCATACCGGCTCGGGTAAATCGACGCTGGTCCAACATCTCAACGGTTTGATTCGCCCCCAGGAGGGATCCGTTCGCGCGCTGGGGCTCGATCTGTCAAACAAAAAAGACGCCGCTGCGGTTAAGGCCAAGGTCGGCGTGGTGTTTCAGTATCCTGAGCGTCAACTGTTTGCCGAAACCGTGGCGCAGGACGTGGCGTTTGGTCCGCACAACCTTGGCTTGCCGCAAGATGAAGTCGACCGTCGTGTCGAGTCATCGCTCTCACGCGTGGGCCTCGACCTTTCCACGGTCGGCGACAAGAGTCCCTTTGAGCTTTCGGGCGGTCAGCAACGGCGTGTGGCATTCGCCGGCGTGCTCGCCATGGAGCCCGAAGTCCTGGTGCTCGATGAACCCATGGCGGGGCTCGATCCGGCTGCGCGCAGGGATTTCCTAGGGCTCATCGATCGACTCCATCGCGAGGGCCTGACCGTTGTCATGGTTTCGCATAGCATGGATGACCTGGCCAATTGCTGCGACCGTATCGTCGTAATGAACGAAGGTGCGGTGTTTGCCGAGGGAACCCCCGTGCAGGTGTTTGCGCATGCCGATGAGCTCAAGTCGATCGGCTTGGGCGTACCTGCTGCTCAGCGCATGGCGTTGGCGCTCGCGGAAGCGGGCGTGCCGCTGCGTCGCGACGGGCTCTATACGGTTGAGTCGTTGGCCGACGAGTTGGTAGATTTGCTGATCGGTCGCTCGGACGGTCCTTCTAACGTCTCGGACATTGCTAAATCCAAGACGGTCGTGCGAGAGGAGGGCTGCTAATGGAGGCGTTTTCGTTTGGCAGCTACTATCCCGGCGATAGTGCAATCCACCGCCTGGACCCGCGAACCAAGTTGCTCTTGGGCTTTGTGTTTCTGATCACGACGCTCACGGTCAGCAGCTTCCGCGGACTGGTCCCGGTCGCAATCTTCGTTGTCCTGATCTACGCCGTGTCCCCTGTCTCTTATACACATCTCCGAGCCCACGAGACC
>URHQ01000106.1 GCA_900547655.1 uncultured Collinsella sp.
AAGTTTGCTGCTCTACAGTCCTGCGCAAGACGGAAAGCACATTAAGTGCTTTCCTTTGCGTGCGGAACTCGCGACAAACTTAATATATTTCGCCGCCCCTCTGCCAAGCTCGGGAGACGACACGTTGATGTCTGCTTAACTCTGCTCGCTCAGCTAATTACTTTGTTGGGGGTCCACTATTTGCTGGAGGGTGAACTTGCATTGCATTGGCTCGCCTTCTGCTTGTGGCTTTGCCTCATCGAAATTGAAGATCATGATGGCGCAGTTGGGGAGTTTTGTTGGGAGCTCGAAGCCCTCTGGGGCTGCAGCCTTGATGAATTGGCGGCTGGCGCTGCCGTGGCTTACTGCTAGGAGGGTTTCTATGCCCTCGGCGCCCATGAGATTGGTGAGGGTGTCTACCATGCGCTCTTGCAGCACGCGGCTTCCTTCTCCTCCGAAGGGGACCAGGTCCTCGCCTGGATCCCAGACGTCGGTGGGCAGGGCGTCGTGGGGGCCTTTTTCGAAGGTGCCGTAGCTGCGCTCGATAATGCCTTCACAGGGCTCGACTGCTGCGTCCGGGCCGAGGAGCTCGCATGCGACGAGATTTGCCGTGTCCATGGCTCGGCCTAAGGGCGAAGAGACCACTTTGTCGGGGACGACGCCGTGGCTCTTGAGCCATGCGGCTGCCATTCCCGCTTGTTTGCGGCCCAGGTCGGTCAGCGGTGAATCGCAGCGGCCCTGGACCAGCTTTTTGACGTTGAACTCCGTCTGACCGTGGCGGAGTAGATACAGCTTCTTCATGCTCTCCCCTTCTGCATAACCTGCTTTGCCGGCACAGCCTTACTCGTGGGCATGGCCTACGTAGTCTTCGTCGATAGTGATTTTGGCGACCGACTTGGGATATTCCGATTCGACCCGTTTCGCCAACGCGCGCTTTAGGTCCTCGGCGCTCATCGCCAAATCCGAGGGACGCACGCAGTCAAAAATCACGTTGGTGTGCGTGGGGCCCGGAACACAGCGTAGGTCGTGGATCGAGAGGCGACCATCGATCTCCTGGGCCATTGCGTTGATGCGCAGGCGCATGCTCGCCACCTTTGGATCGTCGGTCACGATGGGGTCGTAATGGAGCGTGACAATCATGCCGTCTTCGTTCCTAAACGCCTGCTCAATATTGTCGAGCGTGTCGTGACTTTCCAGCGGACTGACCTCGGCTGCCATCTCGGCGTGGGCGCTTGCGAACTTCCTGCCCGGGCCGTAGTCGTGAACCATCAAATCGTGAACGCCCAAAACGCCGGGATAGCTCATGATCTTGTCTCGAATGTGCTTGACCAGCTTAGGATCGGGCGACTGACCCAAAAGCGGGCTCACCGTATCTTGAATAAGTTCAAAGCCGCTCCAGCCAATATAGGCGCCAACGGCAAGGCCGACCCATGCGTCAAGATTGATGTGCGTCACCTGCGAAACAATTGCGCACGCCAGCACGGCGCCCGTGGCAAGAACATCGTTCTTGGAATCCTGGGCAGTCGCATGCAGTGTCTCGGACTCGATACGGTCGCCGAGCTTTTGGTTGAGCGCCGCCATCCACAGCTTAACAACCATCGAAAGCGCCAGGACTGCCACCAGGGCAAGCGAGAACTCGACAGGTTCGGGGTGGATGATGCGCTCAAACGAGGACTTCACCAGTTCAAGGCCAATGAGAAGCACGAGCGCCGCCACGACAAGACCCGAGAGGTACTCGAAGCGACCATGGCCGTATGGATGCTCGGGGTCGGCGGGCTTGCTCGCCAGCTTAAAGCCCAGCACGCTCACGATATTCGAGCTGGCATCGGACAGGTTGTTCATGGCATCCGCCACAATCGAAACCGATCCCGAAACCACACCAATTGCGCCCTTCGCAGCACAAAGCGCAACATTGGCGAGAATACACACCACGCCCGTCAACGTGCCCACGCGCGCACGGTCGCCCTGCGCACGTTTAACAATCCACTCGACCATCTACATCCGCCCCCACGGTACTACCTATATATCTATTGCTCAAACGGATTGTAGTGTAGCCACTTTGTCTCCCAGATACAAAGAGGCCGCAGCCCGCACGGGCCACGGCCTTGGAGAATGACAAAAGAATCGTCCTTTTGTCGCACAGGTTTATGCGCTTACTTCAGCAGCGCTCGCCACTGTTTCGGGCGAATCGGCTCCGTCCTCCGTCGCCTGTTCCTTCGTCGGCACCACACCAAAGCAGTAGCTCAGCGCCGCAGACACCGCAAATGCCGTGCCGCCGGCAGCGCAGCACCACAGCAGGTTCGAGATGCCGCCCGTGGCAAAGCCAATGACCATGAGGACATTCGTCATGCCGATGGTATAGGCCGTAACGTGGCCCACGGCCGCAACAAGGCCTCCGACGGCGCCGCCAATGGCCATGCACGTCAGGCACCTGCCATATTTAAAGCCGCAACCGTACAGCGCCGGCTCGCTTACGCCGCCAAGAACACCCGAGATCGAGTAGCCCAGCATGAGCGCCTTCTCGTCCTTATCCGCAACGCGGAGCGACGCGCCAAAGGGCATGCCCCAAACGGCGAACGTCGCCATCGTCGCGGCGATCAGGATGCACGAATCCGTTCCCACACTCATGAACTGCGCGTAGGCAAGCGATAGGACAACGTTGCTGACGCCCGCGATCTTTAGGAACTCCCAGCCCGCGGCAAGCCCCATGAGCGTGAGCAGCGACACGATGCCACCGGAATTGCCAAGCATAAACATAAGCTGGCCCAACAGCATGCCCAGATAGCTGCCCGCCGGCGCCGTAATACACAGCGAAACCGGAACCATGACAAGCATGGTCGCAAACGGAACGAACGAAAACGCTACGGCCTTAGGGATAACGCGCTGAAAGAAACACTCCACTCGCCATAGCACGGGCACCGAGATGAGAACCGGAATAACAGTCGTCGTGTAATCGTTGACCGGCGCGGGAAGCAGACCATACACGGAAGTCATCGATGCCCCCGTCGTCGATGCGGCATCGACGAGCTTAAGCAGATCGGGCGCAATCAATACGCCGCCCAGCATCATGCCCAGCTGCTCCGAGCAACCGAGCTGGCGGGCGGCCGCCCAACCAAGATAAATGGGCAAAAAGTAGTAGCCGGCGTTATAGAGCCAACTGTAGAACAGGCGATAGATATCGGAATCGGCAGACCACAGGCCCAGCATGCCTTCGCCCATAATGACAGCGACGGTGCGGAACAACGCCGCGCAGACAATAAACGGCAGCGCCGACATCATGCTTTTGGACAGATAGTCCACCACGGCCATGGCGTTTGATGAAACCGACGTTGTAAACGAGGTGTTAGAAACTTGTAGCATGGAACGCCTTTCCCAATATGACATGCGGGCTGTCCCTTTGTCACATCGTGCGGTACTGACCGATTGCGCGGTACTTTTCGTAGCGGAGGTTTGTGAGGGTCGCGTCGTCGAGCTGCCCAAGCGTATCGAAGGCATCAAATGCCGAGGACATGACGGCACCGGCGATCTCCTCATGCGACAGGCCCCTATCGTCAACAATGCCGTCGATGATGCCGAGCGCCAACAGATCGGGGGCCGTGAGCTTAAGCGCCTCGGCGGCCTCATTCGCGCGCTCGGTATCCTTCCACAGGATCGACGCACAGGCCTCGGGGCTCACGACCGAATAGGCCGAGCTCGAGAGCATCAGGATGCGGTCGGCCACGGACAGCGCCAGCGCGCCACCAGAGCCGCCCTCGCCTGTCGCCACCGAGACAATCGGCGTTTTGAGGCCGCTCATCTCCATGAGATTCTGGGCAATCGCCTCGCCCTGGCCGCGCTCCTCGGCACCGATGCCGCAAAACGCGCCCGAAGTATCGACCAGACACAGAACCGGTCGACCAAACTTTTCGGCCTGGCGCATAAGGCGACGCGCTTTGCGGTAGCCCTCGGGATGTGCCATACCAAAGTTGCGACGCATGCGCTCTTTGGTCGTGGTGCCGCGCTCGATGGCGATAACCGTCACGGGTCGCCCGTCTTTCCAGCCAATGCCAGCCACCACAGCAGCGTCGTCGCCAAAATAGCGGTCGCCGTGCAGCTCCACAAATCCATCCAGGCCCAGCGAGATCATCTCGCCTGCCGTGGCGCGATCTGCCGAGCGGGTCTGCTTGACAATCTCGAGCGCGGTTTTTGGTGCGGCCGAGCGCTTGAACAAGTGTCCCAGCTTTTTGCCGCGGCGACCCGTATGCACGATCTCATGCGGTGCCCCCAGGCCGGGCGCGTGCCCTTCGTGCAGCGCCAGCAGCTCGCCTACCGTGAGCGCAATCTCGCCACGCGGAACAACGGCATCGCAAAAGCCGTGCTCCAGCAAAAACTCGGAACGCTGGAATCCCTTGGGCAGGCGCTTGTGCATGTTCTGCTCGATCACGCGCGGGCCGGCAAATGCCGTCAGGGCATCGGGCTCGGCCAGGATAATATCGCCCTCCATGGCAAAGCTCGCGGTTACGCCTCCGGTCGTGGGGTCAGTGAGCACCGTGATATACAGGCCGCCCGCCTCGCTATGGCGCCTAACCGCCGCAGAAATCTTGGCCATCTGCATAAGCGATGTCACGCCCTCCTGCATGCGGGCGCCACCCGATACGGTAAAGCCAACGACCGGCAGTCCCAGCTCGGTCGCACGCTCAAATGTGCGGCAGATCTTCTCGCCCACCACGGAACCCATCGAGCCCATCATAAAGTTGGCGTCCATAAAGAAGAGCGCCGTATCGCAACCGCAGATTTTGCCCTTGCCGCACACAACGGCATCGCGCTCGCCCGAACGTTCGCTCACGCTCTTGAGCTTGTCGGCATAGCCGGGAAACGAAAGGAAGTCCTCCGGCGCCAGATTGGCATCCCATTCCTCAAATGTGCCCTCGTCAATCGTCATGCGCATGCGGTCGCGCCCGCTCACGCGAAAGTGTTTGCCGCAACGAGGGCAGACCTCGAGGTTGTCGTGCAGGCGCGCCTCATCGATCACGCGGCGGCACTCCGGGCACTTGATAAACACGTGGCGCGCGGGAAACTCGGCGCACGACTCGGTCATCGGTCCCTCGAGGACGTTGACCGTCTTCGCTTTTCTATTCATCAGCATAGAGATGCCCCATCAAATCGGTGTGGTACATGCCCGACAAGAACTCGTCGTTTGCCAGCACGTCGAGCTGAAGCTCGCTGTTTTCGCTCACGCCTTCAATCACGAGCTCGCCCAGGGCCGAGCGCATCTTGCGAATGGCGCCGTCACGCGTGGGCGCACACACGATGAGCTTGCCGAGCATGGAGTCGTAGTACGGCGGAACGGCGGCACCGGTAAACATGGCGGAATCCCAGCGCACGCGCGGACCACCCGGCACACGTAACGCGGTGACCGTTCCGCATGACGGCAGAAAGTCCGGCGTTTCGGCATTGATGCGGCACTCCATGGCGTGGTTGCGGACCGGCATGTCCTCTTGCTCGAAGGGCAGAGGCTGGCCGGCTGCCACGCGCAGCTGCCACTTGACCAAGTCGGTATCGGTCACAAACTCCGTAACCGGATGCTCCACCTGCAAGCGCGTGTTCATTTCCATAAAGTAGAAATTGCCGTCGTCCGAATACAGGAACTCGATGGTACCGGCTCCTTCGTAGCCGACGGCACGAGCCAGGTCACGCGCCGCCTTGTGCATGCGGGCACGAATGTCGTCGTG
>URHQ01000107.1 GCA_900547655.1 uncultured Collinsella sp.
CCGCTAGGCGGGCACTTTTACCGGGCGGCTAACCCACACAAACCCCCGAAGAGCCCCTTTTTGGCAGGCTACTCGGCGCTCTTGAGGGCGCCGACCATGTCGATCTTATTGAGAGTTCGGTTGGTGGCGAGGTTGACGATAAACGTAAAGCCGAAGGACAGCACCACGGCAAGCACATAGCTCAGCGGCTCGACTTCAACGTCAAAGTACAGCGACGGCATCTGCAGGATGTACGTAAAGCTCTCGGCCAACGCACCACCCAGTGGAACGCCCAGCGCGGCACCAATCGCCGTCAAAATCAACGTCTCCTTGTTGACGTAGTGGTGTACCTCGCCGCGACGGAAACCAAGCACCTTGATGGTCGCCAGCTCGCGTTCGCGCTCCGAAATATTCGTATTAGACAGCGTAAACACCACCACAAACGATAGGCACGCCGCCATAAAGGTCACGAGCACCACGACGGAATTGATAATAGTGAAGTTCGCCTCAAAGTTCTCCCAATGCTCGGCCGTGCTCGAAATCGAAAGCCAGCCGTCACTCTTAAGCTTCTTGCTAAACGCAATCTGGTCGGCCGACAAACCCTTAAGCAACGCAAAGATGCCATTGAGGCGAACGCTTCGACCGAACGCGCGCTCATAGGTGCCCTGCGTCATGTAAAGCGTGTTGCCCAGATAGTTGAGCGAAATGTCGCTGACTTTGACCTTGGCTACGTTGAGTGACGAATCCTGGACGTGTGCTGTATCGCCCGGCTGAATCCCCAGCACCAGCTGTGAACTCTTACTCAGATACACGTCTCCGTCACGCAAAGACAGCGGTTCTTTGGACTCATCCTCCAGGCGCACGTAATCGCCCAAGTCACCCGTGCGGTCATCGGGCACCACGATCAGCTGCACGGTCTCGCTCTTGCCGCCAAACGTAAAGGTGACGTTGTCGGTCATAATCGGCAGCGTCGAAGTCACGGTCACGTTGGAGTCATTGGCTGCGCTGCGCTCGTCCAACGCCGCGCACGTCTGCGAAAAATCGTCAGGATTGGCGACCGCCAGCAAGTCATAGCGCGTGATATGCCCGTACTGTTTGGGCGGAAGCGCCACCGACGTATCGCGGATGCCCATGCCGCAAATCACAAGCGCCGTACAGCCCGCGATGCCAAAGATGGTCATAAAGGCGCGCTTTTTGTAACGGAATAGGTTGCGTGCAGCGACCTTGTTCAAAAAGCCCATGCGGCGCCAGATAAAGCCGATGCGCTCGAGCAAGATGCGCGAGCCAGCGCGCGGGGCCTTGGGACGCATAAGCGAGGCCGGGGTCTCGGCCATCTCGTGGCGGCAGGCGATAATCGTGGCGCCCACCACGCCCACGGCAAACAGCGCCACCGAGACAATCGAGGACACGATGTCGTACGAAAGCAGCATCTGGGGCAGCGAGTACATGTCGTCGAACACCGTAAACAGGAACAGCGGCAGGCCCACAAATCCGATGATGTTGCCGAGCACGCCGCCGATCAGACAAGCCCACAGCGCATAGTCCACGTATTTGGACAGGATGCGTCCGCGCGAATAGCCGAGCGCCTTATACAGGCCGATGAGCGTGCGCTCCTCCTCGACCATACGCGTGGCGGTGGTAAGGCTGATGAGCACGGCGACGATAAAGAAGATGAACGGGAACACCGTGGCGATGGCTTCAATTGACGAGCTATCGCTCTCCACGCTCGAGTAGCTTGCGATATTGCCGCGGTCCTGGATGTACCAGGTGCATTCGCCCAGGTCGGAAAGCTCGGCGCGGGCGTCGGCAAACTGTTGGTCGGCAGCGGCACGGCGCTGGTCCAGGTCGGCCTGCGCTTGCACGCGCTCCTCGCTGCCCTCGGCCATGCGGTTGATGTTGTCCTGCTCGATCCCAAAGACCATATTCGCCTGACGCTCAGCCGCGTCCAAGTTCGCCGGCGTATCGGCCGTCAGCTCCTGAGCACGCGCTTTCTCGCGCTCCTCGCGGATCTTCTCTATATTGCCCTTGACCTCATTGATCTTTGCCGCGTAGGCATCCGAATAGGAGTTGAGATCCTTGGCTCCCTCGACGATCACGTGGACCGCGGAGTAGGAAGAAGATGTCGCGGCGTCCTCGCTCACATAGAACTTATAGTCCGCCGCCGAAGCAGCACGGAAGGCGTTGACCGTCGAGTCGGAGCTCACATCAGTGGGATCGAGGACCTCGGCCGTGATGGTGTAATCGCCCGCGGCAAACTGATCCTTGGCGCTTTGGTTCGACGAGCTCGCGTCATTGGCGGCAAAACTCACGGTATCGCCAAGCTTTTTGCCCGAAGCCTTCAAGAACTTCGAAGTTACCGCGACCTCATCGGCGCTCTCGGGCAAATCGCCGTTCACGAGCACCGGCTGATCGATGTTCTCCTTGGAGAGACTCTGCACGACCACGCGCTCGCGCGTTGTGCCCACGGCGGTGTAGGCGGTCTCGGTGTAGATGCCCTCGGCCGTCTCGACGCCGTCGACCTCTTGGATAGCCGCAAGATCGTCGCGCGTAAGGCCATAGGTCGACTGCACGTTAATGTCATAGACATTCTGCTGGTCAAAATAGGCGTCGACCGAATCGCACAAATCCTCGCAGCCTGCCTTAAGGCCACACATCACGCTCACGCCAAGCGCGGTGATGACCACGATAGATAGGAAGCGCTTAAGACTGCCACGAATCGTGCGGTAGATGCCACGGCGAAATACCGTCGGCACCATATCGTTTGAGCTTTGAGCGGCGCGGTAGGTCGCGAACTCCCGGTCGCGACCCTCGTGCTCCGTATCGTGGTTTTGGCTGTTTTGGCGGTCCTGGTCCATGGGTGCTACCACTCGATCGTCTCGATAGACACGGGATTTTGCTGGACCGTCTCGCTCTCCACGCGACCGCTCTTAAAGCGGATCAGGCGATCGGCCATGGGCGCCAGCGCGGAGTTATGGGTGATGATGATGACCGTGATGCCCTGCTTGCGACAGGTGTCCTGTAGCAGCTGCAAGATCTGCTTGCCGGTTTTGTAGTCGAGTGCGCCCGTGGGCTCGTCGCACAGGAGCAGCTTGGGGTTCTTTGCCAGTGCACGGGCGATGGACACGCGTTGCTGCTCGCCGCCCGAAAGCTGCGCGGGGAAGTTGGCGAGGCGCTCACCCAGGCCAACCTGACGAAGCGTTTGCTCGGCATCGAGCGAATCGGGGCAAATCTGCGCCGCAAGCTCGACATTTTCGAGCGCCGTCAGGTTGGGGACCAGATTGTAGAACTGGAAGACAAAGCCGACGTCGGCACGGCGGTATTCCACGAGCTGCGCCTCGTTGGCGGAGCTCACGTCACGCCCGTCCACCGTCACAGTGCCGGAGGTTACCGTATCCATGCCACCCAGGATGTTGAGCGCCGTAGTCTTGCCGGCACCCGAAGCGCCCAGGATAATGGCGAGCTCGCCGCGCTCAACGGTAAAGCTCGCGCCGTCGAGCGCGTGAATGCGGGCATCGCCCTCGCCGTACGCCTTGATGACGTCTTTGAATTCGATATAAGCCATCGATTAATTCCCATCTGGTCGGATAACTCCTTAGTATTACCCATTTCGCACCGACCAAAAAGGGACAGGTTTATTTTGGCAGGTTTTATATGGGGAAACGGCAGCTATAGATGAGGCGCCGGGGAGGCAGAGAAATCATCGACGGGGTCAGGCCGACCGCCAAACACAACGCACGCATCTCAATCTGTCAGCCAAATCATTCGAACAGCTGTTCGTTTCTATGATATGATTCAGCCATCTAAGCAGGCCAATACGCAGAAAGGCGGCCAACATGGCGTTCGACTTTAAGAAGGAATGCAAGGAGCTCTACAAACCTGCAAGCAAGCCGAGTATCGTAACTGTCCCGCCTATGAGCTACGTTGCCGTTCGCGGAAAGGGCAACCCAAATATCGAAGGTGGCGAGTATCAAAACGCCCTGCCGCTACTTTACGGCATCGCCTATACCGTCAAGATGTCGAAGAAAGGCTCAAGGAGTATCGAGGGCTATTTCGACTTTGTGGTACCGCCGCTCGAGGGTTTCTGGTGGCAAGAGTCCCCGAGCGGCGACATCGATTATGTACGCAAGGACGATTTCAACTTTATCTCGTGCATCCGCCTGCCCGATTTCGTCACCCGAGATGACTTTGACTGGGCGGTCGCGGAAGCCACGGCCAAAAAGAAACTGGACTTTTCCGCCGTCGAACTGCTTAAAGTTGACGAGGGCCTCTGCGTTCAATGCATGCACACCGGGCCCTACGACAACGAGCCGGCAACCGTAGACGCCATGCATGAATATGCGACCGAGCAGGGCTATGTCCCCGACTTCTCAGACACCCGTTTGCATCACGAAATCTATCTCTCCGATCCACGCAAATGTGCACCGGAGAAACTTAAGACTGTGGTTCGTCATCCTATCAAGCGCGCTGAATAGCGTGGGGCGTCATTTCACGCGCTAGGTTTTAAGCCAGCCAACCAGCCGCCTCCTAGGCCGTCCGGTAATAATCTTGACGCGGCCCGTCGCATCTTATAAGTTAGTTTTGCTAAAGCTGGAAAGCCTCTCAACGATGCGCAACTCCAGCTCTTTTTCTATCAAGAGGCTTAAATGAAATACCAGAAGTCGTGGATATCCATCAACGAACAGATAGCACTATTGACAGAAAACAAGGGTCTTAAGTGCTCTAATCAAAGCGAACTCGAGCGAGCTTTGGTCGAAGTCGGCTACTACAGGCAAAGTACTCGAGCGTTACTCCTCGTACGCGCCCTCAAGCCGCAGCAGCCACTCCTTGCGGTCGAGGCCGCCGGCATATCCGTTGAGCGAACCGTCGGCGGCAACCACGCGATGGCACGGCACAATAATCGAAATGGGATTACGCGCGACCGCGGCCCCCACGGCACGGGGAGACGCAACGGGTGCTTCGTTTCCCGGTACACGATGTCGAGCCGCAACACGCTGGGCGATCTCACCATACGTAGCGACCTCGCCACGCGGGATAGAAAGCAGCTCAAACCAAACTTCACGCTGAAACGCCGTGCCAATCAAATGCAACGGCGGCGTAAACCGAGGTTCCTGCCCTGCAAAATAAGCATTCAGCCAAGCCCACGAACGCTCAAGCACCGAAGACGCCGCACCATTTGCAGGACTCACCGACGACATGCCGCCAGCACCAGAAACTGCATCGGCGCCTTCAACATGTTCGGGATCTTCTTTGAGAAGCGTGGAGCCAAAATGCTCCTGCCCCTCAAACCAAAGCCCCGTCAAACCGCGGCCATCAGCGGCAAGCAGGATTTCGCCCAAAGGCGAAGCAAACGTCGTCGTGACCACCAGCGGCTCCTTTCAAAACTCCGCAAACATAATACCGCGAACTGTGCAGACAACCCCAATCGACCCCAAAGTCACCCAAAGCAGCAGGCGCAACGCGCCGCAGCTGCCGTCCGCGCCCCACAGCCCCCAAAGGCGGCAGGCGCGAAGCGCCGAGGCCGCCGCCGGGACCAGAGCCCGCAACGGCCACGTGCCCCCACATCAGCCCAGCGGCCCCAACCAACAACGACCCCATCGCAGGCCGCTCGCAACAGCGTCACCGCAGGCGGGGGCCGGGCTTGGTTTTCAGAACACTCCGCAGACCAGTGTGGCGCCTGTCTCTTATACACATCTCC
>URHQ01000108.1 GCA_900547655.1 uncultured Collinsella sp.
GGCGCAGCGATGCGCTCGGCGGCCGCACGCCGGCCGAGTTCCGCGCCGCGCTGGGAAGGGCCGCGTAACGGTCCAAGAAATCGTCCGCAGTCCCGACCGTTCGAACCAGCTAAAAGAGCCCCGTCCCAATTTGACTATCGAGAGGATCTGCCATGGAGCGCATCGCCAGCTTTTCCGTTGATCATCTGCTGCTTGAGCCCGGCGTGTATGTGAGCCGCATCGACCGCGATCCGGCGACCGGTGCCGCCGTCACCACGTTTGACCTGCGCCTGACCACGCCCAACAAGGAGCCGGTCATGAACACGGCCGAGTGCCACACCATCGAGCACCTGGGCGCGACGTTCCTTCGCAATCATGCCGAGTGGTCGAGCCGCATTGTCTACTTTGGCCCCATGGGCTGCCGCACGGGCTTTTACCTCGTCGTATTTGGCGAGGTGACAAGCGAGGAGATCCTGCCGCTCGTGCGTGAGCTGTTCGAGTTTGTCGCCGACTTTGAGGGCGATGTCCCCGGTGCCGCTCCCGAGGAGTGCGGCAACTACCTGGACCAGAACCTCCCCATGGCAAACTGGCTCGCGCGCCGTTACCTCGACCGCGACCTGGCCGATATCGACGAGAAACACCTGCACTATCAGCAGGCGTAAGGGCTTTATCGCCCAAAACGCGCGCATTGGGCGCCTTCGCTTATGCGGGGGTGCCTTTTTGCTGAGTGGTCGAGACGAGTGTTTAAAATCGCTTATGTTTGTTCTAGAATGTTCATACTGTCACATAAACGAACAGGAGCGAACATGCATATCTACTCTGTCAACGATCCCGAGTTCAAGTCCTATGGCAACGTTTGGGATAACGTTCCGTCCGAGCTTACGTCGCCCGTGCTCGAGGCGCTCTCTGCCACGCCCATTCCCGAGGGCAGCAAGTACGTTGCAAGTGCGCCGGAGCTCGAGGACGTCAAGGATGCCGACAAGCTTGGCTTTCTCATGTTTGGTGGCCGTCCCTTCCAGCTCGGCTGGTGCAACGGCCACAATACACGACTCAACTGCCTGGAGTATCACCGCGCGAGCGAATTCAACCTGGGCGCTCGCGACTTTATCCTGCTCGTGGCGCATCGCTGGGAGATCGAGGACGGCAAGCTCGACACCGCGTGCGTCAAGGCGTTTCGCGTGCCGGCGGGTACGGTCGTCGAAGTCTTCAACACCACGCTCCACTACACGCCGTGCATGGTCGACGACGGTGGCTTCCAGGTGATGGTGGCGCTGCCCGCCGGCACCAACGGCCCGCGCCCCGAGGTCGCGGCCGACATGCCTGCGGCCGGCGACAGCTACTGCTACTGGAAGGCCGACAAGTGGGTTCTCTGCCATGCTGACAGCCCCAAGGCAGCCGAAGGCGGCTACGTAGGCCTCATCGGCAAAAATCTCGACATCACCGTGGACTAGCGCATCGCCCCAAACCACCACAAAGGTGCCTGTCTCCTTTGCGGTGGTTTGGGGCGGGCGGATATCGGGAAGTGCCAGACGGGGGAGGCTGCCGGGCGCCTTGCCGTCTGCGGATTTTGGGACATGCGGCCCGCTTTTTCGACCCATCTGTCGGTACACTAAAAGCACTATGGGTACCCGCGAGCGACATATCGGCCACGCGGCCGCCCGGACCGCGCCGGTTGCGGATCCCAGGGGCGGCAGGCTCTTCGCCATGCCGCGATTCCTTGTTGGCATAACGCATCAGGTGTACCGTCACCGCGTCTTTGCTATCGCCGGTGCCATCACCGCGCTGTTCCTCGTGCTTTTGGCAGTCTTGCCGGCGCTGTTCGCCTTCGACCCCAAACTTTCTAACGCCGTGCCCGCCTATAGCGAGGTGTCCGAAGAGGTCGTGGATGCGCTCGTCCATTCGAGCTCTCTCCCGCTGCTTGTCGCCGCAATTGTATTTTCAATTTGGGGCGTATCGGTCTATCTGCGCTGTTTGGACTATGTGTTGCGCCGCCGCCTTGTTGCCATCGCCACCATCTGCGCCCTGTGGATGATCGAAGTCATTCTCAAGTACAAGTCGTTCACGCCGTTCTATGCCACCGTGCTGTGGTACCTGTACTACGTGCCCATGACGCTCATTCCGCTGCTCTACCAGTTGTGTGGTTTGCGCCTTGCGGGTCTGGAGCAACACCGCCTGGGTCGCCGCTACTGCGCTGCGCTGTGGATTGTGGCCATCCTGCTTATCGGATTTGTGCTCACCAACGATTTTCACCAGCAGGTCTTCCACTTTGACCGTACAAGCGACACCTGGAGCAACGATTACACGTACGGCTGGGGTTATTTTGCCGTCCTCGTGTGGACGGCCTTTAACTTTGTGGCCTTTTTTATCCTGGTGGGCCGGTCCTCGTCCTTTCGCATCCAACGTTTCTCGGGCACGGCGGCGCTCGTGCTGCTGGGCGGCGCGTTCTTTGCCATCTCATATGCGTTGCGCGTGCCCTGGGCATGGAGACTCAACTTCTCGCTCATCTATTGCGTTCTGTGCGTGGTGGCGATGGAAATCTGTCTCGATTGCGGTGTCATTCCGTCATATCACGACATCGCCGGCATTTTCGACACCTTGCCGCTTGACCTCAAAGTTCTAACGCGCGACCTGCAGGAAGTCTATGCCACGCCGGCGTCAAAGCCAATGCCGGTAGGCGTGCGCGAGGAGTTGCGGACCCAGGCGCACGGCCGCGCCCATGCCTTTGCCGTGGCGTCCGATCCCGATGTGATGTACCGTGCCTTTCCACTGCTGGGCGGATCGGCCCTGCTTGCCCAAGACGTGTCGGAACTCAACGAGCTTAACCGTGAACTGGCACATCGTCGCATGGAGCTGCAGCGTCAAAACGAGCTGCTCGCCGCCGACTACGACCTTAAGACGCACCTGGCAGACCAAGAGGCTGAGACCTTGCTGGTCCAAGACGTGGACCAGGCGCTTGCCCGCGCGCTCGAAGGGATGTACGACCTGCTGAGCTCGCTACCGCCGTTGACCGATGACTCGTCTTCGCACGAGCGTTACCGCATGCTGCAGCGCGCCAAGATGCTCGTCGCCTATTGCAAGCGCAAGGGGTCGCTCACGTTGGCACAGCACGGGAAGAGCGGTTTTGATCGCGACCGCATTCAGCTCATTGCCAACGAGCTCGCAAGCGACCTGCGCACCATCGATATCGATTGCGCCTCGATTATCGCCATACGGCGCCCGATGCACGCCAGTACGGTAAGCGCCCTGTACGATTGCGTGTATGACTTTGCGTTTTTTGCCTACACCACCGACCATCCGGCGCTTATGTATCACTTGGGCGACCATGACCGATGCAGTGTCGAGCTGCGTGCCACGCTTTTTTCCAACGATGATGAAGATCTTTCGCAGACGCCCGCTGCGCAAGAGCTCGAAAGCGCTCTGCAAGGGCGCAACGTGGCATACCGCTTTGAGGGCGAGCCCGGCCAGCTGCGCATGATCGTCTTGATGCCGAGGGCGGGTGAGTGACGATGCTGATTTCGCTCATTCTTCCCCAAATTGTTGCGCTCGATGTTGTCTTTGCCCTGGCTGCGTGTCTGCAGACGATCCACGTCCCGCTCATCGCATCGCGCCGCTCGTCCTATAACCGTAAGGTGATTTGCGCCTACGAGGCGAGCCTTGTGCTTCACCTGATGATTTCGGCGCTTATCCTGTTCGCGTCGTCTGGCTCGTATCTGGTGGCACCACTTGACGTTTGCGCCAGGGCAATGGGCGGAGTGCTGTGGCTCAATGCCGCGATCTTTGCCTATGGCGTGGTACTTATGGTGCGCTATCGTCGCCCCGTCATGCTGGTCGAGCTGCTGCTTGTTGTCGCCGTTACACCGCCGGTGGTTTTTGCCATGGGCTCGGCGTGGACCGTTGTCCTTATCGCAGAGGGAGCGTTCTTCCTGTTCCGTTCCATCGCGGCGCTCTTGATGGACGTCCGTAACCGCCAGGAGGATATCACCATGTTCTCGACGATCGAGACCATCAACGTGATTCCCGTGGGCATCCTGTATCTGGACCCGAGGGGCCGTCCGCTGCTCATGAACCGCTGCATGCGAAAAAACCTGGTGGAGTTTCATATGCCCACCGACCTAGGCGATATGAGCGGAACATGGAACGACCTGCGCAAACTCAGCATGCAAATGCCCGAAAGCAGCCAGAACCGCGTGCGTATTAATCTGGACCGCTTTGGTGAGGCGCGGGCGGTGGTCGAGGTTTCTCCCGCCGAGATTCGCTTGTTTGTGCACGATGACGTTATGGTTTCGGGCCGCCTCTTCGAGCGCATTATCGGTCTGGATGTAACAGAGTATGCGCATGCCCATGATCGCCTGGCGCAAGCCAACCACCTGCTTGAGCTTGCGGGCCAAGAGCTCCAATCCCAGATCGAAGAAGTCAAAAAAGTTGCTGACAATGCGGCCTATTTGCGTATGCGCGCTCGCGTGCACGATGTGAT
Organism: uncultured Collinsella sp.; assembly: GCA_900547655.1. GTDB lineage: Bacteria > Actinomycetota > Coriobacteriia > Coriobacteriales > Coriobacteriaceae > Collinsella. The sequence continues at coordinate 4,454 of URHQ01000108.1, forward strand.
CGGGCAGCGCCTATCCATCCTCCATCGTTATCTGGAGGAGGGGCGCTTGGATGACGAGTCACTCGAGCAGATCGACCCGCTGCTGCGCTCAGTCGCTGCCGATCTGCGCAGCGGGGGCGACACCGAATCGGCAGAGCAACTGGGCGATATCGTCCATGCCTTTGGCCTGGTGAGCGTGCAGATCGATGTTGAGGGCGAGCTGCCAAGCGACGCGTGTGTCGCCGCTGCATTTTTGCAGATTATCCGCGAGGCCTCGACCAATGCCACCAAGCATGCGCAGGCGCATCGGGTCCACGTGCGTCTGTGGCAGGAGACGTCGGAAGACGGCGCTGTTGCGCGGATGACCGTTTCTAACGACGGCGCGCCTGCACCCGTATCGTATCGCGAGGGAACGGGTATCCCTGGTATGAGGCATGTCGCACAGAATCTGGGCGGCAGCCTGGAAGTCCACACCGCCCCGCCCTTCACGCTTACGGTGTCCATCCCGCTCGCCTCCAACGCCACGGTCCAAAGGAGAAGTTCATGATCCGCGTCCTTATAGTCGAAGACCAGGCCATCCTGCGCGAGAGCCTGGCGCGCTCCGTCGGTGACCAGCCCGATATGACCGTTGTTTCCGCCATTGCCGATGCTTCCGAGGCCTTGGGTGTCGCGCTCAAGGAGCGCCCGGACATGATACTGATGGACGTATGCACCGAGCATGATTCCAACGGCATCGTGGCGGCGGCGCGCATCAAAGAACAACTGCCCGAGTGCCGCGTCATTATCATGACGGGTATGCCCGAAATCACCTTTGTGGACCAGGCGCGCGAAGCGGGCGTCGACAGCTTTGTGTACAAGAACGTCGGTATCGACGAGCTATTCGCCGTGATGCGCTCCACGCTGGCGGGTTACTGCACGTTTCCCAAGCCGCCCGAGAGCATCTTCTCGGGCACGGCGGCCCTCGACGATGTCGAGCTGTCGATCTTGCGCCTTGCCTGCGAGGGCAAGAGCCGCCGCGAGATCGCGGCCGAGCTGTTTATGAGCGAGGGCACCATCAAACGCCGCATCTCGGAGATTCTCAATAAGACCGGCTACGACAACATCATGCGCCTGGCCGTGCGCGCAGTAACGGAGGGCAGCATCGTTCCCAACATGGAGCGCTAACGCTCGTTACGCATCGGCATAAAGCGGCGGGGCCGCAGCTGTCTCTTATACACATCTCCGAGCCCACGAG
>URHQ01000109.1 GCA_900547655.1 uncultured Collinsella sp.
GGAGATGTGTATAAGAGACAGGGTATCTCCCTCCTCCGTGGCGGCGTTTTTGTGCGTAGGCGAGAAGGATTCGCCACGAAACCGGCCCATCTACTACATTTAGTCCCTTACCCCTAACCATGCCAAAAAACGCGAAAACAAAACCGCAGGTAGAACGCCTGTGGTTTTGTTCAAAACGAAGGTATGGTCAGGGGTATCGAGTCAAACGTAGTAGATGGGCCGATTTCGTGGCGAGCGGTTCCGGCTGATCCCTTGGGGACGGAGGAAAACGGATCATTTTGGTCCAGCGAGGCTGGCGGAGGCACTCGTGCAGGGCCGCCCGAACAAAACTATGCCGGTTTACTACGACGAATTCGACATTCCCGACCATGGCTGCATTTTTCTAAATATTGCAAACGTTCTACCTGCGGTTTTGCAAGCGCGCAATTTGCTGCGGTCGGAGACGGGCGATTCATTGTAGTAAACCGGCATAGTTTTGAAATGGCATTAAATCGATAACAGCTATTTTGCTCTGCCGGAGCGGTTGGCCGTTGGGTAATTACCCTCGCAGATAGGCGATGGCGATTTGGGTGCGGTTGCGCAGGCCCATTTTGGCAAGGATTGAGCTGATGTGGTTGCGTACGGTGCCTTCGCCCATATAGGCGGTGGCGGCAATCTCCTTGTTATCGAGGCCGCGGGCGATGAGCTCGGCGACTTCGAACTCGCGGTCGGTTAGGCTGACAAAGGCCGCAGGCCGGCGGGGCGTGCCCGCCTCAACGTCCGTTCCGTCAAAATCGACGTCCTCGATCGCCTTGCCCTCGAGCACGCGTTTGCCGTCCATGACCTGCGCCAACGCCGGCGGAATGGCAGCGACATCGGTCTTGATCAGGTAGCCGCGGGCGCCCAGCTTGAGCGCCGACACAATGTACTCGTCATCCGAGAACGTCGTCAGAAACACCACGCGCGCCGCAGGGTCGTGCTCAAGGATCTCGCGCGCGGCCGAAAGGCCGTCGCGTCCCGGCATCTGGATGTCGAGCAGCGCAATATCGGGTGCGTGCTCGGCGTAGAGCGCCACCGCATCGTTGCCGTTGGCACCGGTGCCCACCACTTCGATCTGCGGCTGGGCGCCCAAGATAATCTTGAGCGAATCGACCACCAAGCGGTCGTCGTCGACAACGATGAGCCTCATCGGCCCTCATCTCCTTGCTGTTTGGGAACGGTGGCAAACACACGCCAGCCGCCGGCGCCGGCACGCGGGCCGGCGGTGAAGGTGCCGCCAAGCGCCTCGATGCGCTCGCGCATGGAGGCGAGCCCCATGCCCTCCGCGGTGCCGCGGCCGCTTGCTTGGACCTCACCCACGCCATCGTCGGTAACAATGAGCTGGTAAAACGACGGATGCTCCATGCACCGTACGGTGACGGTCTGGGCGCAAGCGTGGCGCATGGTATTGGAGAGCGCTTCGCGCAGGACCGCTGCAAAGCAGTTGGCGACGTTTGCGGGCGCATGTTCGGCCATAACTTCAAGCTCAATCTGCGGGCCGCCGTCCGAGCGTGTGCCTTCGACAATGCGTTCGAGCTGCACGGAAAGGTCGACGGCGTTGTCGTTGAGCGCGTGGACGCTGGTGCGCACAAGCTGGAGCGCCTCGTCAACCGTGCGTTTAACGTCGGCGAAATCGGCGGCGACGCCAGGCTCGTCGGCGTGGACCACGCGTAGGGCTTCGGTCTGCAGTGAGGCGCGCGTGAGCTGGTGCCCGACGTTATCGTGGATCTCGCGCGCGATGCGGGCGCGTTCGGCGAGCGTCGCGAGTTCGACTTCGTAGTCCTGGCGATCGGCAAGATCGCGGTTGCGCGCCTCGAGCGCGAGGGCTCGTTCCTGCAGCTCGTCGCGGGTGCGGCGCATGCGCCGCTGCTCGCGCTCCAACTGGGCGGTGCGTAGCGATAGCAAGGTGGCGGCAACCGAAAGGATGGCGGTTAACAGCAGCGTTCGGGTGGTGAGCACGCCACCACGAAGGTCCGCGACAAGCGCGCAGACAAACACGGCGCCAATCGCCAGCGCGGGCCAGATTCGTTCACGGCGAACGCGTCGCGCGATGTCATAGAGAGCGAGAGGCGCAAACGGCACAAACGGCGGCACGAAGACAGCCGCGATGATGCAGGCGTAGCTCGCGGCCTCGCTCACACGGCGGGCGCGGTTTCCCTGTACGACCTCGGCCAGCGAGGTGGCAATAACGCCAAGGCAAAACGCCGCGACCAGGCGAGCGTCCACAGCAAGACCCATGGCGGCCGCAATACAGCACGCCAGCACGATCGATTTGTCGAAAAGCCTGTTCATACGGGTATTGTACGCGAAGCCGCGCGTGGTGGAGGGACCGCCTGCGCAACCGTGACATTCCTCCCACGCGGCAAAGCGGGGACGTCGGCAGGCCGCACGGCCAAGCTCCGCACTCGTGACAAAGCTCACTGGTGCGCGCCGCTCGCTCCTGCGATGATGCAATCGTACCGGGCCGCAATCAACAGAAGGGCCGCCTCATGACAGACATCGTCCACGTCGAAAACCTCGTCAAGCGCTACGACGACCTTATCGCGCTCGACCACTTTAACCTGAGCATCGCCCCCGGCGAGATCTTTGGCCTGCTCGGACCCAACGGCTCGGGCAAGACCACGTCCATCAACTGTATTCTGCAGCTGCTTGCCTACGACAAAGGCACTATCGAGCTGTTCGGCGAGCCCATAACACCCGCCCGCTACGACCTCAAGCGCCGCATCGGCGTGGTCCCGCAGCAAGTTGCGGTGTTCGACGAGCTCACGGTGCGTGAGAACATCGACTATTTCTGCAGCCTTTACGTTAGCGACCGCAAGCGCCGCCGCGCGCTGGTGGACGAGGCGATCGACTTTGTCGGGCTGGGCGACTTTGCCAAGTTCCGCCCCGGCAAGCTCTCGGGCGGCCTGGCGCGTCGCCTCAACATCGCCTGCGGCATCGCGCACAAGCCCGAGCTCATCTTCTTTGACGAGCCCACGGTGGCGGTCGACCCGCAGAGCCGAAACGCCATCCTGGAGGGCATTTGCCGCCTGCGCGACGAAGGCGCCACGGTGGTGTATACCAGCCATTACATGGAGGAAGTCGAGCAAATCTGCAGCCGCATCATGATCATGGACGGCGGGCGCGTGCTGGCGCAGGGCACCAACGACGAGCTCAAACGCATGATTCAAATGGGCGAGAAGATCGTGATCGAGGTCGGCGAGGTGCCGAGCGCGGCGCTCAGTGCCGTCGCGAGCCTGCCGCATGTCCTGGACCTGTCGGCGACGGCGGGCCAGCTCACGTTTTCATGCGAGGCGAGCCCGCATAACCTGACGGACATTCTCGATGCGCTGCGCTCGCATGACGTGGCGCTCGGCCGCATTTATTCCGAGCCGCCGACCCTCAACGACGTGTTCCTCGAGATCACCGGCCGCGAGCTGCGCGACTAGGGGGCAGCCATGTTCAACACCATTATCACTACGGTCAAGACGCTGCTGCGCCGGCCGAGCACGTGGGTCTGGGGCGCGATCTTTCCCATTGCGCTTTCAACGATGTTCATGTTTATGTTTGCGAATCTGAGCTCCGACGGCACGGTCGACCCGGTACCGGTTGCCGTCATAACGGACGAGGCCTGGGACGCCTCGACCTTTAAGGACGTGGCGACGTCGCTTGCCAAGGAGGGCGACGATCAACTGCTCGAGATTCACGAGTGCGAGGATGTGGACGCCGCAAACCGTGCGCTCAAGTCCGGCAAGGTCGCGGGCATCTACACGGTCGATGCCGCGGGCACGCCCAAGCTCACACTGCTTTCGAGTTATGACAGCTCGCGCGCATCATCGGTGCTCACCGACCGCAGCATTCTGGAGACGGCGGCAAGTTCGTATACACAAAATGCCGAGCTCATGTCCCAGATTGCCCAGGACAACCCGGCGGCGCTCGCCGACCCCGAGGCGGTTGCGCGCGCCCTGTCGCTCGAGGGCGGCACCCGCCGCGTAAGCCTGACACGCACCACGCCCGATGGCACGGTCATCTACTATTACGCGCTTTTTGGCCTGGTCGCGATGATGTCTGCCGAGTTTGCCGCCTTGAGCGTTGTCGACCTGCAGCCCAATCTGTCGGGCCTTGGCGCGCGCCGCTGCGTGGGCGGCCTTTCCAAGACGGCGTCGCTGGCCGGTATCTTTGTGGGCTCGTGGCTGGTCTCCTTTGCCTCGATGGCGATCGCGATCGGCTACGTGCGCCTGGTTGTGGGCGTCGACTTTGGCGGGCGCGAGGGGCTGTGTCTGGTGGGCGGTGCCGCTTCCGCGCTTGCCGCCACGGGCTTGGGACTCTTTGTGGGCACGCTTCCCGTTAAGGGCGGCAAGGCATCCAAGTCGGGCATCCTCACAGGCTTTGCCACCACGTGCGCTTTGTTCGCTGGGCTCTACGGCGAACCGGCGATGGCGCTTGCCGATGACGTCGCCCGCGCCTGTCCGGCCGAGTGCTGGCTCAACCCCGTCAAGCTCATCTGCGACATGTTCAACCGCCTGTATTTCTTTGAGGACCTGGGGCCCTTCGCCGTTCGCGCCGGCGCTCTGGTCCTCATGACGCTGGTGTTTGTCGCCGCCGCTACGCTGATCTTTGGAAGGAGCCGCTATGAGCACCTTTAAGACTGCGCTTCGCATGGCGCTCGCGCACCCGTTCTACCTGCTCATCTACACGGTGTTCATTTCGCTGATGGGCGTATTCATCGCGGCATCGGTGAGCTGGAACTCGTCGCAGCTCACCGAGTACAAGCCCTACGACGCCAACGTGATCGTGGTCGACCGCGACGGCAGTGATCTTTCACGTGCGCTCACCAAGCACCTGGGTTCGCGTTTTGACCTGGTCACGGGCATCGGCGATGACACGTACGACCTTGCGGACGCGCTCTCCAAGAGCAACAGCGCCAAGGGCAGTGCCGACTGCGTGTTCTTTATCCCGGAGGGGTTCGAGGACGACCTGGTCGCGGCTGCCCGCGCGGGGGAGTCCCTGCCCAAGCTCGATGTGACCTACGGTGCCGGCACTATGGCGGCGGCGCTTTCGTCTGCCGAGGCTTCGCGCTGGATCTCGCTCGCGGGCGCTGCGGCGGCGCTTGAGCCCACTGCCTCCAACGGCTACGTTGCCAAGGCTGCTGAACATGCGGCCGCGAAGCGCGCGGAGGTCGAGGTCGAGCAGGTCAAGGTCGACTCGACGGCCGCCGCCACGCTCGAGTCGTACTTCAACTTTGGCGCGTACGCGATTATCTCGTCGGTCATCGTATCGGTGGGGTTGGTGTTCTCGGGCATGAACGAGCCCGAGCGCGTGCGTCGTATGGATGCCGGCCCAATCTCCGAGCGCCAACGTTCGCTTGCCGTGTTTGCCGCCGCCGCCGTGCTCACCGTCTGCATCTGGTTTGTGTCGAGCATGATGGGCGTCGTGGGCTTT
>URHQ01000110.1 GCA_900547655.1 uncultured Collinsella sp.
TCCCTGCTCGGACAGTCCTGCTCGCACGGAGAGCACATTAAGTGCTCTCCGGCTCGTGCGGAACTCGCGATGAACCTTACGTTCCGCGCCGCTCGGGCAGACGCCTCGGTGTTGAGGCGCGGCTTTTCATGAGAGCATCCGCAACGCATATAAGATGAAGGCCGCGTTATGTGGCTTTTTTGCATCTGGAAACCGTGTCCCAGAATTCACTTCCGGAATGGAATGCAGTTTCCGCTTGTGGCCCCGTTGGGAAACTGCATCCCACTCCGATTGCAAATTCCGGGACGCATTTTCCGATACCCCGCCCATCCGGAAAGCCCGTCCCACTCTGAATACATCCGGCAAACGCATGCGAGCGTGTCGTCCAAGACGGCCTCGTCATCGGGGTGATGGAAAATATCGCCCCAAACGCTTGCCACGGTTGCGTCCACAAGTGTCAAGAAAAAAGCCTCGAGAATCTCGAGGCTTTCACGTTTGCACGATTGAACGCGCGGCATCGCGAGCGACGGTCTACTCGCCCAAAACGGCCTTTTTGGCGGCTGCAGCCATGTTATCCAGATCTTCCTTGGTGGGATGGTCCTTCGCGGCAACCCAGTTGTCGAGCAGCATCTTAAATCGGGCGTTTTCGGGATCTTGCTCGAGCATGGCCTCGTAGCGCTGCTTGACCGCAGGGCCCATCTTGCCCTGGCACATCGCCCAGCCCGCAAGCTCGGCATCCCCAGCCAAATTGGAAGTCACGCGATCAATAATCTGCTGGTAATAGCTCTGGTCGGCGCCAAAACCGCAGGTGCCAAACAGGAAGACACGCTTGCCGTGCAAGGCGGAGAGCAACGTCGCGACCGAAGGCGTGCACGCGCCCTTGTCGCACCAAAAACCGACGAGCACCGTGTCGGCCGCGCAGGCGCCCTGCGCCTCGAGCGCAACCTGATCTGCATCCGCATCGTCGCTCAATGCCGCGGCATGGACAAACTCAACGCCCGCAGCCTGCAGAGCGCGCTTGATCGCGCCCGAAACCATCCTGGTATTACCGCTCTTGCTGTTAACCACCAAAGAGCACGTCATAGTCACGTTGCCTCGTTTCCCCCAAAACTAAAGCCACTAATGCAATTTATTAGATGAATATCTAAGTACTTACGTGACAGATGTAAACCACCGTCTGTCGATTGATTAATTTGCCCCACGGGCTTGCTCACTGGGCAAACTGGCTGCGGTAGAGTTCGGCGTAGAAGCCGCCTGCCGCTAGCAGCTCGTCGTGCGTGCCGCGCTCGATAATCTGGCCGTCGCGCATGACCAGAATGCAGTCGGCGTTGCGGGTCGTCGACAGGCGGTGCGCCACCACAAAGCTTGTGCGGCCGGCCATAAGCTCGTCGAATGCCGCCTGCACCTGCAGCTCGGTGCGGGTATCGATGCTCGAGGTCGCCTCGTCCAGCAGCAGAATCGCCGGGTCGGTGAGCATGACGCGCGCGATGCACAGCAGCTGTTTTTGACCCTGGCTAAACGTGCCGCCGTCCTCGCCGATGACCGTATCGTAGCCGCCTGGCAGCTGCACGATAAACTTGTGTGCATGCGCGCGCTTGGCGGCCTCGATAACCTGCTCGCGCGTGACATCGGGGCAACCGTAAGCGATGTTTTCCGCCACCGTGCCCTCGAACAGCCACGTATCCTGCAGCACCATGCCAAAGGCGCGGCGCAGGCTTGCGCGCGTGTAGTCACGCGAAGACCTGCCATCGACCATGATGCGTCCGGCATCGATATCGTAAAAGCGCAGCAGCAGGTTGATGAGCGTCGTCTTGCCGCAGCCCGTGGGGCCGACCAGGGCAAAGCGCATGCCGGGCTTAGCCTCGATGCAGATATCCTGCAGCAGTTTGCGGTCGGGCACGTAGCTAAAGTCCACATGCTCAAAGGCGACCTCGCCCTGCGGGGCAGAAAGTACCACGGCGTCCGACGCGTCGGGCTCCTGCTCGCGCGCATCGAGCAGCGCAAACATGCGGCGCGCCGAGGCGTACGCGGTCTGGATCTGCGTAATGACGTTGGTGACCTCGTTGAACGGCTTGGTGTATTGGTTGGCATAGGACAGGAAGATCTGCACGCCGCCCACCGTAAGCGCCGCGGGCACGCCCGTGATCACGCCCACGCAGCCGATCACAGCGACCACGGCATAGATGATGTTGTTGATAAAGCGCGTGCCGGGGTTGGAGAGCGAACCCATAAACTGCGCGCGCTCGCCCGCGGTGTAGAGCTCGGCATTGAGCGCGTCGAAGCGCGCTTGGGCGTTCGGGCCGTAGGCAAAGGCGTCGATTAGCTTTTGCTCGCCTACGTACTCCTCGATATGACCACCGAGCTGCCCTTGAATACGCTGCTGTGCCGTAAAGCTTTTGTTGGAAAGCTTGGCGATGGCGCCGGCTGCAAAAATGGAAAGCGGTGTGACGAGTACCACCACAAGCGTCATGGTCAGGTTGATGGAAAGCATAAACGCGAGCGTGCCCACGATGGTAATAACACCGGTGAAGAGCTGCGTGAAGCCCTGCAGCAGACCGTCGCCCACCTGGTCGACGTCGTTGACCACACGGCTCATGAGGTCGCCGTGAGCATGGCTGTCGATAAAGCTGAGCGGCATGCGGCTGAGCTTATCGCTCGCCTCCACGCGCATGTCGCACACCGTTTCGTAGGACAGGCGGTTGACGCAGTAGCCCTGCAGCCACTGGAAGGACGCTGCTCCCACCACGACGAGCGCGAGTTTGGTAACGAGCGGCAGCAGCGCATCGAAGTCCACCTGCCCGGCAGCAACGATCAGGTCGATGCCCTCGCCGATGAGAATAGGTGTGTAGAGCTGCAGAATCACCGAGATGGCGGCGCTCACAAACGACGCCGCAAACGAAATACGGTGCGGACGGACGTAGCCCATCAGGCGGCGGGTCACCGCGCCCACGGGATAGCGCTCAGGGTCGCCGGGCTGGCGCGGACCGTCGCCCAGGTCGTTGAGGTTATCGTTGCCGGACACGTTGGCCGTCATCGTGGCGACCGAACCGGAAGAAGTATACGGATTCATTTAGCAGCCCTCCTTTGTGCAAGTGGATGCCGGGGCAGCCGGGGCGGACGCGGGACTTGGGACGGACGTGGGCGCCGCACTCCCCTGCTGGCCCTCGAGCTCCTCGCGTCGCAGCTGCGACTGGCAAATCTCGCGGTAGAGCTGGCAGCTTGCATACAGCTCGTCATGCGTGCCCAGGCCCGCAACCGAGCCGTGGTCGAGTACGCAGATCATGTCGGCATCGCGCACGGTCGAGACGCGCTGGCTTACGATGACGGTCGTGAGCGGCAGCCCGCCCTCGGCGGCACCGCGCACATTGCGCTCGCGGATGGCATGGCGAAGCGCCGCGTCGGTCTTAAAGTCGAGCGCCGAGGCGGAGTCGTCCATGATCAGGACCTGAGGCGAGCCCACCAGGGCGCGCGCGATGGTCAGGCGTTGGCGTTGGCCACCGCTGAAGTTCTTACCGCCCGCCTCGACCGGGGCATCGAGCCCCTGCGACTTGCTGCGCACGAACTCGCTCGCCTGCGCTATATCGAGCGCTGCCCAGAGCTCCTCGTCGGTCGCCGACTCGTCACGCCAGGTCAGGTTGCTGCGGATGGTGCCGCTCATCAGCGACGCGCGCTGCGGAACAGTCGCGACCACACGGCGCAACTGGTCGAGCGGCCAGGTGCGCACATCGGCGCCCATCACGCTCACGCTGCCGGTACTCGCATCGTACAGGCGCGGGATGAGCGAGACGAGCGTCGACTTACCGCTGCCCGTGCCGCCGATAATGCCGAGCGTTTTGCCCAGCGGCAGCTCCAGGGTCACATCGTTGACGGCGTTGGCAGCGCCGGCGCCAAACGAGAAGCTCGCATGGCTCAAGCCCAGCGCAGGAACGGGAGCGACATTGCCCGGCTCAGGCAGCGCGACCGGCTGGTTGCCCTCGTCAGCGATGCTCGGCACGCAATTGAGCACCTCGTTGATACGCGACGCGCTGGCGCTCGCCTTGGTAAAGACCACGACCAGGTTGGCGACGTACACGATGGAGGTCAGGGTCTGCGTCATGTAGTTCACAAACGCCATGACCTGGCCCTGCGTAAGCTCGCCCACGTTGACCTGAATGCCGCCCACCCACAGGATGGCGCACACGCCCAGGTTCATCACAAGAAACGTGACGGGGTTGAGAATCGACGAGAGCTTGCCCACCGCGATGGCAGTATTGGCCTGGTCATCGGCGGCTTGGGCAAAGCGCTCGCGCTCGTGGTCCTCGCGCACAAAGGCGCGAACCACGCGGGCGCCCGAAAGCCCCTCGCGGCAGATAAGCGCGATGCGGTCGAGCTTTGCCTGCAGCTGCTTGTAGTAGGGAATGCAGCGCGCCATGACAAACCAAAACACCAGGCCAATGGCGGGCGTGCAAATCAAAAAGATCATGCCGAGCTTAAGGTCGATGGCAAGGGCCGCGACCATGGAGCCCACCGCCAGGAAAGGCCAGCGGATGAGCATGCGCACGCCCAGCGCCACGGCGAGCTGCACCTGGTTGACGTCGTTGGTGATGCGCGTGATGAGCGACGGCGTACCAAAGCGGTCGAGCTCGGCGTAGCTCAGTTTGTTGATGTGCTCGTAGAGCGCGCCGCGAATGTCGGTGCCCATGCCCTGCGAGGTCAGCGCCGCCATCTTTTGGCAGACGAGCGTAAACGAGATGCCGATCACAGCCATGGCGCCAAGTACCATGCCGTAGTGGATAACGGCGTTGACATCGTGTGCGCCAATACCCTTATCGATCATCTGGGCAATCACCAGCGGCGTCAGCAGGTCAAAGATCACTTCGATCAGCTTGCACGCAGGGCCAATCACCATATAGCGGCGAAACTTGCCACCAAAACGCCTGAGCAGCTCAATCATGTATAGGCGCTCCCTATCATCATCCACATTCAATTCGAACCATGATAGTACCGCCACCCCAAAAGAAGCGTAAACAACTCGTCATTTCTAGCGGGATTCAGTTTTCAGAGGGGCATACGCGCACGCCCGATCAATGGCGGGCAAACCGCCTGGTATATTTACATTAGTGCCACCAAGTTAGTCGCCGACCCTTGAAATGAGGTGCCGAGATGAACGACATTCTCGCAAGAAGAGCAAGACGAGCAACTGTGGGCATCGCCCTTTCCGCGGCACTTGTCGCGGGAATCGCCCCCGTA
>URHQ01000111.1 GCA_900547655.1 uncultured Collinsella sp.
GGTCGACGACGGCCTTGCGCTTGCGGGGACGACGGGCGTAGAGGTCAGCCGTCGTGGGCTCTGCCGGCTCGGGCCCGGGCTCCGGCTCTGCAGCAGGTTCGGGCTCGGCGGCAGCAGGCTCGGCCTTGGCGGGCTCGGCACCCTCGGCCTCAGGCTCCTCGGTGGCACCCTCGCTCGCGGCCTTCTCAGCGGCAAGGCGGGCACGGCGCTCGGCAAAGGTCTCCTTCTTTGCGGGCGCGGCCGTCTCGACGGCATCCTCGTCCGCATCGGAATCGTCATCGACGGCAGCCTTCTTGGGCTTGACCGGAGCCGAAGCAGCCTCGCTTACCGGATCGATGATCTCGGACTGAACAACGGCCGTCATCTTTTCCTGCGTCTCGCGGAACTGACGAATGGCACGGCCGATCGTGCGGCCCATCTGTGGGAGCTTATCCGGGCCAAACAGCAAAAAGCCGAAGACCACGATGATCGCGAGCTCACCCTCTCCAATACCAAACACACATACCTCCAAGGCTCGATGTGAGTCGAGCCCGCACCGCGCCATTCGGCCGGAACTCGTCTATTCATTCGGTCAAGTATAGCGCCCGGACGCCAAAACGTCCGAGCGCATCACAAACATATGCCAAACGGCACGCCCTTTTTGGGGGCAAAGATTATGCCGCCGTGATCGAAATCTCCTGGTCGACGCCCAGCAGCTGAACCACGCGCATCACCTGGGGCTGCACATTAGTGCAGCTAAAGCGCTTACCGTGGTCGACCGCGTGGTGCGCGGCGCCCACGAGCACGCCAATGCCCGTCGAATCGATGTAGCTCACCTGGGCAAAATCGAGCTCAACGGCCTCAGTGGGCTGCTCGAGCGCCAGGTCGATAGCATTGCGCAGGCTATCGGCGTTAGAGATATCGATCTCGCCGGTTACCTTAATGGTGTAGATCTCCGGTGTGGGGTTGGTGGAAATACCCAAATCCATGTATACGCTCCTTTACGTATCGAAAGTGCGGATAGTACTGGGCGCGGACTTGCGGGGCCCTAGGCGTTAGGCGCGCTCGGCACGAGCAAGCTCGGCAGCGACAAGCTTAACGGCCAGCACCAGCACGTCGAGCGCGGCCTCCAGGTCATCGACCGTGGGATAGCTCGGCGCGATGCGGATGTTGGTGTCGCGCGGATCCTTGCCATAAGGCCAGGTAGCACCAGCCGGCGTGAGCTTGACGCCCAGGTCGGCACAAAGCGCTGCGACCTTTTGGGCCGAGCCCTCGGGACCATCAAAGCTCACAAAGTAGCCGCCGCGGGGATGCGTCCAAGTGGCGCAGCCCGTGTCGCCCAAACCCTCGGTGAGCTTGCGCTCGACGGCCTCAAAGCGTGGGCGCAAGAACTCGGCATGCTTTTTCATGTGCTCCTTGACCGCCTCGATGGTGGGAAGGAAGCGCACGTGACGCAGCTGGTTGAGCTTGTCGGCGCTGATAAGGCCGGCCTTCAGACGCTTGGAGAACTCCGCGATAACCGCGGGGCTCGCACCGATAAAGCCGATGCCGGCGCCCGGGAAGGTGATCTTGGACGTCGAGGCAAAGGCCACCACGCGGTCCTCGGTGCCCGCCGCGCGAGCGAGGTCAAAGATGTTTGCGAGCTCGTCGGTCTCGCCGTACAGGTCGTGCACGCAGTAGGCGTTGTCCCAGAAGATGCGGAAATCGGGCGCGGCCGTGGGCATCTCGACCAGGCGACGCACGGTGTCCTCGCTAAAGGTGATGCCCGTGGGGTTGGAATACTTGGGCACGCACCAGATACCCTTGATGGAATCGTCGGCGGCAACGAGGCACTCGATCTCGTCCATGTCGGGACCATTGTCGGTCATCGCGACGGGAACGTTCTCGATGCCCAGGTCGGCGGTGATGCCAAAGTGACGGTCGTAGCCGGGAACAGGGCACAGGAATTTGACCTTCTTGCCGTCGTGCGCGGCCTCGTAAGCCTCCCAGGGCTCGCTGCCGCACGAGCCGCAGCGCCAAAACATGCCGGCGATATCGTGCTCGATCAGAAGGCTCGACGAACCCAGTACGAGCGTCTGCTCGGCGGGGCAACCCAGGAACTCCCCCGCCAGCTTGCGTGCCGAGGGAATGCCCTCAAAGCAGCCGTAGTTGGAGCAGTCGACGTTGCCGTCGTGCAGATCGGCGTCGGCATTGAGAATATCGAGCATGGGTCGAGAGATGTCCACCTGGGAGGGCGACGGCTTGCCGCGGGCCATGTCGAGCGCCAGGCCCTTGGCCTTGACCTCGGCGACCTCGGCTTTGAGCGCCTCGATGGCGGCATCGAGTTCGGTGGTTTCCATCTTCTGGTAGATCGTCTGCATGGGTGCGACCTTTCGCGAAGCGGGACGTTGCAGTTCTTCTAAGTATAGACCGCCACCGCCGCAACGGCATGAAGCCGTGATAGATTAAGTTCATCGCAATGATTTACGAATCGCCGCGCATGCCGGCGTGGGGCGCCCAAGGAGGCACTATGGAGTACGGATCGTTTCAGGCCGAGGAATTCGGCGACCTGCAGCGCCTGGTCGACGGACTGTTTTACGACCGCCACGCCATCGACCGCCTGGATCTGATCGTACAAGCCGAAATCTTGGACCTGGCGCCCAATCTCATGGAAATCGTCAACCTGCTACCGCCCGGCTATTACGACCGCCAGTCACTTTGCGACCAGCTCAACTCCGCCTTGGCCGCCCACGGCTGGGGCGCCGTCTACGGCACCGTGGAATAAACCTAGTCATTTAAGAACGTCCCCATTGACTAAAACGCCGCTTGTGATGGTGTCCACAGGCGGCGTTTTCAAACTTGTATATGCTTTTACTTGTCTTTGGGCGCGGGGTGTTTGCAGACCACGCTCATGTAGATCATACCGAGCACGGCAGCGGTGACCGAACCGGCAAGGATGGCGGCCTTGGCAGCCAGAACCTCAAACTGGGCCGTCGGGAAGGCAAGGCCGCTGATGAGGATCGACATGGTGAAGCCGATGCCGCCCAGAATGCCCACACCGGCAATCATGTGCCAGTTAACGTTATGCGGCAGCTCGCAGACCCTAAACTTAACCAGGGCAAACGTCATGCCAAAGATGCCGATCGGCTTGCCCAGCAGCATGCCAAAGTACACGCCGAGCGTCACCGGGTCGGTGAGCAGCGTGCTCATGTCCACGCCCACTAGGCGAACCTGTGCGTTCACGAACGCAAAGATCGGCAGAATCACAAAGTTGACCGGCGTGGAGATCAGACGCTCCATGCGGATGAGCGGCGGGGTCACGCGGTGCATGACGCGCTCGACCCTGGTGGTCGAGACGGTAAAGTCATGCTGGCCCAAGATGTGCGCCTCGTCGTCGTAGCGGTCATCGAGCAGCGGCAGGCACTCGCCCAACCAATCGGTGAGGCTATCGAGCTTGACGCCGCACTTGGCCGGAATGGTAAAGGCCAAGATGACGCCAGCAAGCGTGGCATGTACACCGCTCTTGAACATGCAGAACCACAACAGCAGGCCCAGTACCGAATACGGGGCAAGGCGGTAATGCTGCGTCTTGTTGAGCCACACGAGCGCGCAGGTCACCAGCGCGGCGGCGCCCAACCAAAACGGATTGGGGCTTTGACCGTAGAAGATGGCGATGGCGGCGATGGAGATGAGATCGTCGGCGATGGCGAGCGTCGAGAAGAACACGCGCACGCCGTTGGGCACACGGTTGCCCAAAAGCGATAGCACGCCCAGCGCAAAGGCAATATCGGTTGCCATGGGGATGGCCCAACCGTTGCGGGCGCCGGCATGGTTAAAGATCAGGTAGATGCAGGCGGGAACGACAACGCCGCCCACGGCCGCCAGCATGGGAAGCATGGCCTGGCGCGGGTTTTTGAGCTCGCCGACCGTCATCTCGTACTTAAGTTCAATGCCCACCAGCAAAAAGAAGATCGCCATGAGAAAGTCGTTGACGAAAAGCTCAACGGTGAGACCGGCCGTAAGGTTGCCCAGACCCACATACAGCGGGGTCTCCAAAAAGTGATGGATGGCCTCGTAGGCATCGGTATTGGCGCAAATGACGGCGGCGATGGCGGCGAAGACCATGACGGCGGCGGAAATCGTGCCGTTCTCGGCGATGCGCTCCCAGATGTCGTGACGTTCAAAACGCTTGCGCTCACGAACGTTGAACAGCTGCTCAGTTGCTGCCATGGGCGGCTCCTTTCACGGGAAAGCTCCCGTCTTAAAAAAGCACGGCCCGCCCAAGTGGCGGCGCCGCGCTCTAACGTATTACGCTTGCATCTAGCCTACCCTGCACGACAAGCACGCAGGCGTGGCCGAAAAGCGGAACCACAGGTTGAACATTATTTGCTTAACGGCGCGGGTACGCCTATCCAAGAGACGACGCGGCGCCGTGCACAAAAAACGACCGGAGCGCGGGGCGTCCGCGATCCGGTCGTGGCGTTTGGTCAACTAAACCTAGCAGGCGGCCATGATGGGGGCAGCGACCTGCTTCTTACGGGAGAGGACGCCCGGCATCCAGACGCCGTCGTGCTCGTCGGCAATGCCCAAGCCCTTCTGAGCAGCCTCGGTCTCGCCCTCGAGCAGGACCTGCGAGCCCTCCTCCATGATGTCGGTGATGCACAGGACAATGCCGTCAGCACCCTTCTCGGCGGCGTAGGCGCGCATGGCCTCGCGAATCTCGTCGATCATGCCGAGTGCGCGGGTCTTGTCGACAGTCTCGTACTGGCCGATGAGCAGCTTCTTGCCGGCGGGCTCGAACATCTTGATGTCGTTGCCGACCATCTCGGCTGCGGTGAAGGAGCCGGACGGACGGGTGAGGAAGACCTCCATGCCAAACTTGACCGGGTCGACGCCCACCTGCTCGCCGAGCTTGGCGGCGACGGCGCGGTCGACATCGGTGGTGGTGGGGCTCTTGAGCATGAGCGTGTCGGTCATCATGGCCGAGAGCAGCAGCTTAGCCTGGACATCGGAAAGCTCAACGCCGAGCACGCCGGCGAGCTTGGTGACGATGGTGCAGCTGGAGCCCCAGGGCAGGCAGATGTAGTGCAGCGGGCCGGCGGTCTCGAAGTCGCCGATGCGGTGATGATCGACAACGCCAAAGACCGTGGCGTCCTTAAGGCCGGCGACGGACTGGGCCTG
>URHQ01000112.1 GCA_900547655.1 uncultured Collinsella sp.
CCAGGAGCGTACGACGCTGCAAGCTCTTTCCGACAAGCTCTACGCCACGCTTACGGCTCATCCGCGTATTCATGCCACCATGGGCGACTACGCACAGGCCGATCGTCTGCCGGGCATGGTTTCCATCTACGTCGACGGCATGGACTCCGAGGAGCTCATCATCAAGCTAGACGCCGCCGGCTTTGAGGTATCGGCCGGTTCTGCCTGCTCGAGCGGCAGCATGGACCCGAGCCATGTTCTCAGCGCCATGGGTATTGGCCGCGAGCAGGCCCTGGGTGCACTGCGCATCTCCTTCGATGACCGTGTGAATCCGGGAGATCTGGACGAGTTTGCCCAGACGCTGCTCTCGATCGTAGGTACTGCATGATCGTCGCCGAGCTTGAACGTGCGCTGCTGGCGCGCTACCCCAAGATGGACGCCGAGGGCTGGGATCATGTTGGGCTATCTGTGGGAGATCCCGCTGCCGAGATCACCGGTGTTGCCTGCGCGCTCGATGCGACCGAAGCTAATGTTCTCCGCGCCCAAGAAGCCGGTGCAAACGTGCTGCTGACGCATCATCCTGTCTATATCAAGGCGCCCGAGGCGTTTTGTCCAGCGGATACCACTCGCCCCCAGTGCAGCGCGGCACTCTATGAGGCGGCCCGTTGCGGCGTGAGCATCATATCGCTCCACACCAACCTGGACCGCTCGCACGAAGCCCGTGTCTGCCTGAGCGAGCTGCTGGGTGCCGCACCTGTGAGCTCACTGGAGTACGTGGACGACCCCGAGGCCACCGGCCTGGGCGCGCTTACAACGCTCAACGACCCGAGCACGCTGCGCGATCTTGCCACCCGTGCTGCCACGGCCTTCGGCAGCGACCCGCGTGTGTGGGGCGAAGCCGATCGCCCGTGCCGCACCGTCGCCATTTTGGGCGGCTCCCTGGGCGACTTTGGAGAGCTCGCCATCGCCGCGGGCGCGGACGTTGTCGTGACGGGCGAGGCGGGCTACCACGTGACGCAAGACCTTGCCTTGCGCGGGCTGCCGGTGATCTTGCTCGGCCACGACCGCTCCGAGGAGCCGTTCGTTGATATATTGATGAACTCTGCAGTTGACGCCGGGGTCGACCCCCGTCATGCGATTAAAATACTGAACCCTTGCCAATGGTGGACTGTGACAAAAGGAGAGAACTTATGAGCGCCGGCGCTACGCTACTCAAGCTGCAACAGATCGATTTGGAGCTCGCCCGCAACAAGAGCGAACTTGCCAATATGCCGGAGCTCAAGGAGCTCGCTTCCAAGCGCAAGACCTATGTGAAGCTCAAGTCCGAGATGACCAAGCTCTACGCCCAGCGCAAGGATCTGGACATTGAGCTCGACGATCTCAACACCACCGAGATTCAGACCAACAACGCCATCGAGGCTGCCAAGAAGCGCCACGTCGACGGTTCCGACTACCGCGAGGTTCAGGACCTCGAAAACGAGCTCGCCACCCTGGCCAAGCGTCTGGACAAGATCGAGCACACCCGCAAGGACGTCGTTGTCGCCCACAAAGAGGCGCTCGACCGCGAGGCCCGCGCGCAGGCAATCATCGCCAAGTTCGAAGAGGGCGTGAAGGCCGATACCAAGGCCGCCCGCGCCAAGGCTGCCGACCTGCAGGCTCAGATTGACGCCGCCACTAAGGAGCGCACCGCGCTTGCCGCCACGCTGCCGGCCGACGTGCTCACCGACTACGAGCGACTGCTCAAGCAGTTCCGCGGCCTGGCCGTCGAGACCATCCAGGGCAACATCCCCACGGTCTGCCACACCGCGCTGCAGGCATCGTCCATGAGTGACCTCAACCACGACGGTAGCGAGATTACGCACTGCCCGTACTGCCACCGCCTCCTGGTGCTCCCGAGCAAGGAAGCCTAGCAATGACGGCGGCACCCAACAATTCAATGCAACTTGAGGGAAAAACGATCCTGCTGGGCATTACCGGCGGGATCGCCGCCTATAAGTCGTGCAATATCGTGCGCCTGCTGCAAAAGCGCGGCGCGCGCGTCAAGGTCGTTATGAGCGAGCATGCCACCGAGTTTGTGGGCCCGCTCACCTTCCGTGCACTCACCAACGAGCCCGTTGCCGTGGGCCTATTCGACGACCCGTCTGACCCCATCCACCACATTTCGCTGGCGCAGGAGCCCGATCTGGTGGTCGTGGCGCCCGCGACGGCCAATATCATCGCCAAGATGGCCAACGGCATCGCCGACGACCTCATCTCCACCACGCTGCTTGCGACGCCGCGACCCATCGTGATCGCACCCGCTATGAACAACGGCATGTGGAAGGCGCCGGCGACACAGGCCAACATGTCCACGCTGCGCGAGCGCGGTGTCCATGTGGTGGGACCCGGCAGCGGCTACCTTGCCTGCGGCGACGTGGACACGGGACGTATGAGCGGGCCCGAGGACATCGTCGAGGCTGTCTGTGAGTTGCTCAACCCCGCGCCTCAGGACCTGGCCGGTAAGCGCATCGTGATTACCGCCGGCCCCACGCACGAACCGATCGATCCGGTGCGATTCATTGGCAACCGCTCTTCGGGCAAGATGGGCATCGCCCTGGCGGGGGAGGCCGCACGCCGCGGTGCCGAAGTCACGCTCGCGTTGGGACCGACATCGCTCGATGTTCCCCGCGGCGTGGAGTGCGTGCGCGTGCAAACCGCCGCAGAGATGCTCCAGGCGGCACTGAGCGCCTTCCAGACGGCCGATGCGGCAATTTGTGCGGCTGCCGTCGCCGACTATACCCCGGCGGCCCCTGCCGACCATAAGCTCAAAAAGGCTAACGAGCGCCTGGATCGAATCGAGCTCGTCGAGACCGTTGACATCTTAGCCGAGCTTTCGCGTCAGAAGGGCGAGCGATGCGTGATCGGCTTTGCGGCCGAGACCGACAATGTTGTCGAGTACGCCGAACGCAAATTGAGCCGCAAGGCCTGCGATGCCATTATCGCCAACGATGTCTCACGCGCCGATTCGGGCTTTGGAACCGATACGAACAAGGCCTGGATCGTGAGTAAGGCGGGTACGCAAGAACTTCCTGTGCTAACAAAACACCAGCTCGCAGATACAATTTTGGACTTGCTTCAAAATTTGTAAAAAAGTTCTTGCACAAGGCTAAAGTTTCGGGTTAATATACTCCCTGTTGCGAGCGAGAGCAGAGCAACAAACAAAAGCTTCGGGACGTGGCGCAGCTTGGTAGCGCACTTGACTGGGGGTCAAGGGGTCGCTGGTTCGAATCCAGTCGTCCCGACCAGAAGTTTGCAGGTCAGGCACCTAGTGCCTGACCTTTTTTGTTTGAAGCAATTGCTTAATTTTGATTAATCAACAAGATGCTAAAATCTACCTACGCGATAATCACCTTTTGCGGCTACTTGCGCGTTTTGCACACGCTTGAGCCGATTTATTAACGCGATGTGATTCTACATACGCGCAGCAGGTACACGCCGAGAACGGGCGGTATTTATCGCGGCGATTTACACCGATATAGCCACTGTAACGAACAAGCGTGTCGCTGTATTTATTCCAGTAGTTCACTTGATCGGTGGACAAGTGAGCTGTTGCAACGAAACGCCAAGCGGGATGAGCTCTATACGAGGACGTCGCAGCGGCAACGATATGGGAGCGCAGCAGGCGCTCTGAGAGCCGCTGCATGACCCCGTTTCTCCTCAAACCGACTTCCTGTGCCACGAACCTAAAATGTACGAGTAACCGCCAAAAGAAAGGCCCGCGCAGGGTTGCGCGGGCCTTCGGCAGACATGCTAGAAGACAAGCTAGAAGGAGAAAGCGGGGAACACATCGTAGGCGTTCGACGCGCCGTTGCCGCCCAAGGTGCCGTCGTAATTGATAATGCGGAAGCCCAGGGAATAGTTCGGATCCACGGAGCGAGTCCAATGATGGTGGCTCAACGAAGCTCCGGACCTGTTCGACTCCGTCACGCCCTTGGACTTGTAGTACTCGTACTGGACGTACTGGACGCCGTCAGACTGGAGGTCACCGTAGACTTCGGTCGTCGAGAGCAGGAAGAACTTATCAGTCGTGGCCGAGGGGATGCCGGCACTGCCGCCGCCCTTGTTATCGGTCATCTTCGTGACGGCTTTCGCCTTGGACTGGACTTCGGCCGGCAGGAGCGCCCAGAGGTCGCCGGAGTTGAGGCGTCCGCGCAGCTCGGATTTCTCCCAGCCGCCTACGATTGTATCCGTAGCGTTCATGCGCTGAGTGCCCAGGCCGTCGTTGGTCACCTCGAACGTGAGACCAGCCTTACCCGATCCGTCGGCCGTGTCATCATGGTTGATACCGATGATGCGGTACTCGAGCGTCTTGCCATTCGTCAGCTTGACGGAGAACTTCGTCCCCGCGTCCATAGCAGCCTCGGCCTTGGCATACGCCGGCGACGCCTCGCCCTTCGCCGCGATGTCCTCGGCGACAGCCTTCTGCTCACCGAGCGTCCAGTCCTTCGCATCCTTGGCAACGGCCGCCTGGACGGTTGCGGAATCGGCCCCTGTGGAGCCTCCGCCGGACGCGCCGCCTCCCTCGGTGCCGCCTGTCGTCCCGCTGTTCACCGTGTTGCCGACCAGGTTGAACTGGTTGTGGATGGCCCCCGCCACGCCGGGTCCGGCGGACGCGATCACCAGGCCGATGACGGCGATGATTAGGACGTACTCGATGATTGATTGGCCTCGGAGAAGAGTACCTCTAGGAGATACCCCCCCCCCGAAGGTTAATTGCCGCTGCATGCATATGCGACACTCCCCTCGCTCAGGGTTTGTAGATACATTGCCGAGCGTAGGGCTATTCCATAATTCTGCTCCGGTCTTGCCGCAGCGGCAACCGCATCGCAAAAATAGCCAAAACGCCCATTCGAAACCAAACGCCCAGGTAAACGGCTTAACACAATCGCGAATACGACCCCAAAAAAAGAGCCTTCGTGAGTTCGTGTGGGTAGTCCCTACGCCTCGCGCCCCGGCAGGGCCG
>URHQ01000113.1 GCA_900547655.1 uncultured Collinsella sp.
GCGGGAGAGGCGACGGCCATGCCGCCCACGGCCGCCGAGAAGGCGGAGACGAAGCCCGCGACGCCCTTGGCCATGCGGAAGGCCGCGAACGCGACGGCGAGGCCCTTCACGTAGGGCGTGGCCTCGCTAGCGTGGTCCTTAAGCCACCCGGTGGCGTCCGAGACGCCCTTGACGACCGGCTTCGCGGCGTCAAGCGCATTCTTCAGGCCGTCCGCCGCGTCTTTCGCGGCGTCCCCGGACGGCTCCACGCCGAGCAGGGACAGCGCGAGGCCGCCGAGCGCCCCGCCCACGTTGCCCGCGGCGGTGCCCAGCTGCCCGATGGTGTCCGATAGGGTCTGGGCCGCGCCGTTCTGCGCGCACGAGTCGATAAAGGCCGACACGCCGTCCGTGACGGCGGTGATGGCGTCGGTCGCGCCGTTGATGCCGCCCGTGATGAGCGGCTTGAGGGCGTCGAGCAGGACCATGCCCGCCTTGACGCCAGCCGCCTCGAGGTTGCCCATGGCGCCCTCGATGGTGGCGGTGGAGGTCGCCGCCTCCTTGGCCGCGTCGGTCATGCCGAGGTCCATGATGGCGCGGTTGAACTCCTCGGCGGAGATCTCGCCCTTCTCCATGGCTTCGCGGAAGTTGCCCGTGTACGCGCCGTTCGCCCTCAGGGCCTCCTGCAGCTTGCCGGAGGCTCCCGGGATGGCGTCGGAGAGCTGGTTCCAGTTCTCGGTTGTGAGCTTGCCCGCGCCCGCAGTCTGGGTCATGACCATGCCCACGGATTTGAACGTGTCGGCGTTGCCTCCGGCCACGGCGTTGAGGTTGCCCGCCGCCTCGGCGAGCTGGGCGTAGTTGTCCACGCCGTTCGCGGCGAGCTGCGCCGTCGTGTTGCGGATGTCGGAGAGGTCGTAGACCGTCTCGTCCGCGTAGGCCTGCGTCGAGGCCGTGAGCTGCCTGATGGTCGAGTCGTCGAGGTCCGCGAAGCTCAGCGTGCTCGCGAACTTCTGCGCGGAGTCCGATGCGTCGGCGATCTCTCCCATGAGACCCTGCACCGCGCCGATGAGCTTCGAGCCGATAGTTGAGGCGAGGCCGCCGAGCGCGCCCGCGATGGCCGCTCCCTTGGCGGAGATGCCCTTGCCCACGGACTCGCCCATGGAAGAGCCCGCCTGCGTGCCCGCGCTCCTGAACTTCCCGAGGAACCCACCGCCAGGCTGCGCTGCGCCGCCGAACTCCTTGGAGAAGGCCGCGCCGCCAGACTTGCCCGCGCCGCCCAGCTCCCTGTCCATCTTCGCAGCGAAGCCCGACATGGTGGGCATGATCGTCACGGACGCCGAGCCGACGTTAACTGCCATCTACACACCCCCTTCCGGGATGCCGAGAATCCTGTCTATCTCGTCGCGCGAGCGCTCCGCGTTGGCGCGACGCCGCTCGGCGTCCGCCCTCTCGCCCGGGGTCTTCGGCGGCTGAGGGGCGCGCCGCCCCTTCTGGCCGTCCTTGGTGCACTGCCTCCACGCCAGGAGCCTGAGGTAGTAGACCGCCTGGTTGAGCATGTACTCGCCCTCGCTCCACTCGAGCGCCGGGCTCTGCCGCCTCGCCGTCCTCGACTCGCGCGGCAGCGCGTGCCACAGCATCGCCCAGCGGGTGCAGTCCTCGTCCCCGGCCTCCAGGGGGAGGTCGATGCCGTAGAACTGCCTGAAGTCAGCCACCGTGTCCTCTCGGTGACAGAGCCAGTCGCGGGCGAAGCCGGTCAGTTTTTTGCCGAGATGGCCTCCGCCATCGCTGAGGTGAAGGCCGCCCAGTCCTCGGCGGAGCACCCCAGCTCGTCGGGGGCGTTGCCATCGGCGTCGGGGATGCGCCCGATGTAGTCGACCAGGTGGCCGCAGCAGACGATGTCCATTGCCTCGTTCGCGGCCCTGGGATCGCGCTCGCCGAGGTTGAGGGCCGTCTGGATCTTAAGCGACGCGAACGCCGTCTTGTCCACCTCGAACGTCAGCCCGCGGAAATCGAACTTGACGGTGTCGTGCTTCTTCTTAGTCGGCATTCGCCGCTCCTTGTCTCTTCGTCGGCAAATGGGCGGGTGTGGCGCGCCCGCCCGTCAACGGCCCTAGGCGGCCTTGGTGGTCTCCGTGGACTCGTAGTAGTCGTAGCAGGTGTTGCCCTGCTCGTCGGTCAGGTACTTCATCGTCAGCGCGCGCTGGCACAGCTCGGAGCTCGCGATGGTGAGGTCGTCCAGCTCGGAGGACTTGCCCTTCGGCACGACCTTGCGCCAGCGTCGGCCGTTCTTGAGCACCAGCTCGAGCACGTACGCGAAGGTCGGGTGGGAGTCGGAGTTGTGCTTGACGGTGATGAGGCCGTCCGCGTCGGTCACGTTGTCCTCGCCGTACTGGCGCTTCAGGGTCTCGGCCTTGATCTCAGCGAGCGTGAGCTGGGCGGACTCGACTCGGTTGGAGTTGGTGGAGTCCATGACGTCGCCGTTCATGTCCGGGATGTCGTCGGAGTCCTCGTCGACCGTCTCCACGTAGCCGTCCTCGGAGATGAAGCCGAGGCACTTGAACGCGGGGTTGAGCTTGGTCTCGATGTCGGTCGGCAGGTCCGTGCCCACGGGCGCGGAGAAGATGTAGCCGCCCTTCACGCCCTTTGCGGAGCTGACGTTCGCCTGGTTGTTGGTGTTGGTTTCTGCCATTCGCAGGCCCCTTTCTTGTCTACTCGCAGACCCACAGCTGGATCTGCACGATGTAGCGAGAGCGGCCCGTGTCCGGGTCGTTCTGCCGGTAGGTGTTGGTGACCTCGGGGTGGAACACGTTCGGCTCCTCGTCGAGGTCGTAGACGGCGGCGCCCACCCTCTCGGAGAGCGCCTGCGCCGCCTTGCGCTGCTTCTTTCCTGCCCAGCAGTCGACGGCGAGCTGGACGGGCTCGAACATGGAGCCTCCCCCGCCCAGCCGCTCGACGCTGATGAAACTCTCGGGCGCGTCCCCGGTGGCCTCAACGCGGCCGGGCACGCCGGCCGCCTCGGAGAGCCTTCTGGCCACCACTGCCTCGATGTCCATGCGCTACCCCCTCGCCGCGCCGAGCGCCTTCGAGAGAGCCTTGTGCTTGGCCTCGCTGTAGCGCCCGTGGTTCGTACCCGTGGCCACGATGTACGCGTGGTCGCCCTTCTTCGGGAGTACGACGGGCTTCATCACGAACGGCGGCTTGCGGTACTCGGACCCCGGGTAGGCGATGATGTCCTTTGGGTGGTTTCTCGCGGGGCCGCGGACCTCGCCGTTGCCCCCGGCCATGTTTACGGCCTGGGAGCGCACGCGCTCGGCCTTGCCGCGGAGCATGCCCTGGACGGCACTTGAGTTCTTGACGGCGCTGTAGCCTGCCCTGTTGGCCTTGAACTTTCCGAACTTGACGCTAGCCATCTGCGCGGGTCACCTCCGCAGCCATGTTGAAGGGGCCGGGCGTCGCCGCCTCGGTCGTGCGCTGCGGATCGCCCACCACGTCGTAGGTCTCGCCGCGCACCTCGACCGAGCAGCCGCGCAGGCTCCCGGCGTAGGTCTTGGGGAAGTGGAGCGTGAAGGCCACGGCGACCCCCTCCGGGCGCGTCGCGTCCATGTCGGAGGTCGCCCCCGGGCACACGACGCAGCGCACCTCCTCGCGCTCGGCCCCCACCTCGACGGGCTCGCCGAGGTCGTCGCGCTCGATGCTCGGGCGGACGACGGTGACCGGCTCCGTGGGGATGAGGCTAAACATGGCCATCGCCAGCCATCGGGGCGATGACCGCGACCGTCTCGGTCGGTATCCCCGCCATCGGCATCATGCCTCCTCCCAGCGGTCAGCGGCGGTCACGGGTTGGATACTGCGCACGCGGCACCCGGCCAGACCGAGTCGCTTGAGGTCGGAGCGCCCCAGGTAGAGGTCTCCGGTCGGGTTGGCGAACGTGACGCTCGCCGAGTACGGCCCGGTCGTCTGCGACTGCTGGGTGATGCCAGCCATGGCACCGGGCGCGTTGACCGCCCGGGCGACCATGGCCACGCAGACGGA
The DNA here is from genome assembly GCA_900547655.1 of uncultured Collinsella sp. Taxonomy (GTDB): domain Bacteria; phylum Actinomycetota; class Coriobacteriia; order Coriobacteriales; family Coriobacteriaceae; genus Collinsella. The sequence continues at coordinate 4,009 of URHQ01000113.1, forward strand.
CTTCACGTTCTCATCGAACGTGGGGTTCGAGCCGGCGAGGTACTGGACACCCATACGGCGCCGATATGCCCCGCGCAGGTACGCCGAGGCATCCTCGAGCAGCGCGGCAACCCTGGCCTCGTCCTCGGCGGCACCGCAGCGCGCCTCGTAGTCGGCAACAGTGGCGAAGGCGCCCACTAGAGCGTCTCCAGGATGGCGATGAGCTCCGCCTTGGTCGCCTTGCGCGGGGCGAAGCCGTTGGCGGCCTCGATGGCATCGCGCAGCTGCTGCACGGTCATCTCGGGTGAAGGCTTCTCGTGCACGGGCTGCTCGGGCTCGTCGTCCACGACGTCCTCGTCCTCGGCGCCATCGTCCTCGACGGGCTCCGCGGCGGCCTCCGGCTCGGCGGGCGGGAGGTCGACGTGGCCGAGGGCGGACAGCTCCGCGAAGCGCTCGTCGGTCAGCTCGACCTCCTCTCCCACGTAATGCACCGCGAGGGTCTCGCGGTCACGGTACGGGTAGGTGACCAAAGCGATCATGGATGCTCCTTAGGGTTGCCTAGGCGGTCGGGGCGATGGTGCCCTTGACCACGAAGTCGATGTACTCGGCGAAGAACACGAGGCCGACGTAGGCCACGGTGTCGTAGGTCAGGCTCTTGAGCTCGGGCGAGTGGGACACGGCGATGTAGCCGCTCTCGTCGGAGTAGAAGCCGAACAGGTCGTCGCCGTCGGTCGGGGCGACGTAGACCTTGATGTTGTCCTTGACGGTGGCATAGATCGTGCCTGCGGCGACGGAGCCGGTGGAGACGAGCGTGCCCAGGCCCGCCCAGTTCTCGATGTAGGAGATGCCGAAGGCGCTGAAGACCTCGGACTCGCCGATCTGCTTGGCGAAGTCGACCGGGTTGGCGAAGTAGACGGTCTCGCCGCTGCCGAAGCCGTACTCCTCGGTGAGGTTGGACAGGGCGGCCCAGGCGTTCGCGGC
>URHQ01000114.1 GCA_900547655.1 uncultured Collinsella sp.
TCTCGGAAGGCACGTGCAGACCTTTCGTCATGGCCTCCTACCTTTCTTTCGGGCCTTTCGGCCGAATCTCTCAGCGCCCTTCCATAGCGGACGCTGCTTGCTGACAGCTCTAGTTATATCCAAATTCCACCCGCAATTCCACCTCGCCCCCGAACGGTCAACAAAGTGCGATGAACGGTATATCGCATGAGATTCCCCCATAATGTACTTCGGCGTTCTAAAGTAACTTTTCTAAGGTAAACGCTCTTTTTTCCTAAAAACTATTTGCAATTGCATCTCTAAACTTTTGATTCAGAATTGCATAGCTAAATCGGTTTTATGTATATAAATGATGTTTGTTTACGTTTCCGCCTGCATTCAATGATATTCAGCTATCCATCATTCTTATTCACACTTACGTACCAGTTGAGTGAGGATATAGACCGCTTGCAGACGAGCAGGGCGTCAGTCCTATGACTTGTCAGCGTAAGAAGTAGGTAAAGATACCGTTCGCACAATACGTCCGTGCCACAAGTCGACTAAATTGAGACAATAGTGAATAGGGTTAGGCTACCGTCCCCTGCGGGGACTGAACGGACAGATGCATATGCCGAGCAAAATCGAAAAAAAGCAAGCCGCCGCAAAGCTGCGCAAACCGCCTCGCGACTTCTCGTACACGCAGAACCGAGAGCTCAGCTGGCTACGCTTTGACAACCGTGTGCTTGACGAAGCCTTCGATGAGACCGTTCCGCTGTTCGAGCGTCTAAAGTTCGTGTCGATTTTCGAGTCTAACCTCGACGAGTTCCTTATGGTGCGCGTGGGCGGCCTGTCCGATCTGGCAGAGCTCAAAAAACAGCCTGTCGACAACAAGAGCAATATGACCGCCTCCGAACAGGTCGATGCTGTCATGGCCGAAATGCCCGGGCTCCTTACCCGTTGGGAGTCCATCTTTAAGAGCATCGAGGGCAAGCTCGACACCTTGGGCGTTCACCGCGCCCGCATCGATTCGCTTACGCCCGAGGAGCGCACCTTTGTAACCCGCTACTTCCAGGCCTACGTGTCGCCGGTCATCTCGCCGCTGGTCATCGATCCTCGCCACCCCTTCCCCAACCTACGCAATGGCGCGCTCTATCTGGCCTGTGGTCTGGACGGCGCCACCGACGAGGAGAGCCTGCTGGGCCTTATCGAGATTCCCGCCTCGATGAACCGCGTGGTCGAGATCCCCTCGCCCACCGGCACCTACTCCTACATCTTGCTCGAGGACGTCATCCTCGCCTGCCTTGACAGCTGCTTTGGCTCCTATAAGCCGCTGGATCGTGCGCTGATCCGCGTCACCCGCAACGCCGACATCGATCCGGACGGCGAGGGCGTCGAAGAGGAAGAGGACTACCGCCAGCACATGAAGCGCATCCTCAAGAAGCGCCTGCGCCTGCAGCCGGTAGTGCTCGCGGTCTCGGGGTCGCTCGAGAAGGCGACGCTCAAGACCATCCGCAAGGCGCTCGAGCTTTCGCGCCGCTCTGTCTTTACCTGCGATATCCCGCTCGACCTGGGCTACGTCTTTGGCATTGAGGGCAAGATTCCCGAGCACCTACGCAACGAGCTGCTCTTTACGCCGTTTAAGCCGCAGCCCAACCCCACCATCGATATGACCCGCTCCATCCGCGAACAGGTGCTGCAGGGCGACAAGCTGCTCTTTTATCCCTACGAGGCCATGAACCCCTTCCTGGATCTGGTGCACGAGGCCGCCTACGACCCCGAGTGCATCTCGCTGCGCATCACGCTCTACCGCGTGGCAAAGCAGAGCCGTCTGTGCGAGTCGTTGATCGATGCTGCCGAGAACGGCAAAGAGGTCACGGTGCTCATGGAGCTCCGCGCGCGCTTTGACGAGCAGAACAACATCGAATGGGCCGAGCGCCTGGAAGAGGCCGGCTGCACCGTCATCTACGGCTCCGAGGGCTTTAAGTGCCACTCCAAGATCTGCCAGCTCACCTATCGCGAGGGCATGGCGCTCACCCGCCTGACGCTGCTGGGCACCGGCAACTTTAACGAGAAGACGGCCAAACTCTACAGCGACTTTATGCTCATGACCGCCCACCCCGGCATCGGCGAGGACGCCAACCTGTTCTTCCGCAACCTGTCGCTGGGAAACCTGCGCGGCGATTACCGCTTCCTGGGCGTGGCGCCGGTCGGCCTCAAGCCGCTCATCATGCGCGGCCTGGATCGCGAGATCCAGCGCGCCCTTGCCGGCGAGCCCGCCCGTGTGTTCTTTAAGCTCAACTCGCTGACCGACCGCGAGGTCATCGACAAGATCGCCGAGGCATCGTGCGCAGGAGTCCGCGTGGACATGATCATCCGAGGCATCTCGTGCCTCAAGCCCGGTGTTCCGGGCAAGACCGAGAACGTGCATGTCCGCTCCATCGTCGGACGCTTTTTGGAGCACGCCCGTGTTTACGCTTTTGGCGTGGACTCGGACATGATTTACCTGAGCTCGGCAGACATGATGACGCGCAACACCGAGCACCGCGTGGAGATCGCCTTCCCCGTGCTCGACCCCACCTGCCGCGCCCTGGTACACGAGTACATGGGCATGCAGCTGCGCGACAACGTGAAGGCCCGCAGCCTCACGAGCAACGGCACCTGGGTCCCCGTGGAGCGTGCGGAGGGTGAGAAACCCTTCAACTCGCAGGAAGCCCTGCTGGAGCGTGCCTATCGCAACGCCGAGGCCGCCGCGCAGCAGCGCGCACAGGAGAAGGAACGTGTGGCCGAAAAAGCTATTCAGGACGAGGTTGAACACGGGGCAGCTGCCAAACTGGAAGCGGTTGCAGCTCCCCCGGTGAATGAGCCCGAGGCTGCCGCAGAGCCCGCCGTGGAGAAAGCGCCCGAGCTCGCTACTGCGACTCCGGAGCCCGCCGCCGAGGCAAAGCCCGCCCCTGCTCCTGAGCCGCAGCCGGCCACAACCGAGGTTCAGAAGGTCCAGGCGACCGTCATTGAGCCCGAGCCCGCACCTGCACCTCAGCCCGAGCCGCAGGTCACCAAGCCCGCACCCGAGACGAGCGCCCGTCGCGATAAGCCCGCCGGCAAGACCAAGGCCATCGAGCGCCATCGCCCCGGTCGCGTGCGCATGGGCCTGGGCCTGATCGGCCTGGGTCTTAAGACGCTCATTACCGGCAAGACGAAATAGTCGTTTGTAGAAGCAGTTTGTAGAAGCGCCCCGCATTTGAGGAAAGCCTCGGATGCGGGGCGCTTTTCCCTGCTACCATGGTGCGAACAACAACGCGAATGACAGGCAGGAATATGAAGCTCACTATAGAATCGATGACCTACGGCGCCGACGGGCTGGCGCACGCCGACAACGGCAAGGCCGTCTTTGTGCAGGGTGCCGTGGCAGGCGACACCGTCGAGGCCGAGGTCGCACAGGACGGCAAGTCGTTCATGCGCGCCCGCACCACCGAGATTCTGGAGCCAAGCCCCGATCGCATTCAGCCTCCCTGCCCCTTCGTGGGCATCTGCGGCGGCTGCTCGTGGGGCAATCTCTCGCGCACGGCACAGCTCGCCGCCAAAGAGCAAAACCTGCGCTCCACACTCGAGCGCATCGGCAAGTTCGCTCCTGAGCAGGCAGATGAGTTGGTACAGCCCATCTGCCACACCAAGGACGACTGGGGCTACCGCAATAAAATCGAGCTCGAACCGACTGTCGTCAACGGTCGCGTGCGCCTTGGCATGCACGGTGTCGACCCCAGCAAAATCGTGACCGTCGATGCGTGCCCGCTGTTCGATAAGCGTTTTCCCAAGGCGCTCAAATCGGTCGTCGGCGCACTCAACTATCTAAGCGGCAGCCACGACTTGGGCCTGGAGCGCGTGGGCATTCGCGCATCGCGCCGCACCAAGGCACTCGAGGTCGCACTCTGGACGCCCACGGGTTCCTTCCCGCGCTCGCAGGTCTCGCGCGTGCTGGCGGACGCCGTTCATCCCACGAGCATCGTGCGCGTGATGAGCAAGGGCGAAAAGAAGGCCCGCCGTGTCTCCAAGGTCGAAATGCTCGCCGGAGAGGGCTCATGGACCGAGAATATCGCCGAGGGTCAGATGCGCTTGTCTGCCCCGTCGTTTTTCCAGGTCAACACCAAGGGTGCCGAGATTTTGATCGAGCTTGTCATGGAAGCGCTCGACCCGCAGGAAGACGAGCTTGCCGTGGACCTGTACTGCGGTGCCGGCACCTTCACCCTTCCGCTCGCCCGCCGCTGCGATTATGTCGCCGCCGTCGAGGCCTACGGCCCCGCCGTGCGCGACCTGCGTCGCAACCTGGAGATCAACAAGCTCGATAACGTCGACGTCATTGGCGGAGACGCGGTGCGCGAGTTCCCCGACCAGGATGCCGACGTCTTGGTGGTCGACCCGCCGCGTGCGGGCCTCGCCCCTGAGGCGATCGACCTTATCGCCAGCACGAGTGCCCGCGATGTCGCCTACGTGAGCTGCGACCCGGCCACCCTGGCGCGCGATCTCAAACGCTTTGTCGAAGAAGGCACCTTCTCCCCCGTCAAGATCACGCCAGTCGACCTGTTCCCGCAAACCTTCCACTGCGAGACCGTCGTCCACCTTAGGCGCAACTAGCCACTGAATCATTGCTCAGAAAAATCATTGGTAAATCGAGCGTGGCAAGCGGAGGTCTTCGGGGTATAAGACGGCTAATTGTATGCCGCCTATGAAAGGAACCCTCATGCCCAGCGTTGCCGTTCTCGCCGCCGATGGCTTTGAAACTATTGAATCTGTCTCTTATACACATCTGACGCTGCCGACG
>URHQ01000115.1 GCA_900547655.1 uncultured Collinsella sp.
CGTGGGCTCGGAGATGTGTATAAGAGACAGGCGCACCGAGATCTCCAAGAAGGTCGGCGTGAGCCCCAAGTCCATCGACGCCTACATGATCGGCGAGCACGGCTTTAGCCAGCTGGCCGCCTTTAAGGCCGCAACCATCGCCGGCAAGAGCCTTAACGAGCTTCAGGCCGAGAACCCCGACAAGTACGCCTTTGACCACATGGAGGTCGAGGAGCTCGCGCGCAAGGGCGGCTACGTAACCTACCAGGGCAAACAGTGCACCGAGTACGCCGTCGCCAACTCCGCCGCGCGCGTTTGCGCCGCCGTGCTGCATAACGAGCACGCCGTGCTTTCCGCCTCCACGCTCATGACCGGCCAGTATGGCGAGGAGGGCATCTTCACCTCCCTGCCGTGCGCGATCGGTGCCGAGGGCGTCGAGGAGGTCTACACGCTGGACCTGTCCGAGCACGAGCTCGAGGGCTTCCACAAGAGCTGCCAGCACATCCGCGACAACATCGCCCAGCTCGACTGGTGGGACGCCGAGGCCTACGACGCGAAGTAGGCCGCCGCTTGACGCGACACCTCGCTCATACGGACGCTATGCAAAGCGGGCCGCGCCGGAAATCCCCGGCACGGCCCGCTTTTTGGCTCATGCGACACGCTCGCGAATCGAAGGTGAATGCTTTTCCCGTTACCTAGTACTGCTCGATGCCCATGTAGCGACGAATCTCGGGGCTGTGGTCGAACACCTTGCCGCGGGCGGCGCGCAGCTCGCAGCTCATGTTGTAGAAGAAGATCGGCTCCAGGAACGAACGCACGCTGGCGGGCACTTCGCCCACGCCGTACTCGAGCGCATCGAGCACCATGACTGTATCGGTGTGCGTGTTGAGGAACGCCAGCGCGCGCTCCTCCATGGGGCGGCACTCGCCCGATCCGAGCTGCACAAAGTAGAACACGCCGGGCTCGGTGGCTTCGAACGGGCCGTGGAAGTACTCGCCGGAGTGGATGTAGCAGCAGTGCTGCCACTGCATCTCCATGAGCGAGCAGATCGCCATGGCATAGGTCTGGCTAAAGTTGGGACCGGAGCCCAGGATATAGAAGAACTTGTGCTGCTGGCAGAGCTCGGCAAAGCGGGCGCCCAGCTCGGCGTTGACCTTCTCACGGGCGGCGGGCAGCAGCGCATCCATCTGCTTGAGGCCCTCATACATGTCGGCGAGTGACTCGTAGCCTTCCTGCTGGTCGAGCAACTCGGCGGCGATCAGAGCGCCAATGCCCTGCGGCACCTCGGCCTGCGACACGCCCTCACCCCACGGATAGACCCAGGTAGTCCACTTGCCGTTGTCGATCTTTGAGCCCTCGCAGTCGGTAAGGGCAATGACCTCGGCACCGGCGGCCAGCGCCATCTCGCAGCCGTCGACGACCTCCTGCGTGTTGCCGCTGTGGCTGCAGGCGATGACGAGCGACTTCTCGCCAAGACTCTTGGGAGCCATCAGGCAAAACTCGCGTGCCGTGTAGACCGTCGAGGTAAACGTGGTGGCCTCACGCTTGAGCAGCTCGTTGGCCGGCATGAGATCGATCATCGAACCGCCGCAAGCGATCCAAAAGACGTTCTCGATCTTGCCCTTGCGCTCGATAATTTCCTGAATCAGATCATGTGCGTTCATGCTGATGCCCCTCCTTGTGTGGCGGCTTTTGGCGACGGCTGCTCGTACCTGCTGTCGTTCTATGTTGTTCTATATATACCACGCATGCAGCCACGGTGGAAGCCATTGCGGTAAATTTGTTCCATGTTGTTCTATTCGTGAACGTTAGATGTCGAACACGTAGCGCGAGCCCACGATCTTTTGACGACCGAGCAGCAGGGGCCGCTCGTCCTCATCGGTAAAGTAGGCCTCCATATAGAAGAGCGGCTCGCCGACCGGCACCTCCAGCAGCGGGGCCGTCTGAGTATCGGCAAGCGCAATCTCCACGGTGCAGGGGTCGGACTTGAGCGGCGCGCGACCCGAATGCTCGGCAACGAGCGCAAAGATTGAGTTATCGGTGAGGTCCTCGTCGGCCAGCGTCTGCAGGTAGGGATGGTCGGCGAGCACAAAGGCGTTGTTCTCGAGCATGACGGGGATGCCGTCGGCCGTGCGCACGCGCTCGACCACGATAAGCTCGCAGCCGGGCTCCACGCCAAAGAACGCCGCATCCTCGTGCGTCGCCGCGACCACCGTGCGCGACACCAGACGCGCACCCGGCACCATGTCGTTGGCAGCACAACCCTCAGTAAAGCTCTGGACGTCACCCTTCTGGCGAATCTTGCGCTTGAGCTTGGGGGCGCACACAAACGTGCCCCTCCCCTGCTGGCGGTTGAGATACCCCGCCCGCGACAGCTCCTCGATGGCGCGGCGCACGGTGATGCGTCCCACGCCGTAGTACTTCGCGAGCTCCATCTCGGAAGGAATGCGCGAGCCGGATGCGTACACGCCACGCGCGATCTCGCCTTTTAGGTCGTCCATTACCTGCTGGTACAGCGGCACGGCGGACACCTCAGTGCGCTCGGTTTTATCGTCGGATGCCATCATTACGCTCCATTCCGTGCATGCTCGGACTCAAACTCTTCAATCGCTGCCATAAACTGCTCGCCAAAGGCATCGGCCTTTTTCTCGCCGATGCCGTTGACCTGGATAAGCTCGTCGCGCGTCTGCGGGCGCAGGCGGCACAGACCGCGCAGGGCCTTGTCGGAGAAGACCATGTACGGCGCTATCTCCAGCTCGGTCGAAATCTCCTTGCGCAGGGCACGCAGGCGCTCGAACAGCTCGACATCGTCACCCACGCGCGGGCGCTGATCCAGCTCGGCCTCCTCGCGCAGCAGATCAACCGCACGGCGGGCACGGGCCGAGGCCTTGCGCTTGGACGCGCGACGCTTAACGGTAAAGGCAAACGCCTCGTCCTCGACCTCGCCGGCGCGCGGGCCCAGCCCCACGACCGGGTACTGCCCCTGCGAGGTAGCCAGATAACCGCGGCCGCACAGCTGGCCGATGATGTCCTTGATGCGCCCGGCCGATTCGCTCGACAGCTCACCATAGCCGCGGTCCTCGTCCAGATGCATCTGGCGAATGCGCTCGGTGTTGCCGCCGTGAAGCACGTCGGCGATGAGCGACTTGCCAAAGCGCATGGGTCGCGCGGCCACGTAGCGCACAGCGGCGCGGGCCATATCGGTGACGTCCTCGACCTCGAACTGCGTGAGGCAATTGCTGCAGTTGCCGCAGCCCTCGGCGTCGTCCGTGGCGGTGGTGCCCGCGCCAGCCGCAGCCGCATGCTCGGCCGCGGCCTCGTCGCCAAAGTAGCGCAGCATGTATTCGCGCAGGCAACCGGTGGTATTGCAGTAGCCCTCCATCTGGCTGAGCAGGCGATATCGATTCTGGAGCGCCCACGCGCGCTGCTCGTCGTCGAGCGCCTCGTCGGCAGCATCGCCGCGGTCGATCAGAAAGCGGCGCATGCGAAAATCGTTACCGTTCCACAGCAAGTGGCAGCTGGCCGGGTCGCCGTCGCGGCCAGCGCGGCCAGCCTCCTGGTAGTAGGCCTCGATACTCTCGGGCACGTTGTTGTGAATCACGTAGCGCACGTTGGGTTTGTCGATGCCCATGCCAAAGGCGTTGGTGGCAACCATCACCTGGATATCGTCGTCGATAAAGGCGCGCTGGCTTTGGCGGCGGGCGTCGTTGCCCATGCCGGCATGGTAACGGCCAACGCGAATGCCACTGGGGCCCAGCGCCTCGGCAAGCTCACCTGCCAGCGCATCGACGGTCTTGCGGGTCGAACAATACACGATGCCGCTCTCGCCCGAATGCGCGATCACATAGTCGCGCACCCACGCGGCCTTGGCTTTGTCGCCCATCTCCTCGCAGCCAAAGTAGAGGTTCTTGCGATCGAAGCCCGTCACCACCGTCGCGGGGTTTTGCAGGCCGAGCATCTGCTGGATGTCCGCACGCACGCGCTCGGTTGCCGTAGCGGTAAAGGCCGCCACAATGGGACGCTGCGGAAGCGATTCGATGAACTCGCGAATCTGCAGGTAGGCGGGGCGAAAATCCTGGCCCCATTGGCTCACGCAGTGCGCCTCGTCAATGGCCACGAGCGGCACGCCGATGCCGCCGTCGGCCGCGGCCTCCTGTGCAAAGGCTAAAAAGCGTGGCTCGAGCAGGCGCTCGGGCGCCACGTACATAAGCTGGTAGCGGCCCTCGCACGCCCGCTTGAGCACGGTGTTTTGCTGAGCCGGGGTAAGGCTGGAGTTGAGATAGCTGGGTCGCGCACCCGCCGCAAGCAGCGCACGGGTCTGGTCCTCCATAAGCGACAGCAGCGGACTCACCACAAAGGTGATGCCGGGCAGCATGAGCGCGGGCACCTGGTAGCAAATGGACTTGCCGGCGCCCGTGGGCATAACACCGAGCGCATCGCGGCCGGCAAGAATCGCATCGACCATGCGGTCCTGCCCCGGGCGAAACGAAGTGTAGCCAAAATAGGCGCCGAGCGTGTCGAGCGCCATCTGCTGCATGCTATCGGTCATGGTTTCCTAACGTTCAAGTCATCTGCCGCCGATTATACGCCGCCACGCGGACAGCAGCACACGGCCGCCGCCCAGACTAGTCGTTTAAGAACGCCCCCAACGGCTAAGGAGTGTCCCCAGGTGCCGGCAGAAAAGGAACGTCCCCAAGTGCCGGCCCGGCAACGCCGATGTTTTGACAACGACAGCGAAAGCCCGCCAGAGCGAGCAAGGTGCCTTGAAACAAGGCGGCATTGACCTTCTGGT
>URHQ01000116.1 GCA_900547655.1 uncultured Collinsella sp.
GCGTCAGATGTGTATAAGAGACAGCGTTATACGTGCCACGGCGGCAGCGATCGAGGGCCTCGGCCGAGGGCGTGGCGGAGCCCAACATGAGCGGGCAGCGGTAGCGGCGCGCCATCTCGGCCGCCACCTCGCGCGCGTGGTAACGCGGGCTGGAGCCCTGCTTATAGCTGGTCTCGTGCTCCTCGTCGATGATGATGAGACCAGGGTCGCTGAGCGGGCAAAAGAGCGCCGAGCGGGCGCCGACGACCACGCGGGCCGCACCGCTGGCGACCATATCCCACTGGTCCAGGCGCTCGCCGGCCGAAAGGCGCGAATGGAACACGGCGACCGTCTCGCCAAAGCGTGAGCGAAAGCGGCCGACGGTCTGGGCCGTCAGCGAGATCTCGGGCACGAGCACGCAGGCCGAACGGCCGGCCGCCAGCACGCGCTCAATCGCCGAGAGGTAGACCTCGGTTTTGCCGGAGCCAGTGACGCCGTCGACCAGCACCACGTCGCCGTGGGCGTCAAGGCGGGCGCGCTCGATCTGCGCGAGCGCCTGCTGCTGGCCGTTGGTAAGCGCGACCGGCGCCTTTCCGCTTGCCGAGGACAGCGTGGTCTGCTCGCTGCAGCCACGCCAGGCGCGACGCTCCTCCACCACCACGACGCCGCGCTTTTCGAGCGCCTTGATGGTCGCCGACATGTTGTTGTAGAGCAGGTTGAGATCGCGCGTCGTGACCGGGCCGCATTGGAGCGCCTCGATGAGCTGACGCTGGCGAACCGCGGTCTTGGGCGGCGTGTAGTCGAAACCCTCGGGCGTGAGCATGACCCAGCGATTTTGGATAGGCTTGACGGCGGGGCGCTCAACCGTCCACACGCCGTCATCGCCCTTGACCACGCGCGGACTTCCACCCGGGGGCAAGAACAAACGCAGGCACTCGGAAAGTGTCGCGACATACTCGCGGCTCATCCAGCGTGCGATACGGGCAGCCTCGACAGTAAAGAGCGGTTTGCTGAGGATAGCCTCGATGGGCTTGATGCGTGCGGGGTCGAGGGCGATGTTGCCTTGTAGGTCGCCCAGCTCAGGCGCAATGTCGACAATATAGCCCGCGGCCGCACGGTTGCCAAAATGGACCAGGACCGTGGATCCGATCTGCGCCTCGTTGGCAAAGGACCGGGGAATGCCATAAGCAAACGGCTCAGACAGCGCACGCGTCGGGATGTCGAGGACCACGCTCGCATAGGCGGTGACGGGCTCGGGTGCAGGCTTAGGCTGAGCCGAGGCAGCGGCAGGCACAGACTTCACCGGAGCCTCCTCCGGTTGCGGCGAACCAAACAGCGACAGTTGCTCGGCCATGGTCCCTGTACCTCCCATCCCATACGTCTACAGAAACAAGAGCCCCGCTCGGGGTGAACGGGGCTCGGATACATACGTTTGCGCAGCGATTACAGCGCCATCGTGCGGGCGCGGTCGATGCGTGCCAGGCAGTCGTCGCGGCCGACGAGCGCCATGGTCTCGCCCAGCGGAGGGCTCACCATGTTGCCGCAGACGGCGACGCGCACGGCCTGGAACACAACACGCTTCTTGAGGTCCATCTGCTCGGGCAGCGGCTCAAGCGCGGCGTCGATGTTGGCGGCCGTCCACTCGTCCACACCCTCGAGCGCGGCCTTGGCGGCATCCAGAATGGCACCCATGCCTTCCTTGGCCAGGCCCTTGTTGACGGACTTCTCGTCATATTCGAGCGTTTCGGCCGTAGCGAAGATGGGAGCGGCGACGGTCACGGCGTCGGCCGGCATCTTGGTGCGCGGCTTGACAATGGCGGCAAGCGCATCGATCCAATCCTCGCCGTACTCGACATTGCCCTCAATGAGACCCGCCTCGTGCAGCTCGGGGACCATGATCTCGTCGGCAAACTGAGTATCGGACATGCCATTGATGTACTCAGCGTTGACCCAGTCGAGCTTCTTGGGGTCAAAGGTCGCCGGGTTCTTGGAGATGCGATCGAGCGAGAACTTGCTGGCCAGGACATCGCGCGGGATGATCGTGGTCTCGCCGTCGAGCGACCAGCCGAGCAGCGCCAGGTAGTTGACGAAGGCGTCGGACAGGTAGCCGGCGTCGCGGTACTCCTCCACCGAGGTGGCGCCGTGGCGCTTGGAGAGCTTCTTGCCGTCGGCGCCCAGGATCATGGAGATGTGGGCGAACGTGGGCACGGGCGCGCCGAGGGCCTCGTAAACCATGACCTGACGCGGGGTGTTGGACAGGTGGTCGTCGCCGCGGATGACGTGGGTGATCTTCATCATGGCGTCGTCGACGACGGTCGCGAAGTTATACGTGGGCGTACCGTCGGAGCGGAAGATGACAAAGTCGTCGAGCTCCTTGGCGTCGAAGGTCACCTCTCCGTGGACGGCGTCGTGGATGACGACGTCGCCGCGGTCCTCGGGCACCTTGATGCGCAGGACGTAGGACTCCCCGGCCTCGATGCGGCGGCGGGCCTCCTCGGGATCAAGATCGCGGCAACGGCGCTGATAGCCCTGGAAGGGGTCCTTGCGCTCCTGCGCGGCCTTGCGGTCGGCGTCGAGCTGCTCCTTGGTGCAGAAGCAGGGATAGGCCTTGCCCTCGTCCCAAAGCTTCTGAGCGGCCTGCTTGTACAGGTCCAGGCGCTCGGTCTGGGCGTAGGGGCCAAAATCGCCGCCCACCTCGGGACCCTCGTCCCAGTCCAGGCCCAGCCAACGCATGGCGCGCAGGATGATCTGCGTGTTCTCGTCGGTGGAGCGGGTGGGGTCGGTGTCGTCGATGCGCAGGATGAACGTGCCGCCGTTTGCGCGGGCGAAAGCCCAGTTATAGATAGCGGTGCGGGCGCCGCCGATGTGCAGCTTGCCCGTCGGTGAGGGTGCAAAGCGGACGCGAACGTCTGATGCCATGGAAATCTCCTCGATTGCAGGATGGATGTCTAACTGCACCAGTATAAAGCATCAAAGCAACCTCCGCACAAAGGGCACCGACCTAGTCATTGGGGACAGACTTAAATGACCAGTCGTTGGAGACGTTCTTAGTTTAAGGCTGGTCATTTATGTCTGTCCCCAATGAGTAGGTGCGGAAAGGGTGTGAATGTTTGATTTACGCGCTATGATGTGCCCTTGCATAGAGAGCCCGGCGGAATGGTAACGGTCGCCGGGACACGTTTTTGAAAGGACAATCATGTCAGAAGAACTTCGTTCCATCCCGCCCCAACACGGGTCCTTCGTTTTTACGTCGGAGTCGGTGACCGAAGGTCATCCCGATAAGATCGCTGATCAGATCAGCGACGCCGTCCTCGATGCAATCCTCGCCAAAGAAATAGAGCTGCAGGAGCAGGGCTACATCGCCCCCAACGGCGTGCCTGCCAACGTGGAGAACGTCCGCTGCGCCTGCGAGACCCTCGTGACGACCGGCACCGTCATCGTCGCCGGCGAGATCCGCACTCAGGCCTACGTCGACGTGCAGGAGATCGCCCGTGGCGTTATACGCCGCATTGGCTACAACCGTGCCAAGTTCGGTTTTGACTGCGACACCTGCGGCGTCATGAGCCTCATCCATGAGCAGTCGCCCGATATCGCGCAGGGCGTTGACGAGTCCTTCGAGACCCAGACCGGCGCTACCACCGACCCGATCGACCTGATCGGTGCCGGCGACCAGGGCATGATGTTCGGTTATGCCTCCAACGAGACCAAGACCCTTATGCCCATGCCACACTACCTGGCAAGCCGCCTGGCCGAGCGCTTGGCCGCCGTGCGTCACGACGGTACCCTCGCCTATCTGCGTCCCGACGGCAAGACCCAGGTCACCGTGCGCTATGAGGAAGGCAAGCCCGTCGAGGTCACGACCATCGTCATCTCCACGCAGCACGCCGCCGAGATCGAGGACATGGGCAAGATCAAGGCCGACCTCATCGAGCACGTCATCACCCCGGTCATGGCCGCCGAGAACATGCCGTGGGACAACGCGGACATCTACGTGAACCCCACCGGTCGCTTTGTCGTGGGCGGCCCCATGGGCGACACGGGCCTCACCGGCCGCAAGATCATCGTCGACACCTACGGCGGCTACGGCCGTCACGGCGGCGGTGCCTTTAGCGGCAAGGACTGCACCAAGGTCGACCGCTCCGCCGCGTATGCCGCGCGCTGGGTCGCCAAGAACGTGGTCGCCGCCGGCCTGGCCGATCGCTGCGAAGTCGAGCTTGCTTACGCCATCGGCGTTTCCAAGCCCCTCTCAATCATGGTCGACACCTTCGGTACCGCGCATGTTGCCGAGGACAAGATCGTTGAAGCCGTAGAGAAGACCTTCGACCTGCGCCCGGGCGCAATCATCCGCGACCTAGACCTGCGTCGCCCCATCTACGAGAAAACAGCAGCCTACGGTCACTTCGGCCGCGAAGACGCCGACTTCACCTGGGAGAAAACCGATCGAGTCGAAGAACTCAAAGCAGCCTGCGGCCTGTAAGCTAACTCGAAAAGCAACAGCCAAATAACAACGCACCAAAAGAAGTACCGGCCCCAACCGGTACTTCTTTTTTATTTAAAGGTTGTGAAGATGAGCCTACCTGGGACATGGAATAAATCACAGGCCGATAAATTTTGCAGCAGAGCGACTCCAGCCATGTATCCTAAGTTCCGAGGGCTTTGGTATTTGGTCGGTCGCGAGTTCCGCACGAGCCGGAGGCCACTTAATGTGGCCTCCGTGCGAGCCAG
>URHQ01000117.1 GCA_900547655.1 uncultured Collinsella sp.
GCGCAAGGCCGTCGTCGACCAGCTCGCTCGCGAACTCGAGGCCGAGGACGACGCCGCTGCCGCCGACGCCCCGAAGGGAGGCGATGAGTAATGCCTATCGGACCTGCGCGTATGCCGCTCTTCGATCACCTGGGAGAGCTCCGTCGCCGCCTGACTATCGTGGTCGTGTCGGTGTTTGCCGCCGCCATCGTGCTGTATTTCGCCACGCCCGTGGTGCTCGACATCCTGGAAGACCCCATCCGCTCCTTTGTGCCGGACGGTAAGTTCTACATCACCACCACGCTCGGCGGCTTTGGCCTGCGCTTCTCGCTGGCCATCAAGATGGCCGTGGTCATGTGCACGCCCATGATCATCTGGCAGATTCTAGCATTTTTCCTGCCGGCGCTGCGTCCCAACGAGCGCAAATGGGTCGTGCCCACGGTGCTCGCCTCGACGGTGCTGTTCTTCCTGGGCGCCATCTTCTGCTATTTCATCATCATCCCGGCGGGCTTTGAGTGGCTTATCGGCGAGACCTCGGCCGTCGCCACGGCGCTGCCCGACCTGGAGAACTACGTCAACATGGAGCTGCTCTTTATGATCGGCTTTGGCGTGGCGTTTGAGCTGCCGCTTATCATCTTCTACCTGTCCGTCTTCCACATCGTGTCCTACGCGGCCTTCCGCGGCGCCTGGCGCTACGTGTACGTGGGCCTGCTTGTGGGCTCGGCTGTGATTACGCCCGACGGCTCGCCCGTTACGCTGGGCCTCATGTATGGTGCCCTGCTCTCGCTCTACGAGATTTCGCTCGCCATTGCCCGCGTGGTCATTACCGCGCGCGAGGGCAAGGAGGGCTTGTTTGTGAGCCGTCTGGACCTGTTCTCGGACGATGAGGACGACGAGGAGTAAATCGGTATGCACGAGGTTGGCATTGTCAACGGCATACTCGATACAGTGATTCGCGCGGCGCGTGGGGCGGGGGCCTCGCGCGCCGTTTTGGTAACGCTGCGTATCGGGGATATGACCGAAGTTGTGCGCGAGGCGCTCGACTTTGCGTGGGAGACATTTCGCGATGAGGACCCGCTCACGCGAGGCTGCGAGCTTGCCGTGGAGGAAGTCCATCCACAAAGCGAGTGTCTGGACTGCGGGGAGGTCTTTGAGCACGATCGCTTCCATTGCCGCTGTCCCCAATGTGGCGGCGCCAACGTGCGCCTGCTGCACGGCCGCGAACTCGACATCGCAAGTATCGAAATCGAAACCCCCGACGATTAGCCCATCAGCCACCTGGGGACGGGGTATAAAGGGGCAAAAGTAAGGAGCGCTGAGTATGGCTGAGAAAACGATTGATATCGCGTCGCCGATCCTGTCGCGCAATGAGCGCCTGGCAGATCAGCTGCGTCAGCGATTTAATGAGGCAGGCACCTATGTGATCAACGTCTTGTCGAGCCCTGGCTCGGGCAAGACCACCACGATCCTGGGCACCAACGAGCGCCTGCGTGACAAGGCGGGCCTGCGCTGCGCCGTCATCGAGGGCGACATCGCCTCGGACGTCGACGCCATCACCATGAAGGAAGCCGGCATGCCTGCCATCCAGATCAACACGGGGGGCCTGTGCCACCTCGAGGGCAACATGATCATGGAGGCCGTCGACGCGTTCGACCAGGCTGTGGGTCTGGAAAACATCGACGTCATCTTTATCGAAAACGTGGGTAACCTGGTCTGCCCGGTCGACTTTGACCTGGGCGAGAACCTGTCCATCATGATCCTCTCGGTGCCCGAGGGCGACGACAAGCCCATCAAGTACCCGGGCATCTTCCAACACGCCGGCGCGCAGCTGCTCAACAAGGTCGATGTGGCCCCGGCTTTCGATTTTGACATGGATAGGTATACTAAGACACTCGATGACCTCAATCCGCAGGCGCCGCGGTTTGCCGTGAGCGCGCGTAAGGGCGAGGGCATGGATGCCTGGTGCGATTGGCTCATCGGGCAGATTGAGCAAGCAAGGGCGTAAGTCGGCCGCCATACGGGCGGGCGTAGCCGCAGAGATACGAGATAGGAGCCTCTTTTGAAGCTCATCATCGCCGAGAAAAACGACGCCGCGCGTCAGATTGCCGAGCGTCTGTCCACGGGCAAGCCCAAAAAGGACAAGGTGTACAACACCGCCATCTACCGTTTTGAGTGGAAGGGCGAGGAGTGCGTGACGATCGGCCTTGCCGGTCACATCCTTGCGCCCGATTTTTGCGACAGCGTGCTGTTCGATAAAAAGCTGGGCTGGTATTCGGTCACCGAGGACGGTGAGATACTGCCGGCCGACATGCCCGATGGCCTGGCTCGTCCGCCTTACGACACCAAGCGTAAGCCGTTCCTTGCCGATGGCATTTCTATCAAGGGCTGGAAGCTCGAGAGCCTGCCTTACCTCACCTGGGCGCCTGTCATTAAGCTGCCGGCCGAGAAGGAGCTCATTCGTTCGCTCAAGAACCTCGCTAAAAAGTCCGACAGCGTCATTATCGCCACGGACTTCGATCGCGAGGGCGAGCTGATCGGTTCGGACGCCCTCAACAAGGTGCGCGAGGTTGCGCCCGACTTGCCGGTCGCCCGCGCCCAGTATTCTTCGTTTACCAAGGCCGAGATTACGCAGGCCTTTGATAATCTCGTCTCGCTCGACCAGAACTTGGCCGACGCCGGCGAGAGCCGTCAGCACATCGACCTCATTTGGGGCGCGGTGCTCACGCGCTACCTGACGCTCGCCAAGTTTGGCGGCTTTGGCAACGTGCGCTCTGCCGGTCGCGTGCAGACGCCGACGCTCGCCCTGGTGGTTGAGCGCGAGCGCGAGCGCATGGCGTTTGTGCCCGAGGACTATTGGCAGATCCGCGGCATGGGCGCCGCGCAGGGTGCTGCCGAGGACGACCGCTTTAAGATTGCGCACAAGACGGCGCGCTTTACCGACAAGGATGCTGCCGAGACGGCGTACGGCCACGTCGACGGCGTTGCGACGGCAACCGTCGCCGCGGTGACCAAGCGTTCGCGCAAGCAGCAGCCGCCCACGCCGTTTGCGACCACTTCGCTGCAGGCTGCCGCCGCAGCCGAGGGCATCTCGCCTGCGCGTACCATGCGCATCGCCGAGTCCCTCTACATGGCGGGCCTCATCAGCTACCCGCGTGTCGACAACACCGTGTACCCCGCGACGCTCGACCTGGGCGCCGTGGTGAGCGACCTGGCAAAGATCAATCCGGCGCTGGCACCTGTATGCAAAAAGGTGCTCGCCGGCCCCATGAAGCCCACGCGGGGCAAAGTCGAGACCACCGACCACCCGCCTATCTATCCCACGGGCGAGGGCGATCCGTCCACGCTCGATGGCGGCCAGCGCAAGCTCTACGACCTCATCGCCCGCCGCTTCCTGGCGACGCTTATGGGTCCCGCGACCATCGAGAACACCAAGCTCGAGCTCGACGTGAACGGCGAGCCGTTCGTGGCTTCGGGCGATGTGCTCGTGACCCCGGGTTTCCGCGAGGCGTATCCGTATGGACTCAAGCGCGACGAGCAGATGCCGCCGCTGGAGCAGGGTGACACGGTCGACGTGTTCGACATTAAGCTCGAGGCCAAGCAGACCGAGCCGCCCGCGCGCTACAGCCAGGGCAAGCTCGTGCAGGAGATGGAAAAGCGCGGCCTGGGCACCAAGTCCACGCGCGCGAGCATCATCGAGCGCCTGTACGCCGTGCGTTACCTCAAAAACGATCCCGTGGAGCCGAGTCAGCTGGGTATCGCCATTATCGATGCGCTGTCGCAGTTTGCCCCGCGCATCACGAGCCCCGATATGACCAGCGAACTCGACGGCGACATGACCCGCGTGGAGCGCGGCGAGGACACCGAAGAGCATGTCGTGACGCACTCGCGCGCGCTGCTGGCCGGTGTGCTCGACGAGCTGCTCAAGCATACGCAGGAACTGGGCGACGCTATCAGCGATGCCGTCACGGCCGATGCGCGCGTGGGCGCCTGCCCCAAGTGCGGCAAGGACCTGGTTATGAAGACGAGCGCCAAGACCCGCGGCAGCTTCATTGGCTGCATGGGCTGGCCCGACTGCGATGTGACCTATCCGGTGCCGAGCGGCGTCAAGGTGAGTCCGCTCGAGGGCGAGGCGGCCGTGTGTCCCGAGTGCGGCGCGCCGCGCATTAAATGCCAGCCGTTCCGTCAGAAGGCTTTCGAGATCTGCGTGAACCCCACGTGCCCCACCAACTACGAGCCCGACCTTAAGGTGGGCGAGTGCAAGGTGTGCGCCGAGGCCGGACGCCATGGCGACCTGATCGCGCACAAGAGTGAGAAGAGCGGCAAGCGCTTTATCCGCTGCACCAACTACGATGACTGCGGCGTGAGCTATCCTCTGCCGGCGCGCGGTAAGCTCGAGGCGACGGGTGAGACCTGCCCCGAGTGCGGCGCCCCCATCGTGGTGGTCAACACGGCGCGCGGCCCGTGGCGCATCTGCGTGAACATGGACTGCCCGACCAAGGAGAAGAAGCCGGCCCGCGGCCGCAAGACCACGACTAAGGCGAGCACGGCCAGGAAGACCACGGCGGCAAAGAAGACTGCTGCCAAGAAGACTGCTGCCACTGTCTCTTATACACATCTGACGCTGCCGACGA
>URHQ01000118.1 GCA_900547655.1 uncultured Collinsella sp.
GCGTCAGATGTGTATAAGAGACAGTCTCGGGGCCGGTCGTGGCCTTGTGGATGGCGGGGTTGGCGGGGTTCACAAACTGGCCGGCGATAATGCTGTTGGGGGTCTCCTTCTGCAGCTCCTCGGCCTTGGCGATGGCGCCCTTCATGCCCTTGGAGCCGTCGGTGAGCACGAGCTGTGCGCCGTATGCCTGCATAAGCTTGCGGCGCTCGACGGACATGGTCTCGGGCATGGTGATGATCACCTTGTAGCCGCGGGCAGCCGCCACCGAGGCGATGCCGACGCCGGTGTTGCCGCTTGTGGGCTCGATGATGGTATAGTCGCCGCCGCGCACGAGCTTGCCGGCCTTCTCGGCCTCGTCGATCATGTTCTTGGCGACGCGGTCCTTAACGGACCCGGCGGGGTTGAAGTATTCCAGCTTGACGAGCACGCGGGCCTTGAGGTCCTCATCGGCCTCAAAGTGAGTGAGCTCCAGGAGCGGGGTGCGGCCGATAAGCTGATCGATGGACGTGTAAACATTGCTCATGATGAACCTCCAAAGTGTTCAAATGACTGGATACCGTGTGGTTTTACGGTGTGTGTAGCAGCGAAACCCACAAACCGTATAGGTTGTTCGTTTTGCTGTTGGCAAGCATAGTAGACACTAAAGCCTAGTAACGCAATAGGAAATAGAAGATTATTACGAGTCGATTAACCATCTTGACGGGAATGGGTATTTTCAAAACCAATTTTTCGGCTAGAATTTCTACGGACAAAATGACCGAAAGGCAGCACTATACATGTTGGTTTCTACTAAGGGCAGATATGCCCTGCGCGTTATGGTCGATCTGGCCGAGCACCAGGCGGCCGGTCGCATCCCGCTCAAAGAGATCGCGGCGCGACAGGGGATTTCCGAGAAATATCTCGAGAACATCTTGGCTACGCTCGTACGTGCCAACATGCTCTCGGGTATGCGTGGCAAGGGCGGCGGCTACGTGCTCACGCGCCCGCCCGAGCAGTACACGGTGGGCGAGATCTTGCGTCTGACCGAGGGCAGCCTAGCACCGGTCGCATGCCTGGACGGCGACTGCAAGGGCTGTTCGCGTTCGGACGAGTGCCCCACGCTCGACGTGTGGAAGAACCTGGACAAGCTCATCAACGACTACCTCGACGGTGTGACGCTCGATCAACTTGTCGCTCCCAACCATGGCTACGACTACGTCATCTAACCCACACCTGCATTTGGGGACGGGGTAGAAATGGTAGATTCTCTCGTCCTTTGAGACTTGACAAATAAGAAGGCCGCCCATTTTTGCGATGGGCGGCCTTCGTTTTAGGCTGTTGAGACGGGCACGGCCGGAATGGCCGTTTTAGCCCTCGGCGATGCTGTCGAGAATGCTGCGCATGATGGATACCAGGATGCTGCCCATAAAGGCCGATCCAAAGCTGGCGATGGAGATACCCGCGCCCAGCAGATTGACCGACAGGTAGCTGGCCAGCTCGAGCATAAAGCTGTTGACTACGAGCTGAAAAATACCAAGCGTAATAATAGTGAGCGGCAGCGAGATAACCGTGAGGAACGGCTTGACGAGCGAGTCGACGATGTTGAGGAATAGTCCCACAAAGGCGAAACAGATCCAGGCCTCGGCGAAACCGAAGGGTTGGATGCCGGGGACGAGGAACGTGGCGATCGCGATGGCGATCGAAGTAAAGAGCCAGTTAAGCATAAAGCGCATGGTAGGGATCCTTTCTTGCGCGGGGAGAGTTGGTGACGCGTGAAGCAGCTTGCCGTGGCGACTTGCACGGCTGCGCGAACGCGGGGCCTTGCCTGGACGCCCATTGTCGCAAATATTCGTGGAGCTTACGTGCGCATTCGGTTTCTAAACGGCGTTCGTCCTGAAAAACGCGCCGCTGGCAGAGAGTCTTGTCGCTTTAGTTTGGTGGTGTGCTAAACTGCTACGGGCAAAAGCCACAGGCGTTGCCCTATTGCATAGAACGGGCGAACGATGCCCGATGTCAGTATCAACTTCGATGCCTTTTGGCGGGTTTGGCGGTGATCGATGAATATCGAGAACATGTTTGACAAGCCTGATGTCAAGCAGCTGGTCCACGCATTTAGCCTTTTGGACGACGAGAAGGATATCCAAGCGTTTTTGACCGATATCTGCACGCCGCGCGAGATTTGCGATCTATCGCAGCGTCTGCAGGTCGCGCGTTACCTGGACGAGGGCGAGCCTTATGTTGAGGTTCAGGCCCGCACGGGCGCTTCATCCACCACGGTGAGCCGTGTTTCCAAGGCGCTCAACGGCGAGTACGGTGGCTACCGCAAGATCCTCATTAAGTTGGAGGATGGCGAGTAGGCCGCGCAAAACCAATTGTTCAAAACCGCTCCTCCGGGGGCGGTTTTTATATGCCCGCAATCGGCTGGTGCATTGGGGTCAGGTTGCTTTGTACCAAAAGATGGAGCTGCGGTGGCAATGTGTCCGCTTGGGCGGGTAGGATGGATGCATTGATTATTGCGAACAGTTTGAGCGGAGGACCATGCCTGTTCGAATCTATACCACCAATGCCGGCACGGATTTGAGTGATGCCGAGTCGGCGCTGCTTGCCGACCTTGTTGACTGCCACGGACGTGCCGTGCTGCTGGCACCTACGTTTGCCGAGCTCGACCTGTGCCGTCATGATGCGGCGGAAGCCGGGATTTCGCTGGGTATTGACTACAAGACGCCTACATCGTGGCTTTGCTCGCTTTGGGAGCTTTTGGGCGACGGGCGCGGTCTCGTCGACAACCTGCAGCGCCAGATGCTGTTCTCGTACATGGTCACGCGTCTCGACGATACCGACCTGCAGCCGCTTTCGCGCAGCCAGGGCACAGTGCGCATGCTCGCGCGCATGGCCCGCGACGTGTTGCCGGGCGTTGCGGGGACGGGTGCCGAACGATGCCGTGGCGACAACTGCCAGCCTGAGCCAAAAAGCGATGCCGAGGCTCGTGTGTTCGAGCTTTTGCGCGCCTACGCGGGTGGTTTGGACCGTCGAGATATGGTTGAGCCCTGCGAGGCAGCTGACATTATGACCAGTGTCCTGGCCGATAGCCTGCCGGCGTGCACTCGCGCCGTATGCGTGCGCGGTATCACGTCGTTTACGCACGGTCTGCTCGAGTTGCTGTCTGCCGTGGCGAACAATGGGGGAGAGGTCGTCGTGCTGCTTGCCCGCGAGCAGGCGGCGATGCGCGAGGAGCTTGCCGCGGCATTTGATGCCCGCGATGTGTTGTTTGAGATCGCGCCGCTAGGGGAGGGTGTCGGCGCGTCTGATGCCGCTTGCGGGACCGCCGCTCAGCCTGCCTTTATTGAGGTCGCTGGCCCCCATGCCCGTGCTCATGCTTATGCGGACGCAATTGATGATCTGGTAAAAACGTGCCGGGGTTCCGAGGTCGACGGCGCCTCTGCCGACCCCGTGCGCGTGCTTGCCGTTTCTGCCCGGGCACCCCAGCTGTTCGGTGAGCTCGCCTCTCGTCTGGCGGCGCGTCACATTGCGGCCGAGACGGCTGAGTTCACGGCGTTTTCCCAGTCCATCGCGGGCAGGCAGTTTACGGCGCTCGCCAACCTGATCGAGCGTATGAAAGCCGCCGACGAGGGCACCGCTTCCAAGACCGAGTGGTGGCCCGCTCCAGAGCTTACCGACTGGATTTATAGCCCGCTTTCGGGTGCCGACGCCGCGAGCGCCCGCGGCTTCGACAAGAACATGCGCCTGTCGCGCAGCAAGACCGCTGCGGGCGTCAAGAGCCTGCTGCAGAGCGTGCAGGGCCAGGTGAGGGGCGCCCGCAAGGCCGCCAGCGACGATAACTGGTTTAAGAATGTGCCGTGCGTGGTCTCGGACGTGTTTCAGGCGCTGTGGCGCGACAAACCCGTGACGGCGCTCAAGGCCATGCTCGCCGTTGCAGAGGCGCTGCCCGATCGCGCTCTAGGCGGTCTTGACGGCCAGGCTCGTCGTCAGGCAGAGACGGCTTTGCTGCGCCATGCCATCGACATCCTTATGAACGATGCTCGCGCGCTCGACGTGTCGCAGGCCGCGACCGTGCCGGTTCTCGACGGCGTTCGAACTAAGGTGGACAAGCGCAGCACCGCTTACGATTACGAGACCTACGAGGTCGATCGCGCGCCACGGGCGCAAGTGCGCTTCGTGTCGCTTGCCGATGCGTCGGTTTTGCGTCCTGGCGGCTACGATGCCGTGCTGTTTGCCGATGTCGACCTGGACAGCTATCCGCTTTCGCACGAAGAGGGCCCGCTTGCCACGTTGACGGCCGAGCTGCGCCGCGACGGCGTGTCTTTGGAGCCCGCCGCCCTGCTGCGCGTGCGCTTTGGCCGTGCAATGCAGGC
>URHQ01000119.1 GCA_900547655.1 uncultured Collinsella sp.
CTAACGATATGGCACCGTGGGGACACATGTATGTCAATCCTGGTCTAACAGAGCCTTTTTTAATCCCCGTCCCAGAAAAATCATTATGCATAGAAAGTCATAATTATCATTTCGTAAACATTTCGATGAAATTAACGCCATGGCGCATACTTGCGGTTAAAATACCGCAAGGCCTAACTACCAACCTTTAAGCCGGTCCGGAGAGACCGGGAAGGAGAATTATGGCGAATAACCATACTGCGGGCACTGCTGCCCGCACCTTCGCGCCCAGCGAGCTTTGCCAGTGCATGCTGGCCAAAACCAGCAAGGGCACCTGCGGTCCCTGCATCCTGTATCTTGAGGATGGGACCATTTTTTATGGACGTGCATGCGGCGCCGAGGGCTCCGCGACCGGCGAAGTCTGCTTCAACACCTCGCTCGAGGGCTACTTTGAGGTCATGACCGACCCGAGTTATGCCGGCCAAATCGTAACCATGACCTATCCGCAGATCGGCAACTACGGTATCGACGAGACCGACGTCCAGTCGGCCTTCCCCGGCGACGCCGTGCGCCCTGCGAGCGCTCCGGCCATGCGCGGCATGATCGTTCGCGACATGTGCGCCACGCCTTCTAACTGGCGCTCGGCCGCCAGCGTGCCGGAGTACCTGCGCGCTCACGGCATCGTCGCTATCGAGGGTGTCGACACTCGCGCCCTGGTGCGCCACCTGCGCGACAATGGTTCCAAGATGGGCATTATTTCGACCGAGATCTTCGACGTCGACGAGCTTGCCGAGCGTCTGGCCGCTGCGCCCACGCTGGTAGGCGAGAACCTGGTCAAGACCGTAAGTTGCCCCGTACCTCACGAGTTTGTGGCCGCCGACCTGCCTGCCACGCATGACTTTGCGCTTACGGCTGCCGCTCCTGCCCGTCACAAAGTGGTCGCCTACGACTGCGGTGTGAAGCGCGGCATTCTGGAGGGTCTGGTCCGCGCCGGCTGCGACCTTACCGTCGTGCCGTGGGATACGCCCGCCCAGCAGGTGCTCGACATGAATCCCGACGGTGTCTTTTTGTCCAATGGTCCCGGCGACCCCGACGCCGTGGTGGAGACCTACGAGCAGGTGCAGCAGCTGATCGGCAAGGTGCCGGTCTTTGGTATTTGTCTTGGTCACCAGATGATCAGCCTGGCCTGCGGCGCTCAGATGGAAAAGCTTAAGTTCGGTCACCGCGGTGGCAACCAGCCGGTCATGAACCTGGTAAGCCGTCGCGTGGAGATTACCGCGCAAAACCATGGCTTTGGTCTGCTGTTCCCCAGCTTGGGCAAGCTTGTCCCCGAGCTTTCCGGCGGCGAGACCGAGCATGCGGCCGATGGGGATCTGCGCGTCTGGGTGCGCCGCGGCATCGCGCCAGTCGTGATGAACGAGCGCTTCGGCCGCATTCGCCTGACGCATGTGAACCTCAACGACGGCACCGCCGAGGGCATCCAGCTGCTCGACGCGCCGTGCTTCTCGGTGCAGTACCATCCCGAGGCCTCGCCCGGACCCACCGATGCCCACTATCTCTTTACCGCCTTTACGCGACTCATGGACGGCGAGGAGAACTACCTGGACATCGACACCGCGAAGGACCGCCTGCAGGGCTGGAACTTTGCCGACAATGGTTCCGCTGCGACCGAGACCGAGGAGAACTAACATGCCGAAACGTACTGACATCAAGCGTATCCTCGTCATTGGTTCGGGCCCCATCGTTATTGGCCAGGCCTGCGAGTTCGATTACTCCGGCGCCCAGGCCTGCAAGGTGCTCAAGGAGGATGGCTTTGAGGTCATCCTGGTCAACTCCAACCCGGCGACCATCATGACCGACCCAGGTCTTGCCGACCGCACCTATGTCGAGCCCATCACCGCCGAATTTATCGAGCGCGTAATCAAGAAAGAGCGCCCGGACGCGCTGCTGCCCACGCTGGGCGGCCAGACCGGTCTGAACGCCGCTGTCGAGCTGGCGAAAGACGGTACGCTCGACAAATACGGCGTCGAGATGATCGGCTGCGACCTGGCCGCTATCGAGCGCGGCGAGGACCGCAAGCTCTTTAACGAGGCCATGGCCGAGATTGGCCTGGAGGTCGCGCGCTCGGGCTATGCCTACAGCGTGGCCGACGCCGAGGCTATCGCCGAGCGCGTGGGCTATCCCTGCGTACTGCGCCCGAGCTTTACCCTCGGCGGCGCCGGTGGCGGCATCGCGCATACCCACGAGGAGCTCGTCTCCATCGTGAGCCAGGGCCTGGAGCTCTCGCCCGCTCATGAGGTGCTGGTTGAGGAGTCCATCGAGGGCTGGAAAGAGTATGAGATGGAGGTCATGCGCGACCACGCCGGCAACGGCATCATCGTGTGCTCCATCGAGAATCTCGACCCCATGGGCGTGCACACCGGCGACTCCATCACCGTGGCGCCGGCGCAGACGCTCTCCGACCTTGAGTATCAGCGCATGCGCGTGGCCTCGCTCGCCATTCTGGAGAAGATCGGCGTCGAGACCGGTGGCTCCAACGTGCAGTTTGCCGTGAACCCCAACACCGGTCGCTTGATCGTCATCGAAATGAACCCGCGCGTGAGCCGTTCGTCCGCGCTGGCCTCCAAGGCCACGGGTTTCCCCATCGCTAAGGCCGCCGCGCGCCTTGCCGTGGGCTACACGCTCGACGAGATCGTCAACGACATCACCAAGGCAACGCCTGCCTGCTTTGAGCCCACGATCGACTACTGCGTCGTTAAGGTGCCGCGCTTTGCCTTCGAGAAGTTCAAGGGTACCGACCCCACGCTCACCACGCGCATGAAGGCCGTGGGCGAGATTATGGCGATTGGCCGCACCTTTGAGGAGGCCTTCGGCAAAGCCATGCGCTCACTGGAGGACGGTCACCAGGGCATCTGCGCTGGTGGCAAGGAGGGTGCCGACAAGCTGAGCGATGACGAGCTCGCTCAAGCCGTGGCCACGCCGACCGAGCACCGCATCTTCTTTGTGGTCGAGGCCCTGCGCCGTGGCTGGGACATCGCTCGCATCCATGCCACCTGCGGCATCGACCCGTGGTACCTGAACCGCATCAACGATATGGTGCAGGTCCAGGAGAGCATCCGCGGCCTGCGTGTGGAGGACATTGACGCCGACGCGATGCGCCTGCTCAAGCAGTACGGCACGAGCGACGCCGAGATTGCCGCGCTGACCGGCTCGGATGAGCGCTTTGTGCGCGCCTACCGCAAGGGTCTGGGCGTGGTTCCCAGCATGAAGACGGTCGATACCTGCGCTGCGGAGTTCTCGAGCGCCACGGAGTACCACTACAAGACGTACGAGAACATCTACCGCACGAGCCCGGATGCCAAGAAGTGCGTGGCTCCCGACGAGACCACGCCGGCGGACAAGCCCAAGGCGATGATCCTGGGTGCCGGCCCCAACCGCATTGGCCAGGGTATCGAGTTCGATTACTGCTGCGTGCACGCGAGCTACGCGCTGGCGGCCCGCGGCTTTGAGACCATCATGGTCAACTGCAACCCCGAGACCGTCTCGACTGACTACGACACGTCCGATCGCCTGTACTTTGAGCCGCTCACCTACGAGGACGTCATGGACGTCATCGATGTTGAGCGTCCCGACGGCGTCGTGGTGACGCTCGGCGGCCAGACTCCGCTTAAGCTGGCGCGCATGCTCGAGGAGAGCGGCGTGAACATTATGGGCACCAAGCCCGATGCCATCGACTTTGCTGAGGACCGCGAGCGCTTCGCCGCTCTGCTCGACAAACTGGGCATCATGTACCCGCCGGCGGGCCAGGCCACTTCGTTTGAGGAGGCCGAGGCCGTGGCCGCGCACATCGGCTACCCGCTACTGGTGCGTCCGAGCTACGTGCTTGGCGGCCGCGGCATGATGATTGCCTACGATGCCGAGCATCTGCGCGATTACATGGCCGAGGCTGCGCGCATTAGCCCCGACTACCCGGTGTACCTGGACCGCTTCCTGGAGGGTGCGATCGAGTCCGACGTCGACGCCCTGTGCGACGGCGAAGAGGTCTACATCGGCGGTATCCTGGAGCATATCGAGGAGGCCGGTATTCACTCTGGCGACTCCGCGACCTGCATCCCGCCGTTTAGCTTTAGCGAGAGCCTGCAGGCGAAGCTCCGCGAGACCACGCGCCGCATCGCGATGGCGCTGGGAGTCCGCGGCCTGGTCAACGTGCAGTACGCCATCAAGGGCGAGACCGTCTACGTGATCGAGGCAAACCCGCGTGCCAGCCGTACCGTGCCGTTTATCTCCAAGGCCACCGGTGTGCCGCTGGCCAAGTGCGCGGCACGTATCATGGCTGTCTCTTATACACATCTCC
>URHQ01000120.1 GCA_900547655.1 uncultured Collinsella sp.
GTGTATAAGAGACAGGTTTGTGAACCCCGCCAACCCCGCCATCCACAAGGCCACGACCGGCCCCGAGATCTGGGATGACACCGACGGCGAGGTCGACATCTTCGTCGCCGGCGTTGGAACCGGCGGCACCGTGACCGGCGTGGGCGAGTTCCTCAAGGAGCAGAACCCCGAGATTAAGGTCGTCGCCGTCGAGCCCGCCACCTCCCCGGTGCTCTCCAAGGGCCAGGCCGGCCCGCACAAGATCCAGGGCATCGGCGCCGGCTTTGTGCCCGACGTCCTCGACACCCAGGTCTATGACGAGATCATCCCCGTCGAGAACGACGACGCCTTTGCCACCGGCCGTGCCGTGGGCCACAAGGAGGGCGTGCTCGTGGGCATTTCGTCCGGTGCCGCCGTGTGGGCCGCACTGCAGCTGGCCAAGCGCCCCGAGAACGAGGGGAAGACCATCGTGGCCCTGCTTGCCGACACCGGCGAGCGTTACCTGTCCACGGCACTGTTCCAGGACTAGAGCTTCTCGTTCTTAGAACGAGTCCAAGGCACGCCGGTCTCCCCTCTCTTCTGGCAGCCTGGGCTTATCCCAACAGGGTGTCCCACGAGACCTCCGAACTTGCTACAATGTCTGCGGCGCGGAACCAGCCTCCCGCGCCGCTTTTCTTTTTTGGCCACATGCCACCAAGGAGAACCTCCCCATGCACAACAAGCGCGTGCTCGTCGCCATGAGCGGCGGCGTCGATTCCAGCGTGACCGCGTACCTGCTCAAAAGCCAGGGCTACGAATGCGTCGGCGCCACCATGCGCCTCACCTGCCCCGCGCCCGACCCCGCCACGGGCATGAGCAAGGTCGACCGCGACATCGCCGATGCAAAGGCCGTCGCCGAGCGCTTGGGGATCCCCCATCACGTGCTCGACCTGCAGCAGACGTTCGACCACAGCGTTATCGAGCGCTTTGTGAGCGCCTACCGGGAGGGGCTGACGCCCAATCCGTGCATTATCTGCAACCGCCACATTAAGTTTGGCGCGCTGCTCGATGCGGCGCTGGACATGAGCTGCGACTACATCGCAACGGGACATTACGCCAAAACAAGCCAGGCGGCAGATGGCACCTGGCAGCTACATCGCGGCGAAGATCCCAAAAAGGACCAAAGCTACTTTTTGTATTCGCTTACGCAGGAGCGCCTGGCGCACACGATCTTTCCGCTGGCTGGGCTGGACAAAGAGCGTGACGTGCGCCGCATAGCCGCCGAGCAGGGCTTCATCAACGCCAAGAAGGCCGAGAGCGAGGATATCTGCTTTATCGCGGACGGCGACTACGCGGGCTATATCGAGCGCCGCTGCGGACATGCCGCCGAGCCGGGCGATATTGTATGGCGCGACGGCAGCGTGGTCGGACGTCACAACGGCGCCTTGCGTTATACCATCGGCCAGCGCAAGGGCTTGGGCGTCGCGATGGCGCATCCCGTGTACGTAATGGGCGTCGACACCGCCAACAACATTGTGCATCTGGGCGAGGCCGAGGATCTGACCGCCGCTGCCCTCACAGCCGATGAGTGGATCTGGAGCGCACCGGACGCACGCATGGAGGCGGAGCTCGACGCCGGCGGCATTCGCGTAGGTGCCAAGTACCGCTACCGTCAGAAAGACCAGGCAGCGACCCTTACGCATGACGAAGGCGGTCAAATGCTGCTAACTTTTGACGAGCCGCAGCGAGCCATCGCCCCCGGCCAAGCCGTTGTAATCTACCGCGGCGACATCGTCCTCGGCGGCGGCACCGTTACGGCAGCCATCAGGTAGCCGCGGGATTATCGCCGCACGTGTCGAAGTACCTCAACAGCGGCACTAACCTCGATTACGCGACGCTCGAGGCCGCGGCGAATGGCCTCGAGTCGACCCTCCGCCGTCGCCCATTCGCTCTGCGAAAGAATCTCGATCGCCTCATCAACAAATCCGTTGAGCCGCGATGAATCGAACCAATCGAGCGAGTCCGCAAGCGACAGCTGGACGAAAGGGTCGGGCCCAAACGGCTTAGCGGAAAACCCAAACTCCCCAGCTGCGAGCACGGCAGTTGGTACGTTGTACCACAGGCAGTTGCCGCTATCGAACAGCGGAGCAGGTTTTATCTCCAGGGTGTCGACATTGCGGATGATGCCGAAGTTTCGCCAATGGCGGTCGCTGTTGGCCAAAAGGGCATCGCAGACAATCATCTGCGACATAGACCTTCTCACAGCGGCCTCATCGACACCATGCTTGCCGAGGTAGCAACAGTATCGATCGTATGTCGAGTTTCCCCGCTGGCTACCAAGTGCGCCCTTAACGTAAACAGCCGGAACGTATTCCTCGCGGCCGTCAAGAAAATCCTCGCACAGGCACACGGGGCCATTGAACATCCGCTCAACCGTATAAGGAACAAACTCGCCCTCCAACAGCAAGCGACGATGCAGAGCCGTTGCAACCGCCTCGTTAAAGGGCCGTTGGTCGTCCATGCCGCACCCCTTGACCAGGACGCGAACACCGTTGCGAATCATCCACGATTTAGGAAGCTCGCCCTCGGATGTGTTGTCGGGATTTTTAAGACCGATGCCCTCCAGCCAACCCGAACGCCCCTCGGGCGCCGATCGCTCAAATTCGTTCTCAAAGTAATTGATGTTTTGCCATTTGAGTTCGGCGCAATCGGCCGGCCGCAGCCAATAACAATCCGAAAGCGATAGGCCCAAGCACTGAACCGGGACCTCGATGCCACTGGCAATTCCCAGTTCACGATAGCGCGAGACGAGTCCGGGGCGAACATCGGGCACCGACCGATGGCTCCACCACACGTTGAGCTCCCGTTTATTCACCGTTGGAGAAGAACTCGAGCACGTGCCAAACGGCATCCTCTGCGCATCGAGGACCTCGGCGATTTCGAAGGGAAACTCGCGCGTCGGATCAAATGAGACATGCGCGACCTCATGGTCGGCCGACATCAACGTGAACTTGCGTCCCACATCGGCTGCAGGACGGCGCCCTCGTTTGCGGACCTTTTGATAGGCGATCGCAGAATTGTACTCGACCATCTTCCGTCCGCCCACAATATCGCACGCGAGCGTTCCCGATGCGGCAAGTTGCGATATGCGGGCTTTCGTAACGCCCAACAGGCGGGCGGCATCACCCATAGATAAGTACTCAGATGTATTCATATGCCGCATCACCTCGTTAAGTAATTTACATGCTTAGTTAATAGATTACATACATCATAATACTAAACATCCTAAAGCGAAAAAAGGCCCGAGAAATCGGGCCTTAGCGATTGGTTAGCCGAGTCGCAAGCTGTCCCCCTAGCGCTGAACGTAGGCGCGGACGAGCTCGTAGGTGTTGCGCACGCCGTCCATGTGGCTGCGCTCGTAGTTGTGGCTCGCGTACACACCGGGGCCGATCAGGCCGTGACGGATGTCGTAGCCGGCCGAGAGCGTGGCCTCAACGTCCGAGCCGTAATGCGGGTACACGTCGATGGCGTAATCAAGCTCGAGCTCGCGCGCGATATTGGACAGCGTGGTCACCAGATCGTAGTTGTAGGGGCCACCTGAATCCTTGGCGCAGATCGACACCATGCGCTCGGTGCAGCCCAGGTCGTCGCCCACGCAGCCCATGTCAACGCTAATCATCTCGCGCGTGTCGGCCGGCACGAAGGCGCCGCCGTGGCCGACCTCCTCGTACACGG
This sequence comes from uncultured Collinsella sp., assembly GCA_900547655.1. Classification (GTDB taxonomy): domain Bacteria; phylum Actinomycetota; class Coriobacteriia; order Coriobacteriales; family Coriobacteriaceae; genus Collinsella. The sequence continues at coordinate 3,694 of URHQ01000120.1, forward strand.
TAAAGAGCAGCGACACCTTGCGCGAAAGCGTCACTTCGCCGTCAGCAACGGCACTGGCCAGACCCAGCAGAATCGACGCCGACAGCTTGTCATCCAGGAAGCGGCTCTTAATGTAGCCGCTCTCCGTCACCGTGGTACGCGGATCCATAGCGATGATGTCGCCCGTCTGAATGCCCAGCTCAAGCACGTCATCCTTGCTGTCGACATTCTCGTCGAGCAGGATTTCCATGTTCTTCTCGATGGTCTTGACCGGCTCGTCGGCCACGTGCGCCGAAGGCTCGGTGTTGAGAACCACACCCGTGTACACATTGCCGTCACGCGTGTAGACGGTGCAGTTCTCGCCATCGGCCGTAGACCACTGATGCCCGCCAAGCGTCGTGGGACGCAGGCGGCCATTGTCCTTAATGGAGCGTACCATGGCGCCCAGGGTATCGACATGGCTCGCCAACACAAGCGGCTCGCCCTCGCCGCCAAGCTCAACCAGCACGTTGCCCTTATTGGAACGCTCAGGGCCAAAGCCCATATCACGCAGGGTCTCCATTAGATAAGGCTCTGTTAGACCAGGATTGACATACATGTGTCCCCACGGTGCCATATCGTTAG
>URHQ01000121.1 GCA_900547655.1 uncultured Collinsella sp.
CGCTAGGCGGGCACTTTTACCGGGCGGCTAACCCACACAAACCCCCGAAGAGCCAAAATAAACCTGTCCCTTTTTGGCAGGTCGGAAGCTAGAGGCGGTAGGGGGCGCCGCTGCGGATGATGGATTCGCGCACCAGGACATCCATGGCGTCGAGGGTAATCTCGGGCATCTCTCGGTACTTCTGCAGCACCGAGAGCTCGGTGCAGGCCAGAATGACGCGGTCGCAGCCGCTACGGGCGAACTCCCACATCACGCGGTCGAACTTATCCATATCGGGCTCACGTCCGGCCTTCACATCATCGTAAATAAGCGACATCACATCGTTCTGACGTTTCTCGCTGGGATAGACAACCTCAACACCCGCAGCCTTACATTCGCGGCCGTAGACGCCCGCGCCCACGGTTCCGTCGGTGCCCATGATGCCAATCTTGTGCACCGGCTCGGCCGGCATACTCAGGTTGGGGTCGAACTCGCACTCCCCCATCACCGCACCGGCCAGAGCATAGCGCACCGACTCACGCGGCATGTGGATAATCGGCACCTTCGTAAACGACTGGATCTGGTCGTAGAAGTAGTGCGACGTGTTGCAGGGAATGGCAATGTGCGCACAGCCCAGCGACTCGAGTGCCTGGGCACACTCTTTCATGGTCGCCAGCAGCTTGGCATGCTCGCCGGTCTTAATGGCCAACGTGCGGTCGGGCATGGTCGACTTGGAGAGCACCACCATGTCGATATGTTCCTGATCGCAGGCAGCAGCCGTATGACGCACCACCTGGTCGTAGTAATACGACGTGGCCTCGGCGCCCATGCCGCCGATAACTCCCAGCTTTTCCATCGCCGCCTCCTTGGTGACGCTTGCGCAATTGCGCGTATCATACCCGCGCCCGCCCGATGCAAACCGGACGGGCGCCGCGCTCATCTACTTGTAATACGTCTTGAACAGCTTAAAGTGGCGCAGCTTGGTGTGCCACATGCGCAGCCAACGGTTAAAGACAAAGTCGCCCTTCATAAACGAAGGGTCGGCGCCCTTGCCTTCCTTGTCCAGGCGATGCACCTTAGCGCGCAGCTCGGGATCCTTGACGTACTTGTCGACGACGCCCATGGGGACGACCATCCACAGGGCCTCGTCCTGAGCCGTCACAAACTCCGGCTCAAACGGGCGGTTGAACACATACTCGTCCACCACATACTTGGCAACGTTAAAGCCACTGTTGGTAACGTAGTAGTTGCTGCGGCCCTGGCGCGTGTTGAAATCGAAGAACTTAAACGAGCCGTCGCGCTCGTCGTACTTAACGTCAAAGTTGGAATAGCCCACAAAGTGAAGGTCCTCGAGCAACTTGCGCACGCCGCCCATGAGCTCGTCGTTGGGCTCGGTAATGATACAGGCATGGTTGCCGACACCGTGGGGCTGATGCTCCTCGAGCAGCACATGGCCCAGGCACATCATGCGCACCTTGCCGTTGCGGTCGGAATAGCTAGTGAGCACGCGCATGTACTCGTCGTTGCCGGGCACGCGATCCTGCAAGATCAGATCGTCGGTGTAGCCGCTGGCATACGAATCGCGAATGACCTGTTCCAGCTCGGCGCGGTCGGCAATCTCATAGGCCTTCTTCTGGCCCTCGAACTCATGCTGCCACCACATGATGCCATCAGAAGGCTTCAGAATCATCGGGTAAGGAAAATCGATCTGGTCGAGCACTTCGGCAGGCGCCTCACCCTGGGCATTGAGCATCGCCTTGGTAAAGGTAAACGTGTGCGGATAGGGCACGCCATGCTTCTCGCACAGCTCGTAGAAGATCTCCTTCTTCTGGCACTGCTCGAGCATGCTGTAGGGCGCGTAGGGAGCGACGATGTTATCCGCCAGCTCATGGGCATCCTTGGCCTGAGCCACGAGGGCAACATAGTTATCGCCACAGCCCACAAGGACAATCGTCTTGTCGGCATGCGCTTGGGCAATGCCGTTGACGGTTTTGAGCATCACGGGCATGGTATCGATATCCACGTTGGGCGTGTAGTCGATAATCTGGCTGCGGTACGCAGGGCCCGTCTGGTACTTGCCAAAGACCAGACTCTTGACCTGGTACTCCTCGTAGAAGGCGCGCGCCACCGAGTAGGCGTTGATGTCGCCACCGAGCAGCACGGGGATGAACTCGCGCTCTGTAAACTGCAATGCCATGGAAACTTCCTATCATGAACTGCCCACACAACGGGCGGTCTTTGCGCAACTGATTTATTCTAGCGTGCCAAGCCGCCGGCGCCCAAAGCTCCACCGTATCTATGGCAATCGACGTAATCGTCCAGCACGAAGGCCAGCACGAAGACGGCGCTCACCGTTGTATGACAATGGGCAATGAACCTACCATTGTTGTAGGATTCAGTGTATTGACATCCTCGAGCGAAAGGCGCGCACGTGCCCCAAGACCATCCGACCGATAATCCCATCCTCAATGCCGCGAAGCACGAGCTGGCGGAACGCGCACAAACGGCAGCTCCCCTGTGCACGGCAAACGACGCCTACAACGGACCCGCCCGCATCGTCTCGATCAACACGTCGGCACGCAAGGGCACGCGTAAGTCACCCGTCGCCGACGGGCACGACACCGTTATAGAGCAATTTGGCCTCGCCTCTGATGCGCACGCCGGGCATTGGCACCGCCAGGTTTCCTTTTTAGCTGCAGAGTCTATCCAGACGGCGCAGGCGCGCGGGCTCGATGTGCACGAGGGCGACTTTGGCGAGAACTTCACAACCCGGGGCATCAACCTGCTCTCGCTCCCATTGGGCACACAGCTCAAGCTTGGCAGCGAGGTGCTTGTCGAAATCAGCCAAATCGGAAAGGTCTGCCACACACGCTGTGCCATCTACTATCTCGCCGGCGACTGCATCTTTCCCCACGAGGGCGTTTTTGGCGTGGTACTAAAGGGCGGAGAGGTCTACGCCGGCGACGATATCCAGGTAATCAAACTCGGCGACGGCACCTGTTCGTTCACCCCCGCCGAGGCCCTCGAAGAGATTGAGAAGGCTCGCCAGAAGGGCACGCTGTAGTTATAAAACCCCCACGTTGAGATGGCTTTTACAGCCCAAAACTCCTCTCAAACAGAGCTCTGTAACGTTAAAGTTGAACTCTATGGTTTCTCAACAATTCATCATAACTGCAGGTCAAAGCCAAAGCCTCAAGTTCAACTTGACCCTTTGGGACCTTTAAGGTTCAAGTTGAGGTCGAAAGCAGTAGTAGAATACCGTTCGAACCATAACCTACGATTGATTGCAGAGGGACTGGATGCAGCATTCGAATCATCGCACCGCAGCGCTCATTGCGTCGAAGCCGGCTCGTATCATCACGAGCGCCGCGCTCGCCGTTGCGCTGACGGCCACGCCGATGCTCTCCCCCGTTGCGGCGTATGCCGCCTCGCAGGCAACGCAGGACCAGCTTTCCGCAGCCCAGCAGAAGATCGAAGCCGCCACGAGCGCCTACAACGACGCCCGCACCAAACTCGATGACCTGCAAAAGCAGATTGACTCCAATGAGGCAAGCATCGAGGAAATCGAGGCCAAGCTTCCCGAGCAGCAGGCCAAGGCAAGCTCCGCCATGCGCGATCTGTACAAGTATCAGAAGGGCACCAATCCCATCGTGAGCTTCCTGGTCAACGCACAGAGCCTGGGTGAGTTCATCACGACCTGCAAATACACCAACCAGATCACGAGCTCGAGCGTCGACGAGATCGAAGAGCTCAATAACATGCAAACCGAACTCGAACAGAACAAGGCTGAGCTCCAGCAGGCCAAGTCTCAGCTTGAGGCAGAGCAGAAAAACGCCGAGGATGCGCTGGCGCAGGCCCAGCAGCTCCGCAGCGAGGCACAGGCAAAAGCCGAGCAGGAAAATGCCGCCGAGCTTGCCAAGCTTGAGGCCGATAAGGCCGCTGCCGCCGAGA
>URHQ01000122.1 GCA_900547655.1 uncultured Collinsella sp.
GGAGATGTGTATAAGAGACAGCCGTTCTCGAGCCCCACGGACCCGCTCTCGTGCGAGCGCAACCTGCGCGAAGACCGCGCTTGGGCGCGCTATTCGCTGCCCGAGGCGGTGCTCGAGGTCAAGCAGGCGGCCGGCCGCCTTATCCGCTCGTCGACCGATTGCGGCGTGCTGATTCTGGCCGACCCGCGCCTGGTGACGAAGGGCTACGGAAAGAAGTTCTTAACGTCGCTACCCACGAGCTCCTACCAGCGCATCGAATCGGCGCAGATCGGGCACTATCTGCAACTGTGGCGCGCACGCCACGAGCGGCGGCGTTAAAGCGGACAGACGAGGGTTTTTGCCATATCGCACAGACGCTTTGACAGGGCGGGGTCATCCAAGATGTGGATGGCTCCGCCCGCTGCAATTATCTGGCTCAGTAGCCAACGCTCGGAGCCGTAATGCACGGTTACCGTTGCCATGTCTGCTCCGCTGCGCTCGATTAGGGTGATGCCGGCCCAGTCCAGATGCTCCGCCATATCGAATGGCATCAAGAGTTTTGCACTACGCTGCGTCCGGGCAAGGGAATCGTGGAGGGATGCGACGTCCGGTGCGTGAGGCACGACGGAGTCTTCCGTCAAGGCGAGTCCCTCGATTTTATCCATGCGATAGGTGCGCTGCTCATCGACTGCGATGTCCCAGGCAATCAGGTATGTTTGGTCGCCGTTTGCCGTAATGCGCAAGGGGTCGACCAGACGCTCGCGTGGCCGTGCATCGTCCATCGAGCGATACGAGATGCGGCAGCGAACGCCGTCCTGAATGGCGCAGCTCAGCTGCTGCCAGTGCGATCCGTGGTTGACGGTGTCAAAGACGCGCTGGTTATAGCCAAGCTCTTCGGGTAGAAGGGCATGTCGAATCCGAGCTGCCGTCTGCGGCTCGATCCCCAACGATTCAAGTTCATGGTTGAGCACAGCGCCCTCGGCGGCACTCAGGCGCAACGGTAGCACACGCCCGGCGTCACCGGTGAGGACCACACGCTCACCGCGGCATTCGCAGATGATGCGCGCGCCCGATTCTCGGTCCGCGAGCGTCGAGACGATCTCGAGAATCTCGTCGAGCGATACCCCTGTGATGTCAAAGCGACTGCAAATCTCGGTTCGTGTCATGCCGCTCTCGCCGGCGGCGTAGAGGGCCTCCATGATGTCGATGGCGCGCGAGAGTCTCTGCTCGCTGGTGAGTTTACGCACGGGCATACTCGTGCACCGTCCTTTCGATGAGGTGGTTCCACGCCTGCTTGAGCGATTTGGGGGCCATGGGCCTCATGCCGTCCATGGCGTGGGCCATGCAAAATGAGGCGGCGGCTTCAAGATCGCGCACGTCAACGGTCCAGGCCCATCCCACATCGGTGTGTGCGAGCTCACCTCGCCCGCGCGTGAGGCCGTTGATCATATCGATCTGTGTCTGAGGGGCGAACGAGAACGTGGCTGCAACGGGCGGCCGGTCGGCAAAATCGAATTCAAAGAACAGATAGTCGTTGAGATTGAAGTCCGCGGGGATGACGTAGGCCTTCGAAGGACGCCAAGCGCGAACGATACGGTCGCAGCGGAATGTCCTGATGTCGCCGGTGACGTTGTCGAGGCCGCAGAAATACGCCACGCCCTCGCGCTCGAACATGCCGTAGACGCGGACGGTACGCTCTTTCTGCTCGCCGCGTCCGTTCTGATATAAAAATCGCAGCGCACAACGCTCGGCAAAGGCGCTCCAAACCGCATCGACGGTGGGAGAGCGGCTGATCGGCGCCTCGTCTACCGTCGTCCTGCCGGTGAGATAGGCAATCTTGGAGCGAATATCGGCAAGCGGTGCGGCAAAAGTGGATGAGCCGGCCGCTAGTGTCTGGTCGATGGCGTTGAGCAGGATATCGGCGTCGTCTGCGGTAATGAGGCCGCCTGCCGCAAACGTGTGCTCGCGGTCGATTGTCCACGAGCTTTCCTCGGTCTCCTGCGCGCCGGTGGGGCGAACCTCCTTGATTAAGATGCCGCGTTCGAGCAGCTTGTCACGATCGCGTCGAAACTTGCGCTTATCCGAGTCGATATTGCCCGAGCCATATCCCAGGTCAGAATCCAAGACGATCTGCTCGGTCGTCAGCGGTTCGGGGGAGCTATTGAGCACAAAGAAAAGATTGAGGATGCGCTGAGCCGTTTTATCGAAACTGGGCTCCGAATTTCCCTTTTTAATTGTCTCGGTCGTGTCGCTTGCCGTCATAGAGTCCTCGCATGAGAAGGTGGTTTGCTGCCATGATTTTAGTCCGATATGGAGATTAGGCTATATCCTTGTCCGCTCGGGGCGTTAAGATAGCCCGAATTCGGTCGTTTGCGCTCGCTCGGGGTATACTTTCGACTATATACGGTTCTAATGTGCATGCATTGGGCCTATTTGTCGGATTATGGATGTGGAGCGCACATGGCGAACACCCAGAACTATATTAACCACCTGCTGCAGAACACCGGCATTACGCCGGCATGCAGCGAAGAAGAGCGCTTGGCTGCCGAAGATATCGCTCAGATCTTCCGCAACCACGGCTTTGACCCCGAGGTTCAGGAGTTCAATGCCCCGGCGCCCAGTAGGTTGGCATTTGCCGTTACCGGTATTCTTGCGTTTGCCGGCGCCCTGCTGATGGGCATCGGCGGCGGTATCGGCTTGGTCGGCACCTTGCTGGCTATTGTCGGTGCCGTGCTCTACGTGCTCGAGCGCACAGGGCATCCCGTGGTTTCGCGCCTGGGCAAGACGGGCGTGAGCCAAAATGTCATCGCCTACCACAAGGCCTCGGGCCCGCTCGCGTCTCCGCGCAACCGCCCGGTGGTCGTTGTCGCACACTACGACTCTCCCCGTGCTGAGCTGCTCGCCCGCGAGCCCTATGCTTCGTATCGTGCGCTCATCGCCAAGCTGTTGCCCGTTGCCACGGTTGCCCCCGCTGCCGTTGCCATCCTGCGCATCCTGCCGCTCCCCGGCGCGCTCAAGGTTCTGCTGTGGATTGTCGCGATCCTCGCTTCCCTCGTTGCGCTTGCCAACGCGGCAAACATCATCTCTAACCGCCACATTCTTCCCTATACGTCCGGCGCGGTGTGCAACAAGTCTTCTGTCGCCGCTATGCTCGGCGTTATGGACAACGTTGCTCCCTTCCAGGGCGAAAGCGAGTTTCCCGACGATGTTCCGTTCGATACCTATTTTGGGGAGCAGAAGCGTCGTGCCGAGGAAATGGCGCGCGCAGCGGCGGAATATGCCGCGGCCCAGCAGCAAAACGACTACGGCAACACCATCGAGTATGAAGAGCCTACCTACGCCGAGGACGAATTCGGTCAGCCGATTGCTCCCGACGCTCAGACCGAGCCCGAACAGGGTGAGGCTTTCGACGAGCAGATCGAGGGCTTTGAGGGTGCATCTGCCGACGAGACGCTGATCGGCGCTATCGTGCCCGAGGATCAGAATCAGGCTGTCCAGGCCGAAGAGTTCAATGACGAGGTTCCCGCTGCCGAGTCGGCGGAGGAACCTGCCGCGGTCGAGCCCGAGCCCAAGCTCTATCGCAACGCCGCCGGCAACATCCGCTTTGGTTCGGATGCCATCCGTGCGCTCGGAATGCTTCCCGAGTCCTGCACGCTCGATTACGAGGAGGGCGAGGAGCCGACGTTTGAGCCCGAGCCTGCGCCCGTTGTCACTGTGGATGATGAGTCTGCCGCGGTTACCGCTGCCGTTGCCGAGCCCGAGGCGGTGTCCGCGATCGATCCCTGTCTCTTATACACATCTGACGCT
>URHQ01000123.1 GCA_900547655.1 uncultured Collinsella sp.
GGAGCAGCCACGGGGGCGGCAGGAACGGCCTGGGCGGGGGCATCCTGAGCCTGGGCAAGCTGAGCCTGCGCATCGGCAAGCTGCTGCTCGGTAGCAGTCAGACGACCCTTAAGGTCGACGATCTTAGCGAGCATAGCGTCAACCTCGGAGGACAGCGTCTCCAAGAAGACGTCGACCTCGGCAGGATCGTAGCCACGCTTGGCCTCAGAGAAAGTCTGAGCCTGGATGTCTGCAGGGGTAATAGCCATAACAAGTCTCCTTTTTCATCGCCTCGGCGCTACACGCCCGACGTAAGTTACTAAGTCAGTTCTACACGAGTATACCTATAAGAAGCTGCAGAACCAGCCTCTGCACCAACTGCAACGCAATAATCGCAACGACCGGCGAAAAATCGATACCGCCCATCGGCGGGATGAAACGACGGAACAGGTTGAGCCACGGACCGCACACGCTATCAAGCACCGCGGCAATATCCTGAAGCAAACCACCCTGCTTCATGGGAATCCACGTCATAAAGCAGTAGACGACAATAAGCGTGGAATAGAAGTTGAACAGCGTGTTGACCAGCTGGACGATAGTGTAGATGTTGATGGGAATCTCCTCGTCTTGTCTTTACTTAAGGTAGCCGTCCGCACGAAGCTTCTTGAGATCGGAATCTTTGACCTCGCAACCGGCGGGCAGCACCATGAACACGCGGTCGCCCACCTCCTTGACCGTGGCACCCAGACCGCAGGCAAAGCCGTAAGAGAAGTCCAAGACGCGCTTGGCAACTTCGGTGCGTACGCCCACAAAAATCAGTGCGACAGGCTGCTTGGTGCGAACGCGGCGCACCACGGTCTCCACGTCGTCATAGCTCTCAGGGCGCAGGACATAGGCCGGCAGCTGCGGTGTGGCGTTGATGATATTGCTCGCATAGGCCGAGGCATCGCTCGGTGCAGGCGCGGGCGCAGCGGCGGCACGGGCGCGGGTGTTCTCGGCGTAGCTAGACGGCGTGTCATAGGCACCAGGACGATAACCGCTCGCAACACTGTCCTGCGAGCGCGAAGGCGGGTTATACGTCGTGGCATGGCGAGAGTCATCGCCGACCAGCTGACCGGAGCGCGTATACACGGCAACCGACTCAGCTTCACCGCGGCGCGTCTGACCAAGCAGGCCGTTGCTCGGCTCGTCTTGGGTGTAGAAGCCCTCGCCCGAAGCACCGCTGTAGCCGTTGCCCTGATAACTATCGTCATAGCCGTCATCGTAGCCGTAGTCGTCGTCCTGGCCATAACCCTGGTCGTAACCCTGCTGGCCGCCCAGGTGCATCTTATTTTTAATCTCGTCAAGGAAGCCCATGGTTGTGTCCTCTCGCGGTTTAGTGCAGGCGCCCCGATAATCAGTGCGCACTTCAGAGCCTTATTTTACTGCAAACTCCGGGCTAAATACTACCCTGCCCAGGCGAACGAGCGTAGAGCCCTCCTCAAGGGCAGGCTCAAAGTCCTCGCTCATGCCGCAGGAAAGCTCAGACAGGTTCAAATCGAGATGTGCCGCCTCCAGCTCATCCCTCAGCTCACGAAGCCCCGCAAAGGTGCGGCGTGCCACATCCTTATTCCCCCGGGGCGCCATAGTCATAAGCCCCTGCACGCAAATTCCCTCAAGTTCCGCAAGCTCACCCGCGGCGGCGCGAATCTCATCGGGCGAAAAGCCTCCCTTCGACTCCTCACCACTCACATTGACCTCAATGAGCACACGCTGGGGGCCGGCGAGCTCACCTGCCTCAATCTTGCGGACAGCACGGCTCGAGATCGCCTGCGCCAGATGCAGCGAACCCACCGAGTGAATCAGCTCGGCTGAGCCCAGCACCGCATTGATCTTATTGGTCTGCAGGTTGCCGATCATATCGAAGCGCACCTCGGGCAGCTCCGGATGCTCCGTCAGACCCGTGAGCTTGCGAACCAGCTCCTGCGGGCGGTTCTCGGCAAAATGGCGATACCCCGCCTGGATGGCGGCAACGGTCTCATCGACACCAACGGTCTTGGACACGGCAATGAGGCTCGCGGCGTTGTGGGGACGGCCTGCGCGATCGAGCGCCGCATAAAAACGTTCCAGAATCTGCTCGCGGCGAGCGCGCATCAAGTCCAAATAGTTATCCATTGCTAATCGCCTCCGCTGACAGCCAAACAAGTAGTCCCATGCTAACGCAAGAGCGCGGCCCCGCATGTGCAAGGCCGCGCTCACTTAGGTATTTACAATCTTTCGACGAACGGGGTTACTTACTCCTCGTCGTCCTCGCCATCGTCCTCGTCCTCAAGATGATCGAGCAGGTAGCGAAGACCCTCGCTGACCTCGTTAGCGGGCACCTTGGCAACGTAGCGAGCGTCGACGGCGGGCCTCATGATAACACCCTCGCCCGAAGGCACGCGCATGCTCTCGAGCTCATCCTCATCAGTGCGGGCGATATCGCCGGCGTTCATGCGCTGTCCGGTCAACAGAAAGGTCAGACGGCAGGCGGCATCGATGGAAATCGAGGCGATGCGATCGAGGTAGCGCGAAACCATGATGGCGCGGCGCAGGTCGTCATAGTTGCTGTCGTCGTCCATAAAATCGCCCGTGTCCATGCGGTTAAAGGTGCGGAAGAACTTCTCGTAGGCGGCGTGCACTGGCTCGTCCTCGACGGCCAAGTTGCAGATGATGGACATATCATTGGTGACGAGCGCGGAAAGCGAAGAGCCCAGCACCTGGTAGACGGCCTCAGCCTCGGCCTCGACCGTGCCGACAAGCTCCTGGGGCAGCGAGATGTCGGCCTTGATCATATGACGCGTGGCGCGGCAGATCTGGCGGACCTTATCGGTCATGCGTTGCAGGTTAAAGTCGACGTAGATGATCGTCTGCAGCAAGCGGAAGTCGGAGGCGACCGGTGACTGCGTGGCAATCAGGTTGTAGCAGACGGCCTCCAGGTTGGCGCAGCGTGCGTCAATCGAAAGCGTGCGCTTCTTGGTCTTGGTGGCGAGCTTGCGGTCGTCGGTCACATAGGCCTTCACGGCATCGTGGAGGGCCAAATCGACGGCCTCGTAGATGCTCAGCATCTCGTGACGGGCCTCGATGAGCTGACGGGAAAACAGTTTGCGCATGGTTCACTCCAATCAGTTGGGTGCGGTCATGCCGCCCGCACAGTGAATACGCACCGGACCAGGTCCGATCGGATTGGGACTAGTCGCACCGATCAGCCAAAGCGGCCGGTGATATAGTCTTCCGTCCGCGAGTCCACCGGGCTGGTGAAGATCGCATCGGTTTGACCATACTCGATGAGCGTGGCGGGCTCGCCGGCAACTTCCTGCAAGAAGAATGCGGTGTAATCGCTAATACGAGCTGCCTGCTGCATTGAATGCGTGACGATGATGATCGTCATCTCGGGCGCCAGCTCGGCCATCAGATCCTCGACCTTAGAGACGGACGTGGGGTCGATGGCGGAGCAGGGCTCGTCCATCAGAAGGACATCGGGCTGCACTGCAAGCACGCGCGCGATGCACAGACTGTCTCTT
>URHQ01000124.1 GCA_900547655.1 uncultured Collinsella sp.
CGCTATACTCGTCCGCATGGATATCAAAACACGCAACATAGCAACGCCCGCCGCGGACGCGCCAGCGACGCCACCCGCCTCCGCCCCCGCGCCTGTCGTGGGCCGTTTCGCCCCGTCGCCCTCGGGCCGCATGCACCTGGGCAACGTGTTCAGCTGCCTGTGCTCGTGGCTTTCGGCCCGCAGCCAGGGCGGCAGCATCGTGCTGCGCATCGAGGACCTGGACGATCGCTGCAAGCGCCCGGAACTTGCCGCTCAACTGATTGACGATCTGACCTGGCTGGGGCTCGAGTGGGACGAAGGCCCCTACTACCAGCACGATCGCCTAGACCTGTACGAAAGCGCCCTGCGCCAGCTGCAAGACGCCCGCCTCACCTATCCCTGTTTTTGCACGCGTGCCGAACTCCACGCCGCGAGCGCGCCGCACGCCAGCGACGGCACGCCCATCTACCGCGGCGCCTGCAGAGGTCTTTCTGCTGAAGAAATCACCCGCCGCAGTGCCCTGCGTGCTCCGGCCACGCGCCTGCGCGTGCCCACCGTCGACGACCTCGCCAGCGACGTGATCGAATTCGTGGACCGCACGTACGGAGCCCAATGCGAAGCACTCGCCACCGAGTGCGGTGACTTTTTGGTGCGCCGCAGCGACGGCGTTTTTGCCTACCAGCTAGCCGTGGTGGTCGACGACGCTGCCATGGACGTCACCGAGGTCGTGCGCGGATGCGATCTGCTGGGCTCCACGCCCCGCCAAATCTACCTGCAGCATCTGCTGGGACTTCCCACACCGCACTACGCGCACATTCCGCTGCTCATGTCGCCGGACGGCCGCCGCCTTTCCAAGCGCGACCGCGACCTGGACCTGGGCGAGCTCCGCGCCCGCTTTGGCGCGCCCGAGGCACTGCTGGGCTGGCTCGCCGGGCAAACAGGCATCGCGCCGGACGCCACACCGCGCTCTGCCGAACAGCTGGTTGAGCACTTTAGCTGGGATGATATCCGTACGCATCGGGAAAACATCACTGTAACGGTCGAGTAGCCAGCCACCCCGCCTCTACGCAACATCCCAGGGCTGGAGTTCGTCGCCCAAGCGAACGATGCAGTCGTAGAGCACGGTGTGACGCTCGGCCGGGTTGGTATCCCGATGAAAATGCCCGTAGTACCAGCGCTTGTAGTCCAAGCGGTCTTCCAGCTCATCGAAAAATGCCGTAAGCCGATCAACGGAGGGGCAATTCCAGCCGGACGCTGGATAAAGCGTGGACGAAAGCATGCGCGTAGAGCAGGTGTGAGTGATCACGTAGTCGACCGTCCAGCCCACGCTGTCGAGCTTTGCCCGCGCCTCCTCAAAGTTGCGCTCGTCCGGCAGCTCCTGTGGCCACCAGCTGGAATAGGGAATGCGGTATTCCTTGTCCACGCTCGTGGCGCCGCCCATGGTAAAGACCGTTGAGCCGTCGAGCTCAAAAACCTCGCCGCGCGTCAGGCGCCGTATGGGCGAGGTATCCGACAGGCGCTGCGTCAGCCCACCGTGCCACAACTCCATGGGGCGTTCCGCCCAGTGATCGAAACGCTCGTGGTTGCCGTCGACAAACAGCACGGTGTAGGGGCGCGACTCCAGCCAAGCAATATCGGCACATTCCTCGGTAGAAAAGTCCCAGGGAAAGCCAAAGTCGCCCGCGATGATGAGATAGTCGTCGCTCGCCAGGCTATCCCCAAGCTCCCAATCGCGGAGCTTTTGCATGTCAGCGCCGCCATGAATATCGCCCGTCACATAGACCGTCATCGGATCACCACTTCCCTGTAAGTCGCTAGCCCACATTCTGCACGATCACTAAGCCAACCGTTCCAGCCCTTCCATCCTTTGGGACCTACCCCTCGTTCTTCCATCCAAACGGGTCAAGCACCCAAAAAATCAGATCGAGCACGCCGCCGGTCATCATGGCGCCGGCAAGGGCCATGCAAACGTGCAGGGAACTGGCACTTCGGAGCACGTCGAATGGCCCCAGAACAGCCAGCAGCGCGACCGCTGCGCCGGCTACGCACAGCGCGAGGCACGGCCCCGCGTCCTTAACGCACTTCTTTGCGAGATGCTTTGCGTTGTCACTCATCGGTATCGAACTCCTTAGAGGGTCGTTGTTCAGACGCATGCCGCCGCGGCAGAGCGGGGCGGCAGGGTAAGTGTCACATGCTGTGCGGACATCAATGGAGAAACCGCCTGCTCGACCAACCTTTGACGCCGTTTTGCACCGGCACCACATCCCCCGCTATCGAGGTCTAATACTTTTCCCACCGCTACCCAAAAACTCATCCAACATTAATCTTGGCTCAAGAATCGCTTAATCTATAACCTGCACTATAGAGTTCGAACAAGGGGCGGGGCGGCGCCGCGCAACGCAGGCCGCCGAACGCAACGCTCGCGCCCGGGCAGATCGCCCGGCGTCGCGCCCATCGAACGAAAGGACAGGTCATGGACGACCTCGAAAAAGTTGAAACCATCCGCACCAAGTGCAACGTGAGCTACACCGATGCCAAAGCCGCGCTCGACGCCGCCGACGGCAACGTTTTGGACGCCATCATTTGGCTCGAGTCGCAAGGCAAGACCCAGACCACATCGGCGCATGCCGCCACCGAGTCCGAGCCAGTCGATGAGCCCTCAGCCGAGATGATCGCCGCGCAGGCCGCCTACGAAAAGTCGAGCGAAAAGACCGACTTCTCCAAGAAGATGGACGGCGTGTGGGAGTACCTCAAAAAGCTCTTCCGCCTGAGCCTGGACACCAAGTTTATCGCCACGCGCCGCGATGCGATCATCCTCAACATCCCCATTCTGATTCCCATCGTCGCGCTGTTTGCCTGGGGCGCCACGATATGGCTGATGCTAATTGGCCTGTTCTTTGGCATGCGCTACCGCATCGACAGCGACGGCGACGTGCCCGGTAGCATCAACAACCTGATGAATCACGCCGCCGATGCCGCGGACGACATCAAGCAAAATCTGAACGACGACAAGTAATCGCAGACGGGGGCACGCATGGCACGGATCCTGATCGTAGAGGACGAGGAGAAAATCGCCCGCTTTGTGACGCTCGAGCTGGAGCACGAGGGCTACCAGGTGGAACACGCCGCCGATGGCCGCACCGCCGTGGACCTGGCGCTGGAGCACAACTACGATCTTATTCTGCTCGATGTGCTGTTGCCGCAGCTCAACGGCATGGAGGTCCTGCGGCGCGTCCGCAAGCACAAGGATGTGCCGGTGATAATGGTCACCGCGCGCGATGCCGTGATGGACAAGGTGGCCGGGCTCGATGCCGGCGCCGACGATTACCTGACCAAGCCGTTTGCGATTGAGGAGCTGTTCGCACGGATCCGCGTGGCGCTGAAGCGCGCGGATGCCGTGCGGGCGGCTTCGGGCGTTGGCGGCGTTGGGGCCGGGGCTGGCGTAGCGAGCGGCACGGCCGCCGGTATCGCCACAATG
>URHQ01000125.1 GCA_900547655.1 uncultured Collinsella sp.
ATGTCATGCGGACTCCAAACCGGACCTGATGGTCCAACTTTTTGTCCGCAGTCCCCTCTCGCGGAAAGCACGTCCCACTCTGGGCGCCAATTCCGGGACGCATTTTCCGCGGCGGCGTTGGCTACCTGCCGTCGTCGTCCTCGGCTTCTTCTCTTGCATAGAGCTCCAGCATGCGGCGGCGGTATTCGCGCACGGCGAGCTTGGCGCGCTCCAGGCGGCGACGCTCATGCGGAGTCAGCTCGGACGTGTCGATCTCATCACCATAAGTCTTATCGGCAAGCAGGTGCGCCGCGTCCACGATGCGGGCATCGATGTGGCCGCTCGCCGCCTCGGCGGAAAGACGCTCGGCAATCGTATCGAGCGTAGGCAGGCCCTCGAATACGCGACCATGACCATGCGAAGTCAGCAGCTCATGCTCGCGCGCGAGCAAGCTCGCTAGGTCGTGGTGGGCGCGCAAGATGTCGAGCGCATCGGATGGATGCTCGGCAACCTCTGCCACGGCGGCAACCGGCGCAGCATCCACCACGCGGTAGAAGAGCTGCGCGAGCAGCGGCATCAAGAACACCGTGATGGCGCCGGCGGCAACCATAACCGACGCGATGTCTTGCGACAGCGCGCCCGCGTTGACGGCAACGCTCGTCACGGCAACGATAATCGGCAGCGCCGTGGTGCAGTACAGGGCCACGGTAATGCGACCATACGCCGACACATCGCGCGTCGCAGGGCAAATGCTCATAGAAATAAGAATGGGCACGGCACGAATAATCAGCAACGCCACGATAAAGCCCACGAGCAGACCCGGGCGCGACGCCACGGCCGTCAGATCGATCTTTGCGCCCGATACGGTAAAGAACACCGGAATCAAAAAGCCGTAGGCCAGGCCGTCGAGCTTGGTCTCGAGCGTATGGTTGCCCTCGGGGATGATGTAGCGCAAGACAAAGCCGGCGGCAAAAGAACCCAACACGATATCGAGATCAAAGACGGCCGAGAACGCCACGAGTGTGACCAGGATGAGCACCGTCAGGCGCACGAAGGTCTGCGACGTGGTATCGGCACGTTCCTCGACAAACGCAAAGAAGCGGCTGCCGACGCGCTTGGAGCGGCTTGGGACCACGGCAAGCAACACGCAGACCACCGCAAACAGGCCAAGAATCACGAGCGTTTGGATGCCGGTACGGGCAGACAGCAGCACCGACATGGCAAGCACGGGGCCGAGCTCGCCCCAGGTGCCATACGCGAGAATCGAGTCGCCCACGCGCGTTCCGACAAGTGAACGCTCACGCATGATGGGCACGAGCGTGCCGAGCGCCGTAGAAGTGAGGGCAAGCGTCACGGCGATACCGTCGAAATGACTGACCGAGAACCACGGGGTAAAGCGCACGGCAAGCCAGGCGATACCAAACGTGACGACCCACGTCGCCAAGCCGTAGCGCCCCTCGACGCCCGTGATGCTCTTGGGGTCGATCTCAAAGCCGGCAAGCAGGAACAAAAAGGCCAGACCGAGCTCGGACACAAGCGAGACCTCGGCATCTACATGGATGACGCCGAGCATATGGGGTCCCAGCACCGCGCCGAGCACGAGCAAAAAGACCGTCTCGGGAACGGGTTTTCCAGGAATCGCCGAGGCGATAAAAGGACTCGCAAAGGCCACGAGTGCGATGATGGCGAGCGAAACGAATGCCATGTGATGCCTTTCTCTTGATTGCGCATCACTGTAGCACCCTCGCCGTCCTCAACGCGCCACGAGCTGTCGTATCATAGTGAGGTTTACAAACATGTGGCTCAAGGCGACCGCGAGGCTTGCCCCGCAAACCGACCGCTGCCGCATACCGTACCGTACGCCCAACCGATCAGGAAGGCAGGAACCAATGGTCTCTCGTATCTACGTGGAGAAGAAACCCGGGTTCGACGTCGAGGCTCAGCAGCTCAAGGGCGAGCTGACCGAAATTCTCGGCATCAAGGGCATCGAGGCCCTGAGGATCATCAACCGCTACGACGTCGAGGGCATCGACGAGGAGCTTTTCCGCTCCTGCGTGCCGACCGTCTTTAGCGAGCCCCAGGTCGATGTGACCTACGACGAGCTCCCCGCAAGCGATGGCGCCGTCTTTGCCGTCGAATTCCTGCCTGGCCAGTTTGACCAGCGCGCCGACTCCGCCAGCGAGTGCGTGCAGCTCATCAGCCAGGGCGAGCGCCCCGCCGTGCGCTCCGCCAAGGTCTATATGATCTCGGGCGCTCTGAACGAGGCCGCCATCGATGCCATCAAGCACTACGTGGTGAACCCCGTCGAGGCGCGCATCGCCTCGCTCGACCTGCCCGAGACGCTGTACATGGAGACCCCCGAGCCCCAGCCCGTCGAGGTGCTCGACGGTTTCCGCGAGCTCGACGAAGCCGGCCTTGCCGCCTTTATTTCCGAGCGCGGCCTTGCCATGGACGAGGCGGACATCGCCTTCTGCCAGCAGTACTTCCGCGATGAGGACCGCGACCCCACCATCACCGAGATCCGTGTGATCGACACCTACTGGTCCGACCACTGCCGCCACACCACCTTCGGCACCGTCCTGGATGACGTGACGATCGACGACGCCGTGGTGCAGCAGGCCTTCGACCGCTACATGGAGATGCGCCACGAACTCGGCCGCGACGCCAAGCCCGTCTGCCTCATGGACATGGGCACCATCGGCGCTAAATACCTTAAGAAGACCGGCGTCATGACCGATGTCGACGATTCCGAGGAGATCAACGCCTGCACCGTCAAGGTGAAGGTCGATGTCGACGGCGAGGACCAGGACTGGCTGTTCCTGTTTAAGAACGAGACCCACAACCACCCGACCGAGATCGAGCCCTTCGGCGGTGCCGCCACCTGCGTGGGCGGCGCCATCCGCGACCCGCTGTCGGGCCGCAGCTACGTGTACCAGGCCATGCGTGTCACCGGCGCCGGCGACCCCACCGTCCCCGTGTCCGAGACGCTCGAGGGCAAGCTGCCGCAGCGTAAGCTCGTGACCACTGCTGCCGCCGGCTACTCCAGCTACGGCAACCAGATCGGCCTTGCCACCGGTCAGGTCAACGAACTCTATCACCCCGGCTACGTCGCCAAGCGCATGGAGGTCGGCGCCGTCGTGGGCGCTACCCCGGCAAACCACGTGCGTCGCGAGTGCCCCGCCCCCACCGACAAGATCATCCTGTTGGGCGGCCGCACCGGCCGTGACGGCATCGGCGGTGCCACCGGCTCCTCCAAGACCCAGAACACCGAGTCCATCGAGACATCGGGCGCCGAGGTCCAGAAG
>URHQ01000126.1 GCA_900547655.1 uncultured Collinsella sp.
CTCCGGTCTCGTGGGCTCGGAGATGTGTATAAGAGACAGGGCGCGGGGACCTGCGTGGAATCGGCGGCGGGCTCGCCCATGAGGGCGGCATCCTGGGCGGCGACGCCCTCGGTCACGCCGGCGGCCTTGGCATCGCGTGCGAGCACGGTGCGCGTATAGCTGATGGGAGCCCACAGGCTCTCGGGCCAGCACCAGCAGGTGACGTCGGAGACGCCATCGACCTCGGGCACCGGAACGCCCCAGTCGATGTTGCCGGTGATGCGGAAGGGTACGAGCGCCTTGCCGCTGCGGAAGCGCACGCCGCCGTTGGCGAGCACCGCGTGGGCATCGTCGCGCTCCTTCCAGCTGGGGAAGGTGACGGTAAAGCTGCTCTTGTTGCCCTCGGGCTCCAGGACGGTGTGCTCGGGCAGCTGGTCCTCGACGGCGTCGAAGGCCTCGCGGAACTTGTTCTGGATGTAGAGCTGGGCCGGCAGCAGCCACTCCTCCATGGTCTTGGAGACCACGGAGCGAACCTGCGGGTTCTGGGCGAGCTTGGCGGTATAGGTCTTCATAAAGTCGAGGTAGGCCGGCAGGTCAAAGTAGAGGTTGTCGACCGGGCGCAGCTCGGGCACCTCGCCGGTGAGCTGGCTCTTGGGCGCGATGAGCTCCTCGGGCTCAAACTGGTGGCCCAGATCGCACTCGTCGGCATAAGCCTTCTCGGACTTGCAGCCCTGGATGGGGCAGCGGCCGATCACCTGACGGCCGTTGAGGAACGTGCCGGCCTTGGCATCGTAGAACTGCAGCGTGGAGCGCTTGGAGATGGTGCCCTGCTCGTGCAGGCGCTTGATAATCTCGGCGGTCACCTCGTTGTGGATCTGGGCCGCCGGCTCAAGGCCCGAGCCACCGTAGATGTCGCAGCTGATGTTGTAGTTGTTGAGGGTCGCGGCCTGGCGGGAGTGATTGGACTCGACATACTCGCCGATGGACTTGTCGTAGCCTTCGTTCTCCTTGAGCTTGCGGTAGCTCTCCATGATGGGCGAGCCGTAGCAGTCGGTGCCCGAGGTGAAGATGACGTTCTCGCGGCCCAGACGGTCGCGCAAGAAACGGGCGAAGAAGTCGGCCGGGACAAAGACACCGCCGACGTGGCCAAAGTGAAGGCCCTTGTTGCCGTAGGGCTCGCCGGCGGTAACGATGGCGCGGCGAGGCCAGCTGGGACGGTCGTTCATGGAGTATTTGGATGCCATGGGACTCCTTCGCATATGGTGAGAGCGCAGCCGGGCGTGGGGCTCGGCGGCGCGGTGGTCAATTCGTGCATATCGTTCGACATTATCGCACATGCGGACGGGTACGTGGCAGGGGCGCTATCCTAAGATGCTATGAATGAGATTTCCAACATACATGCGTTTGAAGACGAGGATTTTCTGCACGCCTGCTTTGTGTGGGGGATGGCCGTAGTCGGCGTGTTTGCCGTGTGCCTGGTGCCGGTGTTTATGTTGCTGGGTGGGCCTGCAGACTTGGATGCGGCTGACGCGGGCGGCTGGACGGCTGTCTTGGGCTGGATAGTCGGTTTGGCTGCGGTTTCGGCGGCGTCATTTGCCGTGCACGAGCTGGTGCACGGTGTGTTTTTTAAGCTGCTGGCGCCTGCGGGCGCGCAGGTGACCTTTGGGGCGAATCGCGAGGCGGCGATGATCTATGCCTGCGCCGAGGGCGTGGTGTATTCGCGCCGGCGGTACGTGGCAGTTTGCCTGGCGCCGACGGTTGTTGTGACGACAGCGTTTGCCCTGGGGTTTGCGTTCTCGGGCTATCCGCTGCTGTGCTACCTGGCGGCCGGCTTGCATTTGTCGGGCTGTGTGGGCGACTGGTATTACGTGCGGACCATTTTGCGCGACCGCCGCATTGTCGCCTGCGAGGACACGTCCTTCGGCGTGCGCTTTTTCGGGTGAGGAGATGTTGATGAAGCCGTTGTTGTTGCACGCTTGCTGCGCGCCGTGCTCGCTTGAGCCGGTTCGCCTGCTGCGCGAGGAAGGGTTTGAGCCCACAATCTGCTGGACAAACCCCAATATTCAGCCGCACGATGAATGGCAGCGGCGTTTGGACGAGCTGCGCCGGTGGTGTGCCGATGGCGACATCGAGCTTATCGAGGCGGGGGAGGACCGGGAGCGCTGGGAGGCCGGCGTGGCCCCGCTGGGCGCCGATCGAGCCCGTCGCTGTCGCGCATGCTATGCCCTGCGTCTGGCCGAGGCGTGCCGCGTGGCCCAGGAGCGCGGGTTTGAGTTTGTGGGCACGACGCTCGCCGTCTCGCCGTATCAGCTGTTCGATACCTGCAATGACGTGCTCAAGCGCCTGGCGGCGGCACGTGGGCTCACTCCGGTGATTCGCGATTTTCGCCCGTATTACCCCGAAGCGACACGCCGTTCGCGCGAGCTTGGCATGTATCGGCAGAACTACTGCGGCTGCCGCTTCTCGGCTGTCGAGGCGGCCATGGACCGCGCCCGCATCCGCGACGAGCGCAAAGCCGCCAAAAAGTAGTTCATTTGGGACGTCAGCCTGCTAGGATGTAGAGCGGACTTTAGCTATATAAGGAGTATCCGACGTGTCTATGCGTACCGATGATTTTGACTACAACCTTCCCGAGGAACTGATTGCACAGGCTCCTGCCGAGCCGCGCGACTCCTGCCGCCTGTTGGTGGTGGATCGCAAGGGCTCCCGGGCGGGAACGCCGTTGGAGCACGGCGGTACCGTTGAGCACCGCATCTTCCGCGACATCATCGACTATATCGAGCCGGGCGACGTGCTCGTCATCAACAAGACGCGCGTGATGCCGGCCCGCCTGATCGGTCGCAAGGCCGGCTCGGGCGGCGTGGTCGAGACGCTGCTGCTCAAGCGCCGCGAGGATGTGGATCCGCTGGGTCACGTTTGGGAGTGCCTGGTCAAGCCGGGTAAGCGCCTGAAGCCCGGTGCTCAGATTGAGTATCTGTCTCTTATAAACATATGA
>URHQ01000127.1 GCA_900547655.1 uncultured Collinsella sp.
GTCGGCAGCGTCAGATGTGTATAAGAGACAGATCCAGGACAACGTGTACAACATGGTCATGGACTACCTTGCCTGCGGTATCGACCCCAACAAGACCATGATCTACGCGCACTCCGCCGTGCCCGCCGCCAACCAGCTCATGCTGCCGTTCCTGTCGCTGGTGTCCGAGGCCGAGCTGGCGCGCAACCCCACGGTAAAGGCCGAGATGGAGGCCTCGGGCCACGAGCTCACCGGCCTTCTGCTCACCTACCCGGTGCACCAGGCCTGCGACATCCTGTTCTGCAAGGGCAATGTGGTGCCCGTCGGCCGCGACCAGCTGCCGCACATCGAGCTCACCCGTACCATCGCCCGCCGCTTTAACAACCGCTACGGCAAGGTGTTCCCCGAGGTCGACGCACTGCTGTCCGAGACCCCGCTGCTGCCGGGCCTGGACGGTCGCAAGATGAGCAAGAGCTACGGCAACGCCATCAATATTTCGATGACCGCCGAGGAGACGGCCAAACGCATCAAGAAGAGCCAGACCGACTCCGAGCGCATGATCACATTCGATCCCGAGAACCGCCCCGGTGTGTCTGGCCTGCTTTCGACAGCCGCCATCTGCACCGGTCGCTCCGAGGTCGAGATTGCCGAGGAGATCGGTATGGGCGGCTCCGGCCAGCTCAAGAAGTACGTGACCGAGGCCGTCAACGAGTACTTCGCACCGATCCGCGAGCGTCGCCAGCGCTACGAGAACGATCTGGACTATGTGAAGGACGTCCTGCACGAGGGCAACCGTCGCGCCAACGAGATCGCCGATCAGACCCTGGCAGAGGTTCAGGACGCCATGGGCATGGTGTACTAGACCGATCTGCCGGCTTGAGCTTTCGATTGCTTTAGAGCGGGCGCTACGGCGTCCGCCTTTTTTTGGAGCCGGACCGCTTCGGCTCCGTCCATCGCACTCCCCCGACAAACAGGAACAGGCCCGCCGGCAGTTAGTTGCCAGCGGGCCCGTTCCCGAAGTACACCGTTGAATCGCACAGAGGGGAGGAATGCGAATCAAACTCAACAGGGCAGGCTTTTTCATCGCCTATTGCCTGCTCCGTTGCTGAATACAATGTAGTTCACCATGGTTTACTTTGCAGCATCAATATTCGCCGCCATAGCTTCTCCATAAGTTAGCTCAGGTAAACCTACCAAAAAGGGACAGGTTTGTTTTGGCAGGTTTTATCTGGGGAAATAGCAACAGTGTCGGCGTTCCACCGGTGCCGGACACCTTTGTGGTGGTTTTGACACGAATGAGCCACTAAAGCCCGGCCGGCCAACGACAGGCAGCCAAGTCGACGTGCATGGAATCGGTAAACGTAACGCCCTCACCTAGCAAGAGCTCACGCTGAGCATCGGGGCCGCCAAAGGCAAAGCCCTCACAGATACAGCCGTCGGCAAACACCACACGATGGCAGGGAATCTGACCAGGGCGCGGATTGCCGTGCAGCGCGTAACCCACATATCGTGCACTACGCGGACGACCGGCGAGCAGCGCCACCTGACCGTACGTGGCAACCATTCCCTCGGGAATCTGCTCGACCACCTCATACACCTGCTCAAAAAAGCCCTCAGACGCCATCGCCCGCTCCTTTCCGCCCGCAACAGCATAAAACAAATGATCCCTCGGGGACGGCGGGGTTGCAGATCATTTGCGGCCTCCGTGTGGCCGATGGTCCGCAACCCCGCCGTCCCCGAGGGATCACATGGCATGGCAGGCAGCGTTTGCCCAGATAAAACCTGCCAAAATAAACCTGTCCCTTTTTGGCAGGTCGGTTAGTTGGCGGGCTGGAAGAAGGCTACGGCTACGGCACCGGGGCCTACGTGGGTACCGATGGTGGCGCCGATGGTGTGGACGGGCAGCTCACCCTCGGTGTGGCCAGCCCACAGTGCCGCGCTGTCCTCGATATACTTCTTGAGCACTACGTCCGAAAGGCCCGTATAGCCAAGCGCCAGCGGCATGGAAAAGTCGATACCGCCCGCCTTTTCGACCTTTTGGTTCAGCAGGTTACGACCGTTCTTGGAACCGCGCGCCTTGCCCAGCTGCACGATCAGGCCGTCCTCGACAGCCACCACGGGCTTTACGTTGAGCAGCGTGCCCACGGCGCCGGCCGCAGCAGACAGACGACCGCCGCGCACCAGGTACTCCAGCGTCTCGAGCAGGCCGATAACCACCACGCGGTCGTGCACGGCCTCGACCGCCGCCGCGATCTGAGCCGCGCTACGGCCCTCGTCCACCAAGCGCAACGCATACTCGACCAGGACGCGCTCGCCCAGGGTGACGTTGTTGCTGTCTACCACGAACACGTCGCCGCCCGGCGCCTCGGCAAGTGCGGTACGGGCACTCTGATTGGTGCCCGAAAGCTTAGCGCCCACGGTAATAATCACAGCCTCATCGCCGGCTTCACGAACCTCGGCGATAGCCTGCGAAAACGCGTACGGGTTGACCTGGCCGGTCTTGGGCAGCTCATCGCGCTCCACGAGCATCTCGTAAAAGCGCTGGTGATCGATGTCGACGCCATCCATGTACACATCGGTGCCAAAGGTGACGGACAGCGGCAAAACAGCCAGCGCCGGGTGTTCCGCCGGAGACATATCGCTTGCGGAATCGGTAATAATGCGGACGGACATAACGAATCCTTTCTTGCGCGGACCTCGCGCAGGGAATTTTGACAACAATGTCCCGGCACGGTATACGCGCTTAAAACGGGACGATGCAGTTGTTAATGGGTAGCAAATGCCTTGGCGGCCCTACAGCTCGCGCAGGGTGTCGAGAATCGTGCGCAGCGATGCATACATCTGCTCGCGCTGCTCCACACCCATGGCCTTACCGGTGGCGTCGAGCACCTCGCCAATAATGCGATCGGCCTCGTTCATGCTCTCGCCGCCTAACGTGGTCAGACGAACCGGGGCGCGATACTCTGTCTCTTATACACATC
>URHQ01000128.1 GCA_900547655.1 uncultured Collinsella sp.
CTCGTGGGCTCGGAGATGTGTATAAGAGACAGCTATCGTGGCGGGCGTGGCGGCAACCAGGCCGGCTCCCGCGGCGGCCGTGCCGGCGGTCGCGATAATCGTGGCAGCTATGGCAATAGTCGTGGTGGCAAGCGCGGCAGCAGCTCCCGCCGTCCCGGTGACGGCGGCGGCAAGCGCAAGTAACATACGCATCGCACGCTAGCGTGAGACAAGCTAAGGGCCCCGAGCAACTACGCTCGGGGCCCTTTTTTGGTGCAAAGGGGTCAGGTTCATATGCACCAACGTCTTGAAGTTGCGGTGGAATACGGACTGTTTTGGCCTTTTGAGCGGCTTTTCAGTCCCTATTTCACCGCAACTCATGATTGGTGCAAACCAACCTGTCCCCAATGCACCAGAGCAAGGAGTGTCCCTGGGTGCCGGCAGAAAAGGAACGTCCCTAAGTGCCGCATTGTGGGTAACGCGTTTTACCAAATATGGCATTTATCTGCGGTAATGTTCTATTTCACCGCTGAGGGTGACATTTCATGCCGCCTGCCGAACTGCGTGAAGACCTAACAACTTTTTAGGTCAGTGTTGTGCGTGTAGCAACTTCGCCCGGCCTCGCCTCCGGGCTGCCATGTGAGAGGGGATCTTATGGCTCGACTGCATGTAATGGAACGCAGCCACGCTCAGGCCGTCATGGACGACCTGCACGATGCGCTCGGACGTCGTCTGGCGGTGAGCTCGCTCGCCCCGTGTCCCGTGGAGTTTACGGCAGCGCTCGTCAACCTGTGCTCCACCCAGAGCTGCGGCAAGTGCACGCCCTGCCGCGTGGGCCTAAGCGCGCTGAGCGACCTGCTCGCCGATGTGCTCGAAGGGCGCGCCGATGAGTCCACACTCAACCTGATTGAGCGCACGGCCCGCACCATCTACCTTTCGAGCGATTGCGCCATCGGCTACGAGGCCGGCGCCATGGCGCTCACGGCCATTCGCGGCTTCCGCGACGATTTTGAGCATCACATTCGCGAGCACTCCTGCGGCTTTGATCGTGAGGCCCGCGTCCCGTGTGTCTCGGGCTGTCCGGCGCACGTCGACATTCCCGGTTACATTTCGCTCGTCGAGGCCGGCCGCTATGCCGATGCCGTCAAGGTCATCCGCAAGAACAACCCGTTGCCGCTCGTCTGCGGTTTGGTGTGCGAGCATCCCTGCGAGATGCACTGTCGCCGTGGCATGGTCGACGACCCCATGAACATTCTCGCCCTCAAGCGTTTTGCCGTTGAGCACAGTGACCTCAACGACCACAAGCCGCATGTAGTGGACAACACCGGTAAGCGCGTCGCCGTGATCGGCGGCGGCCCGGCCGGTCTTTCCTGTGCTTACTACCTGGCCGTGATGGGCCACAAAGTGACCATCTTTGAGCAGCGTCACCACCTGGGCGGCATGCTGCGCTATGGCATTCCCAGCTACCGCCTGCCGCGCGAGCGTCTTCAGGCCGAGATCGACTGGATCTTGAGCGCCGGCATCGACGTGGAACTCGACCACTCCGTCAACGGCGAGGAGCTTGCCTGCCTCCGCGACGAGTTTGATGCCGTCTACCTGGCCATCGGTGCCCACAGCGACAAGAAGCTCGGCCTTCCGGGCGAAGAGGCGCCCGGCGTGGAGTCGGCCGTCAAGATGCTGCGTGCCATCGGCGACGACGAGCTGCCCGATCTGAGTGGCCAGCGCGTGTGCGTCATCGGCGGCGGCAATGTGGCCATGGACGTGGCTCGCTCTGCTGTGCGCTGCGGTGCCGAAAAGGTGAGCATCGTCTACCGCCGTCGCATCTGCGACATGACGGCCCAGGACGCCGAGATCGCCGGCGCCCAGGCCGAGGGCTGCGAGGTGCTGGAGTTGACGGCCCCGCTCGCCATCGAGACGGGCGAGGAAGGTCGCGTGAGCGGCCTGCGCGTGCAGCCGCAGATTATCGGCGAGCCTCGCCGTGGGCGTCCGGCCCCGCGTGCCGCAGCCACGCCCGAGCGCGTCATTCCCTGCGAGCGCGTGTTTGTGGCCATTGGCCAGGACATCGATTCCAAGCCGTTTGAGGACATGGGCATCGCCTGTAAGTGGGGTCGCGTCGTTACCGATTCGGACGGCGCCGTGCCCAACTTCGATGGCCTCTTTAGCGGCGGCGACTGCCAGACCGGTCCCGCCACCGTCATCCGTGCCATCAACGCCGGCCGCGTGGCTTCGGCAAACATCGACCGCTATCTGGGCTTCGACCACAAGATCAAGCTCGACGTGGAGCTGCCGACCGTCCAGTTTAAGGGCAAGCACGAGTGCGGCCGCTGCGAGCTGGGTGAGCGCGAGGCCGGCGAGCGTATTCACGATTGGAATCTGGTCGAGCAGGGCCTTACCGAGGAGGAGGCGCGCCAGGAGGCAAGCCGCTGCCTGCGTTGCGACCACTTTGGTTTTGGCGCGTTCCGCGGAGGGAGGAACCTGGAATGGTA
Organism: uncultured Collinsella sp.; assembly: GCA_900547655.1. GTDB lineage: Bacteria > Actinomycetota > Coriobacteriia > Coriobacteriales > Coriobacteriaceae > Collinsella. Next base: position 2,466 of record URHQ01000128.1, read on the forward strand.
GAGCTCAACAACCCCACTGTCAGCGATAACACCGAAAGCGGAGCACTCAATATGGTCAAGCTCACTATCGATAATTGCGAGGTCGTGGTACCCGAGCACACCACGATCCTGGACGCGGCCAAGTCCGTCGGCATCCAGATTCCCACCCCTGTCTCTTATACACATCTCCGAGCCCACGAGACCGGAGCCTA
>URHQ01000129.1 GCA_900547655.1 uncultured Collinsella sp.
GCCCCGCACTCCCCCGCCGCGAGCCGCGATCTGGGGACCGCTGTCTCGAACACTGCGAACGCCGTGGGCACCTTTATCGCCCAGGGCGCCTCGGCCATGCGCGAGATGAACGCCGCGAAAAAGGCACTTGCCGATGCCCGCGCCCACCTGGCCGAACTTGAGCAGCGCATTGCCGATCAGGCCGAGGAACTCGAGACGCGCCAGGATATCGCAGGCCGCTACGACCAGATCGTCGCCGACCAGCGCCAGGCGATTGCCACGGCCCAAAAGACTGCAGCGGCCGCCGAGATTGACCGTGATGCCCATGCCGCCAAAGCGACAGAGCTCAAGGGTCAGTTCGAACAAATGAAGACAGAGGATGACGCGACTGAGCTCCGCCTGAAGGCCGCGCTCGATGCCGTGGAGGCCCGCGAGGCGAACTCGCGCGAGACCGGCAACCGCCTCATTCGACGTCTTGAGGATTCCAAGCGCATCCGCGACAAGGTAAAGGCCGAGCGAGACGCCGGCATTGCCGCCGCACAACAAACCGTCGACGCCACGCGCGCCCAGCTCGAGACGCTGCGTCATGAGTATGCCGAGCTGCAACGCAATCCCTCGGCAAATCCCGCCAACTATACGGTGCGCACCAGCGAGCTCTCGATGCAAATCTCCGACACGGCAGATGCCCTGCGTAAAGCCGAAGAAGATGTCCCGCGCATCACCGCCGACCTTGAGCACTCGCTTGCCGCAGCCGAGCAGGCCGTCGAGCAGGCTCAAGCCCCTATCGCCGACGCCAAGCGCGCGCACCAAGCCGTGACGACCGAAGCCGATGCCGCGCGTGACGAGCTGCAGACGGCGAAGACTGCCGCCGCAACGCGCCAGCGCGAACTGCGCGAGAAGATCGCCGCCGAGGACAAGGCACGCCGCGACCAAGAGCAGAGCATCGCCAACGCCCAAGCAGATGCCGCACATGCGCAGTCGATCATCGAACAGGCGGCCGAAGTACACGACCACCCAGAGATTACTGAGTCGCTTGCAGGATCCTTGGCCCGAGACAAAGCCGAACACGCCGAGACCGAGCGAGAGGTTACCCAGCTCGAAGCCACCGAGGACGCGGTGCGCGAGCGTACCCGCGACTCACGCATCAAATTCACCGGCGCCATCGTCTGCATCGTCGCCGCAATCCTGGCGATCATCCTAGTCTGGCTGTTCGCGAGCAAGTAAACCAGCTGCCAAAAAACGCTCAACGCAGTTGCGGTGAGATAGTTCCTGTTTAGCCCTCAAAAAGCCAATTCAAGAACTATCTCACCGCAACTTATTAGATTGATGCAAGGCAATCTATCCCTCTTGCACCAATCTCTTGACATAAGGAGTGTCCCCAGGTGCCGGCACAAAAGGAACGTCCCCAAGTGCCAACAACGGCGACGCCGATGCCTTGGCAAAGTCAGCGAAAACCCGCCAGAGCGAGCAAGGTGCCTTGAAACAAGGCGGCATTGACCTTCTGGTCATGCCGCCGAAGTTGAAAGGCAGATTGCCGCTCTGGCGGGTTTGCAGCGTCGACCGGTTACGGCGTTTGTAAAACGCCGTAACCTACTGAATGAGCATGGCGTCACCAAAGCTGAAGAAGCGGTAACGTTCTTCGATAGCAGCGGCGTAGGCATCCATGATCTGGTCGCGGGTGGCAAGTGCGCTCACGAGCATCATGAGCGTGGAGCGCGGCACGTGGAAGTTCGTGATCAGCGCGTCGACCACGTGATAGGTCGAGCCGGGCATGAGGTAGAGCTGCGTCGTCGCATTCTCGCGCACCACGATGTCACCGCGGCCGAGCGTGTCGGCCCCGTCCTCGCGGCCCTCAAAATAGCGCGCCGTCACAGCCGGATCGGACACCGGCGCGTCCGCGTCAAACGCGCTCTCGAGCGAGCGCACTGCGGTAGTGCCGACGGCGATCACACGATGGCCCTCGGCCTTCGCCTTATGCACAGCGTCGACAACCTCCTGCGACACGTGGTAGCGCTCGGTGTGCATCACGTGCTGTGTAGGGTCGTCCTCCTCCACCAGACGGAAGGTATCGATACCCACCTCGAGCTCGACGGCGGCAAACTTCGCACCCTTGGCCTCGATAGCGGCCATGAGCTCGGGAGTAAAGTGCAGACCCGCCGTAGGAGCGGCAGCCGAGTGCTCCTCCTTCATGGCGTAGACGGTCTGGTACTTCTCGGGATCGCCCTCGTAATCGGTAATGTAGGGCGGCAGCGGCACGTGGCCGGCAGCGTGGATGGCCTCGTCGAGCGTGCGCGGGTCGCCGGCGGCATTGCAACCGGCCGGCTCAAAGCGCACCAGACGGCCACCGCGGCTATCGTTAACAAAGTCGACGACCTCGGCCGTCAGCACCACGGGCGCGCCCTCGGGCGCATGGGCGCCGCCCGCACGATACTCAATCTGAGCACCGGGCTTCAGGCGCTTACCCGGCTTGACCAGGCACT
>URHQ01000130.1 GCA_900547655.1 uncultured Collinsella sp.
CCTAGAGTTCGTCGGCAGCGTCAGATGTGTATAAGAGACAGTCTAGGAACACCTCGTGCACCTCGACCACGTTGCCGGGCAGCTCGTAGACAAACTTGCCGCGGTCGGCAGCATGCGCGCCGATCACCCACAGCACAAACTCGTGCTCGGGCATGGCCTGGATATAGCCATGCATCCAGGTAGATACGCCGCCGTGCACATAGGGGTAGCAACCCTCGAGTACCAAGCAGATTCTCATTTATCGCCACCCTCCTTGCGCTCGATCGTCACGGTCTTATCATTTGCCTTGAGCAGATACAGATTGCCCGTAAGGTGCGTCAGTTCGCCACCCGTGACTGCACCCGGCTCGCCATTATTGGCGCGGAACATGAGCCACGCCTCGTCGTGGAAATTGCCCAGGCTGAGCGTCCAGGCATCCGCACTGGTATCCACGCTCACCGTAACCGACGAAAAGCGCTGGATGGCACCGGAGCACTCCGAGCCGGTCTGGCGGCGCAGGTCGGGCGCAGACTTGGTAAGCCAGTCCAGGTAGTCGGTCAGGCCGCCCTTGTAGACTACCCAGCCCTCCTTGGCGCCGCGATCGGGATCCAAAAGGTCGTCCGGGTGCATAAAGTGCGTACTCACGTAGTGCATGTTGAGCTCGGACACGGCAGCCAGGCGCATATAGGAATCGTCGACCATGCCGCCCGAGACAATACGCGGCTGCTCCACAATACCATCGCTCGCCACGCCAAACTCCTGCACGTAGGGCAGGTCGGTACCGTCCTCAAAGTACGTACTGGCAATAGTCTTAATGCGCGGAACGTCGGTGCCGATAAGCTTGCGTGCGCGGGCCGAAAGGATATTTGACGGCGGCACGTAGACCGAACCGTGCGCATTGGGCAGCACCTCGTCCTGGAAGGCGATAAGCTCGTTGAGCGAAGCGACGAGCGTTTCCTTGTTCTTCCAGGTCTTGTAGTCATACAGCGTGCCATAGTCGGTATCCCAGAGCGCCAGAGGCTGATGGTTGTAGCCGTGAAAGCCCAGCTCTCCGCCCATCTGCAGCAGCATGGCGCCAAAATAGCGGAACTGCGTGGTATCGGCCTGGCGCGCGGGCTCGGTCTGGTTGACCGCGTCCTCGTAGTTTTCGATCATCACGCCGGTATAGCGAATGCCGTATTTTTGCGCAAGCTTTTGCAGATCGGGCCACCAGACCTTGGCATAAAAATCGGCGACGGAAAGCCCGTAGTCGCGCTTGATGTAGGTGCCGTCGCCCGAGGGCACAGGGCTGGGAAAGTCGTCCAAATAGAACACGGCGCTGTTGATGACCGGATAGGCCGTGGCTTCACCCAGCAAGCTTATGGCCGAAGCATAGAACCCACGCATGACCTTGTCGTAGATGCCAATGTTGCACACCACGGTGTGACCACTGCCGCAATCGTTAGACCAAATGAGCGGCGTGCCCGCGTCACCGGTCTTTGCCCAGACGTGCGCCGTTTCGCGCAATGAAACCGAGAGCGAAGAATCGAAGGGATCCGAGAACTCGTAGCGCTCTCCCCCGCCCAGCATAAAGTCCTCACTCGGCACAATGCTTTCGGCTTTTACATAGTCATATCCGGCCGATTCAATGCCAAGCTTGGAGGCAATCACTTGCAGATAGCTCGAGTTATCCGGCGGCATGGCGAGCATAAGAGAACCGCCAGCACTCACCCAACCCATAATGTCGCTCAGGTGCGTACCGAGCCCATCGAGCGACGGCATGAGCAAAATCACGCGATCGAAGGAGGTCAGCGAGGGAATGGCATCCGCACCATCCAGAGCAAGGTCCACGTCGCGGTGCGCGATCTTCATGTCCAGCAAAATCTGGTCGAACTGTTCCTTTACGTCCTCGACGCCAGCTTGATCGGAATCGGTAATGACCAGGCACGTGGGCTTTTGGCCAAAGATTGCCGAGCTTGCAGGCGTAGCGTCGGTGCCGGCGAGCATGCCCAGCTTGTGCTGTCCAGAGCTGTACTGCACGCCGGCGCGTTCGATCAGCAGCACGGCGGCCATGGCAATAAAGACCGCCCACACCACGAGGAGCCCCATCCAACGAAAGCGGCCTGCACGGTCGCGGATATGTTGCGCCACGCTCATCGGACCTCATCCCCGTCGCGCCAAAACGCCAACTTTTCGCGGTTGTCGGCGCTCAAATACACATGTTGCTTGTCAATCGCATCGATCACACGGTGAACCTCGACACCGTTGTGGCGCATCACGGCCAGCCGCAGGCAAAGCATCCAAACCTCCTGCTCCTCGGGCACGTCGAGCACCAGCTGGTCGGTCACGACCTGCGCCTCGTCGATCTGTCCGACATCGGCCAGCGCCGTCGCGTATCGAATGCGCAGCTCAAAAGCTGTCTCTTATACACATCTGACGC
>URHQ01000131.1 GCA_900547655.1 uncultured Collinsella sp.
CGGGATTGGTCAATCTCGGCCGACTATATTTGGCTAAATTATTCCGGCGCTAACAGCGGAAAGCGTGCGATAGGTTTCCTCGGTGAGGTTTAGCTGCCTCAATGATTGCAAGGGCGTTGGAAAAAACGAATAGTAAGCCAATTTCCCCGATAGATTATTGCGGAGCGTTCCCTGGCCGTTCTCCTCGATTTGCATCGCGCCCTCCATATCTTTAGTGCCGGAAACTCGTTATTAGGCTAATCATATCAATTCTAATAACGAGTTTAAGGATTAAATAGTTATTAGAATTGATGTAAACAATCTAATGATGAGAAGTCGTTATTACTTGACCATGGAGCTCGGCTTGGTACAAGGGGGTCATCCAAAATGAACGTGGATAATCTCCCGTTTTTGGCTCGGTGACGGCCTCAAAGTCAAAGTGGGAGATTATCCACGCTCGTTAGTTAAGCGTCCGAAAATCCACACTCGCCAAACCTACCAAAAAGGGACGGTTTTATTTTGGCACGTTTCGGTCGGTATCAGGAAGTGTCAGGGACGGGGCGGCGGCGGGACTCGAGAGCGAAAAGAAGTGTCGGGTTTGGCGCGCCCGCTTCTGCCCGTCCCGTGCGCGGGCGATACTCAGCTTATCGACCCGCGATGCAAAGGAGATGCTCATCCCACGAGCACTACCGGGAAGGGCTCGCGATTCGAGTCCCCACCTTAGCATTTGAACCATTTGGCACTATAATTACTGTAGGCATGCGCACAACGTTGCGCTTAATCAAGAGGAGAAAACGTATGGGTCTGTTTGACATGTTCAAGAAGAAGGCTGAGCCCGCGGCTGCCGCTGCTCCGGCTTCCATCTCTGCTTCTGCTGGCGCCGACGTGCTGTGCTCGCCCGTCAAGGGTAAGGTCATCAAGATGGCCGACGTGCCCGATCCCGTCTTTGGTGGCGAGGTTCTGGGCAAGGGCTGTGCCGTGTGGCCCGAGGACGATCTGGTCTACGCTCCCTGCGACGGTAAGGTGACCGTCACCATGGGTCACGCCGTGGGTCTGCAGTCCGATAGCGGCATCGAGGTTCTGGTGCACGTTGGCGTCGATACCGTCAACATGAACGGTGACGGCTTCGAGGGCTTCGTCAAGGCCGACGACGTCGTGAAGGCCGGCCAGCCCATCCTCAAGATCGACCGCGCCAAGATTGCTGCCGCCGGTTACAAGGACTGCGTCGTGGTGGCCGTGTCCAACACCGCCGAGTTTGCCGACGTCGAGCTCACCGTTGAGGCAGAGTCCGCCGTCGCCGCCGGTGACGCCATCGTTAAGGTCGTCCGCAAGTAAACTGCGGCGTTCAAAGGATGTGCAAGGGTGGTCGGGTTTTCCGGCCACCTTTTTTATTGCATCGCGGGGAAGCGTTTTATTGTACGTTGGGCGGGCTTGCAAACCGTTCGGATGCTAAAACGAACCGACCACGCCTTCGCGTTGCCGAGGGTGTTCATAAGTGGATAGTATGGGCTTACTTATTACAACGTGTGCCGCGTCCGGGAAGCGCGGTGCCGCTCATTGGGAGGAACAACATGAAAAAGAAGCTGCTGCTTGCGCCCCTCATGGCCGTCTTGGTTGCATGCGTGGTCGTGCTTTCCGGCTGTGGAGGTCCTTCGGTTGAGGAGCTCATCACCGAGGATCTTACGACGCAGTTTGACGAGGTCAAGAACGGTGGCGACGACTTCCTCTCTGGTCTGGAGGAGGCTTCGGGCGACGAGTTCGAGCAGCTGGGTATCGATCCCAAGGAGTATGCCAAGACCTATCTCGAGGGCTTTGACTACAAGATCGGCGACGTGACGGTCGACGAGGACAAGGGCGTCGCGACCGCCGAGGTCTCTATCACCTGCAAGTCTATGAACAAGATCGTCGAGGACTTCTCCACCCAGTATCAGGAGAAGGTCGCTGCGCTTGACACGGTTCCTTCCGATGACGAGCTGTACAAGATGGCCGGTCAGGTTATGGTCGATGTGACCAAGGCCACCGAGCCCAGGAAGACCACGGTTATCTTCAAGTACACCTGCAACGACGACGGTGAGTGGTCTGCCGACGACTCCGTCAACTCCGAGATGATGGATGCAATGCTGAGCTAGTTCGTTGCGGCGTTTTACCAAACGCCGCAACTGCTCGACGCTGCGCGCCGCCCAGGACGACAATTTGTCATTCAAAAGGCGAGGCATGACCAGAAGGTCTATGCCTCGCCTTTTTCATGCCAACTTGTTCGTCCTGGACGTCGCTCGCTGTCCATCCTCTACCTGCGTCGTTGCCATCGCTGCTGAAGGCGGCACTTGGGGACGTTCCTTTTAATATGAGCAGGACATTGTCAAGAGGCAAAATCGGGCCTGG
>URHQ01000132.1 GCA_900547655.1 uncultured Collinsella sp.
CGTGGAAGAAGTCGGCCGAGGTGATGTAGCGGGTGCGCTTCCACTGCATCTCCTCCAGGATGCACATCGAGAACAGGATCGTCTCGCCCCACAGGGCGCCGGAGCCGATGAACATGGTGTAGGGGGCCAGGGCGTACTTCTTGGCGAGCTCCTCGGCGCGCGGCTCGAAGCTCTTGCGGATGTCGACCAGATGGGTCCAAACATCCTTGGTCTGCTCAATAAACTTGTCGAACTGCGGGAAGCAGCCGCGGCGGTTGAGCAGGCGCAGGCCGAAGCAGTCGGCGAGGTAGTAGCCCATCTCGCAGCCGCCGTTACCGTGATCGGAAGCCATCTTGACGCAGTTCTCGGCGCCGACAGCCTGGCCGATGGGGCCCTCGGGCTTGGTCATGGCGTAGACGCGCACGCCCATGCCCTTCATCTTCTTGACGGCCTCGAGGACCTCGGGGGTGGTGCCGGACTCGGAGGCGGTGATCACGACGGACTTCTCGGTCATGCGCTTGTGGCCGGAGACGTTCCACTCGGCGGCGTGGATCAGGTAGACCTCGAGGTCGCGGTCGCCGAACTTGTTCATGAGGTACTCGAGCTGCATGAGCTCGTCCCAGGTGCCGCCGACGCCCATCAGGAACACGGCGTCGTAGCCCTCGTCGGCGACCTTGTCGGCGAGCTCGATCATCTTCTTGCCGGTCTCATAGACGTTCTTGCCGTCCTCGAGATAGCCCTCCTGGCTAAAGTGCATGATCTCGATCTTCTCGGTTTCCTTCATGGCTTTTCCTTTCTGTCCTGCACGCGACTCTATACATCGCGTTTCTTTTCGATACCAATTATAGACATACACCTAAGGTGTTTTTAATACCACTTATCAATCTGTTCCAATCCTCGGTGAACGGTCGAAATTCTCTGGTGAGTGGTATTAAATTAGAATTGAATGTATAGCTAACACCTCTGGCGCCTCCCTTGTGTGACAAAGAACAGCGTTCCTACCAGCGCAATAATGGTCGATGCCCCAAATAGCACCGCTTGGACGCCCAAAGCCTCCGCCAAAAAAGGAGCCGCCAGCAGCGGCAGCACGCCGGCGCTCATCAGGCCAAAACGCACAAAGCCGGTAATGCGCCCCAGGTATTTGATGTCGGCACGCTCCTGAATCAAGATCATCTGCAGCGGCTCCAGGAACCCCCAGGCCAGACCGTTAATCGCCTGACCGATAATCGCGACCCCCAGCATATCGGTGCCCACGTACACCATGGACCCAATGCCCACGGCCATGAGCGCGCCGAGCAGCAATCGCAGGTTGACATGGCGAGCAGAAAGCTTGGTCAGGATGAACGCACCCACCGAGGAAGTGAGGCCCACGACCGAGGACAACCAGCCCAGCCAGACGATATCCACGTTGAGTACATCACGGTAGAACAACGACTCCAGCGAATCGAACGCGCCAAACGCAAAGAAACCCAAAAAGCCCGAGATAAAGATGAGGCGCAAGTCGTGGTCGCGAAACGTAAGTCGCGCACCCTCGGCCATGCCGCCCAGAATACCGCCCTTCGGCTTCTCCCCTTTTGCGGGAGCAACACACTCGTGACAGCCCAAGGAGAGCACGGCCGCCACACCCATCATGCCCGCCATGAGCAGATAAACCGATTGCGTGGCAAAACAGCTCACGATGGCACCGCCGAGCAGCGGGCCAGCGGTATAGGCGATATTGCTGTAGAACACCATGAGACCGTTCACGCGGGTACGGCCCTCGGTGGTCGACTCCAAGTATCCCGGAAACGCATGCGTGCAGGTGTTGATAAAGCCGCCCGCAAGCCCCAAGACGCACGCGGCAAACACAAGCCCGGGGACAGACAACGGCGCTAGCCCCACGCCAAGCGATAGCACCGCCGTAATCACGCACGTCACAAACGACGTCCGGCGCGGTCCAAAGCGGTCGATGACCGAGCCCGACACCATATTGCCCGCCGACGTCATAAGATTGCGCGCGAGCGTAATGGCGGCAACCAAAAAGGCCGTGCCGGCCAGATCATACGTGGCCGCACCGATAAGCCCCAAAAAGTAGACCGCGTTGTTGGCGCACCACTGCAGGGACTCAATAAGAATCAGCCTGACCTCTGCCGGCGTCAGGCGCATTGCTTCGCGACCCTTCGCGAACATACGAACTCCTTCTATACAAAAAGGGGATGGAGAGCATAGGCCTGCTCCATCCCCTTTCCAGGTTGCAACGAAAATCTATGCAGCCGGGCCCTTACGCCAGCACGCCGAAGAACGCGCCGATGATGCCCACGACCATGGTGGCCACGA
>URHQ01000133.1 GCA_900547655.1 uncultured Collinsella sp.
ACGACCAGATCGAGCAGCGCGTGAGCGAAACTCTCGAGACCGTCGGCATCAGCGACCTGCGCGACCGCGAGATCGCCACCCTCTCGGGCGGACAGAAGCAAAAGGTAGCCATCGCCGCCATCCTCGCCATGCGTCCGCGCGTCTTGGTTCTCGACGAGCCCACCGCGGCACTCGACCCCGCCAGCTCCACGCTGGTCTTCGAGACGCTGCGTGAGGCAAACCGCGCACTTGGAATCACCATCGTCGTCGTTGAGCAAAAGGTCGCCCTGCTCTCGGAGTACTGCAACCGCGTGCTCGTGCTCAACCATGGCGAAATTGCGCTGCAGGGCGAGCCACACGAGGTCTTCGCGCATACCGACGAGCTCCGTGCCATCGGCGTCGACTGCCCTCGCGTCACGCGTATCTTCAATAGCCTCGAGGCCGATGGTCTGGTAAGCGGTACCCCTTGCTTGGATGTCGATGAGGCCGAGCGCCTGATTTCGGGCATCGTCGACCCCGCACACGCGGCCATCGAAGCCCAGGCACCCGCCGGTTCCCCGCATGCACCGTCGTTGCGCCCTCATGCCAAGGACGCCGAACCCGTACTCACCTTCGACCATGTTGAGTTTGCCTATCCCAATGGCGGCGCCGCCGTCCACGACCTTAGCCTGACGCTCTATCCTGGCGAGCTCGTGGGCATCGTCGGCCAGAACGGTGCCGGCAAGACCACGCTCACCAAGCTGCTCACGGGCCTGCTTAAGCCCGCCTCGGGCAGCGTGCGCGTCACGGGACTGGATACCGCAGCCGTTCCCACGAGCCGCATTGCCCGCGAGGTCGCAACCCTCTTCCAAAACCCTGACCGTCAGATCTGCAAGGACACCGTGCTCGACGAGGTCGCCTTTGGCTTGGAGCTTGGCGGCATGGACCGTGCCGAGGCTCTGCGTCGTGCTCAACTCGTCATCGACCGCTTTGGCCTGCCTGCCGATGAGGCACCTTTCTCGCTTTCGCGCGGCCAGCGACAAATGGTGGCGCTTGCCTCCGTCGTGGTAGTTGAACCCAAGATCGTCGTGCTCGACGAGCCCACGAGCGGCCTTGATTACCGCGAGTGCATGACCGTCATGGAAACGGTGCGCACCATGGCCGAGCGTGGTTGCGCCGTTATCATGGTCTGCCACGATATGGAAGTCGTCTCGGATTTTGCCGAGCGCATTGTGGTAATGGCCGACGGTCGTATCCTCGACCGCGGCCGCACGCACGAGCTATTCTCGAACATCGAGCTCATGCGGCGTGCCTACGTGGAGCCTCCCCAGGTTATTGAACTCTCGCGCCGTCTGGCATCTTCCGTCTCGCCCGCTTTTGCGCAGGTGAGCGAGGTCACCGATGTCGTTCGAATTACCAAGGAGATGGTCCACCGTGGTTAACGTCATCGACTACATGCCGGGCGATACGCTACTGCATCGCCTGAACCCCGTCGTCAAACTGGGCCTCGCCGCCGCCATCATCGTCGGCATCTTCTTGTCCGACACCTACGTGGCGCTGCTGGGCTTTTTGGCACTCACCCTTGCACTGGGTGCCTATGCCGGCGTCGTCGACCGTCTGTTCTCGCTGCTCAAGTTGCTGATTCCGCTCGCGCTTATCATGCTGGTGCTCCAGCTGGCCTTTATGCGCGATGGCAACGTGGTGTGGGGTTTCATCACCGACACGGGCCTCATCACAGGATCGAAGGCCTGCCTGCGCCTGCTGGGTGTGGCGTTACCACTCATCCTCATGCTCATGGTGACCAAGCTCAACGACCTTGCCAACGCCTGCGTCGAGGTGCTGCACGTGCCGTATCGCTATGCCTTCACCTTTACCACGGCGCTGCGCTTCGTGCCGGTGTTTGGTCAAGAGATGAACGCCATCATGGAGGCGCAGACCGCACGCGGCGTCGAGTACGACACCAAGAACCCCATCAAGAAGCTTAAGCTCATGCTGCCACTGTGCGTGCCGCTGCTCATCTCGAGCGTGGGCAAGACCGATGCCACAGCCTTGGCGGCAGAACAGCGCGGCTTCTATCTGCGTACGCGCGCCAGCTCGTACAAGCGCTACCCCATCAAGGGCCTGGACATCGCCGTGCTCATCGTCAGCATCGCCCTCATCGCCATCGGCTTCCTGTTCTAGTTCACCACCGACAGCAACCACCCAACGCAAAAGGCCTCGGCTCGCACCAAACGAGCCAAGGCCTTTACTGTTTCACCAGATAAAACCTACCAAAATAAAGAGCCTTCGTGAGTTCGTGTGGGTAGTCCCTACGCCTCGCGCCCCGGCAGGGCCG
>URHQ01000134.1 GCA_900547655.1 uncultured Collinsella sp.
GAGACAGGCTCGGGATAAGCCTCGCCCATCTGAGCGTTAACCTCGTCGATGAACTTGGTCAGGAAGGCGCCCTCGATGCCCAACAGGCGACCGTGGAACACGGCGCGGCGGAGCAGGCGGCGAAGGACGTACTCGCGTCCCTCGTTACCGGGGAGGATGCCGTCAGAGATCATAAAGTCAACGGCACGGGAGTGGTCGGCGATGATGCGCAGCGAGCGGCTGGCACCGGAGTAATCGTCGGCGTCATAGGTCTTGCCGCTGATCTCCTCGCCCAGCTTGATGAGATGCTGCATCAGATCGCCGTCGTAGTTAGCGGTCTTGTGCTGCATGATGGCGGCCATGCGCTCCAGGCCCATGCCCGTATCGAGGTTGCGGTGCGGCAGCTCCGGCATGGAGCCGTCCTCCTGGCGGTCATACTGGGTAAAGACGAGGTTCCAGAACTCCAGGAAGCGGTCGCAGTCGCAACCGGGCTTGCAGTCAGGGCTGCCGCAACCGACCTCCTCGCCCATGTCAAAGTAGATCTCGGAGCACGGACCGCAGGGGCCGGTGGGGCCAGCGGCCCAGAAGTTGTCATCCTCGCCCAGGCGGGAGATGTGGTCCTCGGCAACGCCCAGGGAGCGCCACACATCGTGGGTCTCGTCGTCCTCGGTAAAGACGGTGAAGTACAGGCGGTCGAGCGGCAGCTTGAACTCCTTGGTAATAAGCTCAAAGGCCCAAGCGCAGGCCTGCTGCTTGGAGACGCCGCCAAAGGAGAAGTCGCCGAGCATCTCGAAGAAGGACAGGTGACGGCCGTCCTCGCCGATGCAATCGATGTCGTTGGTGCGGACGCACTTCTGGCAGGAGATAGCGCCGATCTCCTTCATGGTCTTCTTGCCCTGGTAGTACTCCTTAAACTGGTTCATGCCGGCGTTGGCAAGCAGCAGCGAAGGATCGTCGGGGACGAGGGACGAAGAAGGATAGAGCTTAAGACCGCGCTCCTCAAAGAAGTTGAGGAACTTGGAGCGGATCTCGGCCGTAGTCATTGACGGGTAGTCAGCACTCATAGAGGGAATCTCCTCGGTTTCACATCGAAACAGTTCAAACGTAACGATATTACCATCCCGCCGCGCCCATGCAAAAAAGAGGGCCGGCACAATGCCGGCCCTTCAGCGAAATTGCATGTTAGCGCGTATGAATATTAATCCGAATTACCCCGCTAGTTGTCATCATCGTCCATGGAGCCGTCGATGCCGGTTTTGGTGTCGTCATCCGTGTTGGAATCGTCATCCTTAGCGAAGGGGTTCTTGAAGAAGCCCGTCGCATCGGGCTGCAGGCCCGAGAGCTTGATCCAGGGATTATCGAGCTCGGGCTTGGGCATGGCCTTGGCCTCGGGCGCAGTCTCGTTGCCGATGAGCTCGGACTCGTAGATGAAGGTGTCGTCGCCGAGCGCGTCGTAGGCGGCGACCGGGTTGCCATCGGCATCGCGGTACGGCGTGCCCTTAAACACGGCACCGTCATAGGCCACAAGCTGGCGGCCGGTCTCATTCTCGAAGTAGTACACGAAGATACCCTTGAGGGCCGCGCACAGCGGGATGGCAATAATCATACCGATGGGGCCCATGAGTGCTGAGCCAATAACGAGCGCCGTGAGGCTCATAATGGGATGCACCTGCACCGAGCTCTGCATAACCTTGGGCGAAATCACGTTATCGGTGACGTTTTGCGCGACCATCGTCACGATGAGCGTCCACAACGCCAACATAGGGCTGAACATAAAGCCGAGCACCGTGGCGATTGCTGCGCTCACCCAAGGACCGACGACCGGAACCAAATGCATGATGCCGGTAAAGATAGCCATGAGCGCCGCATACGGATGGCCGATGATCATAAAACCGATAAAGGCGAGGAAACCACCGCAGATGGACGTCACGACCATACCGCGCATGTAGCCGCCGACAGAGCGAGAAAGGATGGCGACCATAAAGCGGTACGAGGTCTCCTTCTCCTGACCGATGATGGTGCAAATCTCGTGGTGCATGCGAGGGTAGTCGCAGGCCATCCAGTACGCAAGCACCAGACCAAGGAAGATCACGAACAACTGCGAGGCCGTATTGGCTGTCTCTTATACACATCTCCGAGCCCACGAGACCGGAGCCTATCTC